>JANXYP010000076.1 GCA_025355955.1 Chloroflexota bacterium
CGCAAAAACCTTTTATCAGCTAAACCTCACCTACAAGAGGTGAATGGCAGTAGCGGTGGGGAAAAAACCGCCGCGTGCCGAGTTACTGAGGGTTGGGAGCGTAGCTCCAAGTGCTTAAGTGCTACTAATGCTTATCGCCTAAATAAAAAACCCACCATGCAAAGGGGCAGGCGGCGGGAATGCTCTCGATGGACATGAGGGGCGCTTCAGCATGGGGCTGTCGCCCCCAACCCCCGGTAACTCGGCGGCGTTCCACCATTTACACCCCGACAATTCTTTAAGATAGCTAGGAGCACTCTACATTCTACATACGCAATCATCCCGCCTGGATGGGTGGCATATCGTCGAGGCTGACTATCTGAGGCTCCTTCAAACCTGCTGCCGGATTGATGATCACCACAGTGGCGGCGGCGGTGATGATGCGCTCGTGGCGGAGCTGCTTCAGGCCCGCGACTGCCATCGCCCCCTCCGGCCCCGCGTAGATACCCTCGGTGCGGGCCAGCTCAAGCTGGGCGGTAGCAATGTCCTCCTCGCTGACGCTGATAATCCGACCACCGCTCTCGCGCACCAGCCGCAGCGCCAGATAATCGCCAATCTGGCGACGCAGCCGCAGCGGCGGGTAGCGGCTGTCCACCCCCAGATCCCAGGTCTTGCTCTCCGCCGCGCCGTTCTTGAACGCCTCGACCAGCGGGGCGCAGGCATCAGTTTGGATCGCGTATATACGCGGGCGGTGCGACCCCAGCCAGCCCAACGCCTCCAACTCGGCCCAGCCCTTCCAGATTGCGGCTAGCCCTATCACACTGCCCAGCGGGTAGATGAGTGCGTCGGGCAAGTTGTACTCGTACTCCTCGGCCAGCTCGTAGCCCAGCGTCTTCTCACCCTCGATGCGATACGGTTCGCGCAGGCTGCTGACATCGAACCAGCCAAAGCGTTGGCCCAGGGCGCGCACCAGTTGATTGCTCTCCATCTCCATGCGGCTGATGCGGTAGGTATAAGCGCCGCTGGCAACCTCGGCGGCGAGGTGGGTGGTGGCGGCATCGTGCGGTACGAAGGAGTAAGCCTTCAGTCCCGCCCGCGCCGCATACGCCGCCAGCGCGTCGCCGACATCACCCAGCGACGGCACCGATATGGCCTCCACCGCGTACTCGCACCCGATTGCGGCGGCCACTGCCAGCCCTCGCGCCCTCAGGCTAGCGGTTGGGTTGGCCCCCTCATCCTTGAGCATGATGCTACCGCCGCCCAGTTGGTTGGCTAGTCGCGCACAGGCAAGCAGCGGCGTAGACCCTTCGCCGAGGCTGACGAAGTTCTCAGCGTGGCGCACCGGCAGCAACTCATGCCAGCGCCAGATGCCACGTCCCCGCTGCGCCACTTGCTCAGGCGTAAGGCTGGCCCGCACCTGCTCGATGTCATAAACGCAGTACAGCACCTTGCCGCAGACTGTGCAGAAGCCCAGCAGCTTGTCAGTGGCGTACTCAGCGCCGCATGAAGTACAAACAACGGAGATTAACTGGCTATCGCCCACTTATCCCCACCACCTTTCCATATACTGGATTATACCACAAACGATGTGTGATATAGGGGGCAGATTGCGTCCGCCCTGGTGGAGTTACTACACGATCGGGCAAAATAGTGTACAATGTAATTAACCCGACGCGAACTTGCTGCTGACTCCTCTCCCAGCGGGGGGAGGTGAGGAGAGGGTCCGAGTCAGTATCAATGTTGATCTTGTGAGGTATTAATTGTAACGGAGGTTATATTATGCCGCGTGGATGCTTGATCGTGATTGCTGTGGTCGTGCTGCTCTTTCTCGGTCTGCCGTTTGTCTTCAATTTTCTGGTAGACTTCCTTTGGTTCGATAGCCAGCACCTCAGTTCGGTTTATACCACCCGCGTCAGCGTGCAGGGGTTGGTGTTCATCATCGCCCTGATCATTGCCGCCGCGTTTCTGCTCATCAACCTGCAAATCGCCCGGCGTGGCAGCGTGCCAAGCCAACTCTTCCCCGGCCAGGAGCTAAACGTCTCGCCCAACCAGCTTCGCGCTATCGTCTGGGGTATCGCCTTCATCTTCGGCATTTTCTTTGCCATCGGCGCATCGGGTAACTGGGAGAATGTGCTGCGCTTCCTAAATGGCAGCTCGTTCGGCAACAATGACCCCATCTTCAATGAGGATGTCGGCTTCTACGTCTTCACCCTGCCTTTCTACGACGCGCTGCGTGGCTGGTTCAGCGCGCTGCTGCTGGTCAGCATCATCGCCGTCGCCGCTGTTTATATCAGTGGGGCGCGGCTGGTGGGGCAGGAAGGTACTACCATCAAGCTGCCGCGCATCTTTGGCGTGAGTGAGCCGGTGGTCATCCCCATCGCGGTGCCAAACGCGATGCGCGTCCACCTCAGCATCCTGGCCGCACTCTACCTGGCGACCTTCGCTATTGGCTACCGCCTCGACCAGTACAAACTGCTCTTCTCCGATCACACCGTCCTCTACGGTGCGGATTACACCGACATCAACGCCAAGCTGCCCGGCTACTGGATCCTGCTGGTGGTCGCCTCGATTAGCGCAATCCTGTTGCTACTCAACATCCGCTTCCGCACCCTCAGCCTGTTCGCTGGCGCGATCGGCCTATGGATTATCGCTGCCATCCTGGTCGGCGCAGTCTACCCAGGCATCGTGGAGAACTTCATCGTCAAGCCCAGCCAGATATCGCTGGAAGCGCCTTACATCACCAACAACATCACCGCTACCCGCCAGGCGTTCAATTTGAACAGCATCACGGTGCGCCCCGATAACGTGCAGCCGCTCAGTCAGGCCGACCTCACCGCCAGCCCGCAGACAGTTGCCAACTTGCGTCTGTGGGACTATTCCCCCCTGCTGCAAACCTACAGCCAGCGCCAGACGTTGGAGACCTACTACGACTTCAACGATGTGGACATCGACCGCTATAACATCAACGGCAATTACCGCCAGGTGATGCTCTCCGCCCGCGAACTGAACACCAACGGCCTGCCGCCCAACGCCCAATCCTGGGTAAACCAGAAGCTGCAATATACGCATGGCTATGGTGTGGCGATGAACCCGGTCAACGAAATCGGGCCGAGCGGCCAGCCCAACTTCATCATCGGCGGCGTGCCGCCGACCAGCACGGTTGGGCTAAACATCACCCGCCCCGAGATCTACTTCGGCGAAAACCCTGAGAATTATATCATCGTCAACACCGGCCAGCCGGAGTTCGACTATCGCTCCAGCACCACTGGCGATGTGCGTAGCACCTACACCGGCACTGCGGGCGTGGCGATGGATTCGTTCTGGAAGAAGGCGCTGTTCGCCTACCACTTCGGCGACGGCAACATTCTGCTCAGTAACTATATCCAGGACCAGAGCCGCATCATCTTCAACCGCAATATCGCTGACCGCATCATCAAGGTCGCGCCCTTCCTCCTGCTCGACAATGACCCCTACATCACCCTGATCGGCGGCAAGCTCTACTGGATCCAGGATGCCTACACCTACAGCGATGCCTATCCCTATAGCCGCCCCTTCGTCGACCCTAACAGCACGGATGTTAGCTTCAACTACATCCGCAATTCGGTCAAAATCGTGATTGATGCCTACAATGGCGACATGACCTTCTACAACTTCGACCCCAGCGACCCACTGGTGCAGACCTACAGCAAAATCTTCCCCAGTCTGTTCACCCCCGCCAGTCAGATGCCAGCGGAGATAAGGGCGCATTTGCGCTACCCTGAGTACCTCTTCAACGCGCAGGCCGAGCAGTATCGCACCTACCACATGACCGACCCCACCGAGTTCTACAATCAGGCCGATGCCTGGGACATCCCTACCGACCCCCATGCAGGCAGTGGTCATCGGGTGCTGAATGGGCAGCCGCAGGGTCGGATGGAGGCATACTACGTGATTCTGCGCGTCCCTGGTGAGCAGAAGGAGGAGTTCCTGCTGATGCTGCCCTACAATCCACGCAACAAGAAGAACATGGTGGCCTGGATGGCAGCAAAGAGCGATGGTGTGGATTACGGCAAGATTACGGCAGTGACCTTTCCCCGCCAGCTACAGATTGATGGCCCTGAGCAGGTCAATGCCCGCATCAACCAGGATCCGGAGATCTCTTCGCTAGTTACCCTGCTAAGTCAGAGCGGCAGCGGCATCATTTACGGCAACCTGTTGGTCATCCCCACCGGCAATTCGCTGCTCTATGTGCAGCCCCTGTATGTGCAGGCCACCCAGAGTCCCCAGCCAACGCTGGCCCGTATCCTGGTCGCCAGTGGCACCCAGGTAGCGATGGGTACCGACTTGCAGGGCGCGCTCACCACCCTGTTTGGCAAGATTGCCGCTGCGGGCGGCGGCGGCCTGGGCAGTGGCACGGTCGTCAGCGGCACACCCACCGCTGGCACGCCCGTCGCAGGCACGCCGGTGGTCCAGCCCACCACCCCGCCACTGCCGCAAGGCACGCCCGGTGTGAACGCCGATGCCAGCCTGCCCACCGACCAGCTAATCGTCGCCACCCAGCGGCACTACCAGTCTGCCCAGGCTGCCCTCGCCCAAACCCCGCCCGACTGGGTGACATATGGTCGCGAACAAACCGCGCTCAAAGCTGACCTCGATCTCCTCGCCGGTCGCCTCACCATCAGCATCACGCCCACGCCGGTGAAGTAGTGCTGAATGCTGAGTGCTGAGTGCTGAGGATTGAAGCGTTTTCCCCTCCCGCCGGGAGGGGTTGGGGTGGGTGCGTGAAGCGCCACCAATGCCCATCGGAGGTGGGTTAGCCAGCGGACGTGGGCAGCGAACAAGCGGATAAACGGAAGTAGGGGCGGCAACCATTCCCCTCCCGCTGGGAGGGGGTTGGGGTGGGTGCGTGAAGCGCCAGCGAGGCCCATCGCAACCACCAATGTTGACGTTTGGGTGCATGGCATTCGCCCCAACTGCGGCAAAACGGAACCAGCCAACGGACTGTTCAACGGACAAACGGACAAACAGAATAGGCGAATGAGGGGCGAACCGTTGTTCGCCCTTCTGCGTATCAATGCTCATCCAAATGCAAACAAGAATCCATAACCTACAATCCACCCTCGCAAATCCCTCCGCCGCCCGCGTCTGGCTGGCGGTGCGCCTTGCCCTCGGCGTAATTGGGGTGATGGCGGTGCTGCTCATCCCCGCCTTGCAGGCGGGCGGCACCGCTGTCTACTCCGGCGCGAACCTCTACGGCTGGGCCGACCGCCTGCTGGGGGTGTGGACGCGCTGGGATGGGCAGTGGTATCTCAAGATCGCCGATACGGGCTACGGCGGCCCCGGCACCGGCAGCAGCGCGTTCTATCCCCTCTACCCTTTGCTGATCAAGGCGCTGGGCATCGTGCTGTTCCCGCTCGGCCCCTACCGCTACATCGTCGCCGCGCTGCTCATCTCTGGGGTCGCCTTCTATTTCGCCCTCACCCTGCTTCACGCCGCCACCCGTGAGGTGTTTGCCGCCCCCCCGCAGGGCGAACAACGATTCACCCCTACCGAGGCAAAGGAGCAGCCAGTCGGCCAGAGCGGGATTTATCCCGCCCCTACAGATGAATTGCAAATCCCAACTCAAAACTCAAAACTCAAAACTCAAAACTCGCCAGAGGCTGACAATGCGATATTGTATCTCGCCGTCTTCCCCACCGCCTTTTTCTTCTTCGCCGCTTATAGCGAGGCGCTGTTTCTGCTGTTGGCGGTAGGCAGCCTGTATGCGGCGCGGAAGTCGCAGTGGTGGGTGGCGGGTATATCGGCGGCACTGGCGATACTGACGCGCAGCTTTGGCCTGGCGTTGTTCATCCCCTTGCTGTACGAATACTGGCGACAGGCGCGGGCGGGACGAGGCTGGCGGCGGGATCTGGCGGCGCTGGCCTTGCCACCACTGGCGCTGGCTGGATTGGCGGGGTTCGCTTATGCCCGCTTCGGCGACCCCGCCGCCTTCCTCAGCAGCCAGGGGTTGTGGTTCCGTCGCTTCAGCCTGCCCTGGGAGTCGCTCTGGCGCGGCCTCAGCGATGTGGTCAATCAGCCCTTGCAGTACGCGGTGGAGAACATGAACCTCACCAACCTGGCTGCTGCGCTGCTGTTCATCGTGTTCGCCATCCTGGTCTGGCGGGCGCTGCCTGCCATCTATTGCCTGTACGTTGACATCGGTCTGCTGCTCGCCCTCAGCAGCGCGGCCTCCGCCGAACCGCTGCTCTCGGTCAGCCGCTTCGTGCTGGTACTGTTCCCCGCCTTCATGCTGCTCGGCCTGATGGGGGCAAAGTCACGCACCTTCAACCTCGTCTGGCTACTGCTCAGTGTGATGCTTCTGGCCCTCTACTTCATCAGGTTCGCCAACTGGTACTGGGTAGCGTAGGGGATTGCAGATTGCAGATTGCGGATTGCAGATTGTAGAAGACAGATCGTTGTAGGGGTTGATTGCGCTTGCCTATATGAAGATGCAACCAGGCGGGGTTAAGCAGCAATCTTGGTATAGTGGCGAATCGCATACGCCCATAGGCATCGAGCTAAGAAAGTAAGAGAGCCATCACCATTAGGCACAAATCAGCAGGATGTGGGCGGCTGTTGCCTTAGCTTGATGTCTGTGGGGCGCATCGCAAACGCCCCGGTGAAGCGCATCAATGCCTATCGCAACCTGCCTGCCCAATCCGTTTATCCGATTTACAATCCGTTGGCTAATCAGTTGGCTAACCACTCCTATGCCGTCCCACTACAGTCAGGCAGAATCTGCTGCCATGTGCTATAATCACGCTATAAATCCCGCCTACAATGCTAATGCTGCAACTTTTTCGCCTCGCTAACGTCTATACCAGTGCATACCTCAGCTTCGAGGTTTCAGATTATGCCATTTATTCTGCCGCCCTTCGCTGTATCATCCGCAAGGAGGAAAGTTATGTCCCAGCCGCCACGCGATTATCGTACCGAGAGTTTCAACCCCCAGCCGCAGAGTGAAGGCACCCCACCGATGCCACCGCCAACCGCGATCGGCACCATCGTGCCGCCCGAACCGCCGCGCCGCAACTCCAACCTGCCAATTATCATCGCGCTAGTCGTGCTGCTTCTCGTCGCGGGCGGCGTGGGCCTGTTCTTTGCGCTCAACAATAACGGCAGCGGCAATACTGTCGCCAACGTGAGCGCCACTCCTACATCTGGCAGCGGCAATCCCACTAACACCGCCAGCGGCAGCAACCCGACCAACACCAGCGCAGCCAGCAACCCGACCGATACCAGCGCCCCGCCCACCCCCGCTGGCCCTCCCGCCGCGTTGGGCATCAGCCCCGCGCCCGATACGCGCAACATACCCCCGCAAGCGCCAATCGCTGTCACCTTCAACCAGCCGATGGATCACGCCAGCGCCGAGGCCGCCTTCAAGATTGAGCCAGCGGTGCAAGGCAGCTTCGGCTGGCTGGACAATCTCACCGCCAGCACCCTGGTCTTCACCCCCAGCGTGGGCTATCGCCCCGGCACCAGCTACACGGTCAGCCTCAGCAGCGCGGCGAAGAGCAGCTCCCAGCAGCCGCTCACTAATGCCGCCCAGGTTAGCACCAGCTTCCAAACCGTGCCACTCGCCGAGGTGTTCCGCGCCATCCCCGCGTCCGACAGCAAGGACATCCCCACCGATGCGACCGTCGCCTTGCAGTTCACCCGCCCCATGATCCCGCTCACCACCGTGGGCAAGGAGCAGAATGTTGCCGGTAACATCACCTTCGACCCACCCCTGGCTGGCCGCTTTGTCTGGCTCGGCACCACTGAGTTGCAGTTCCAACCCAGGAATGGCCTCAGCGGCGGCACCAAGTACAATGTCACCGTCCACAAGCAACTTCAGGATCAGTTCGGCGCGACCCTGGCGAAGGATTACAGTTATAGCTTTACCACGATCAGCCCCCGCGTCACCTACGTCTATCCCACCGACCAGAAGATTGCTCTCAATGACCCCACCTTCTACGGCAACTACAGCGGCGACAACAACGGTGTTGGCATCCCAGGTCCCGGCAGTGATTACGTTGGCAACGTCGGCGCAACCAGCCCCATCGTTGTCACCTTCAACCAGCTGATGGACCACGCCTCGGTGCAGAGCAACTTCAGCATCGCGCCGATCGGCACCGCGATTACCCAGACCGGCGGGTTGAGCGAAATGCATCTCGCCGCGCCAATCGAGCAGAGCAACGTCTCCGGCAACTTCGCCTGGGGCGCTGGCGCTGGCCCCGCCGAGGTGATGACCTTCACGCCCGCCAGCCCACTTGCGCTCAACACCCAGTTCCGCGCCACGGTTGGCGCAGCGGCCAAGCCGCAGGGCGGCAGCATCGGGTTGGACAAGGACTATATTTGGACCTTCAGCACCTTCCCGCCACTTGCCGTTACCGATGTCAAGTTCGGGCCGGACGGTATTGACCTCACCTTCAACAACCCGCTCAAGCTGGACAGTATCAAGTCGAATTGGCAGGTGCAGCCACAGCTAACCTACAGCAGCACTAACGCCTCCTACAGCGGCAGCAGTCCCAACTTCAGCATCTACGCCCACCTCGACCCCTCCGCTACCTACACCGTCCTCCTCAATGGCGATATCGAAGACGTGGCCGGTCAGAAGCTGGCGACCCCTTTCCGCAAGTCCGGCACCACCCCTTCCGCAGTACCCAGCGTCAACATCCTCGGCGCTAATGGGCAGGCCAGCTTCAATCATGGGCAGCCCACCAACCTCTACATCGGCAGCGTCAACGGCACGCAGCTCAACTACTACCTCTGGAAGCTGGACGCGCCCAATTTCGCTAGCCTGATCAGCGCGTACAGCTTCGGCTTGCATGAGGGCAAGAGTAACGGTGGCTTCCAGATTGCCAATCTAAAGCCCACCCGCCAGTGGACGCAAACCGTCACCGCTACCAAGGATCAGCCCAACGTCAGCAAACTCGCCCTCAGCCTCGACGGCCAGGCCGACCGCCTGCCGCCTGGCTACTACGCCTTCGTCGTCGAACTCGATCGGAGCAACTATCTGGCCGACTCGCCAGATCAGTTCGGCCAGGAAGCCAGTCTCGCTTTCGTAGTCGGCGATAGCGCGCTCACGATGAAAGCGGCCAACAACGAGGCGCTGGTCTGGGCGGTCAACCAGAACACCGGCAAGCCCAGCGCCAACCTGCGTGTGCGCCTCGCCAGCGTCAGCAACGGCGCGGCTAAACTCTTCGCCACGGGCCGCACCGATGCAGATGGCCTCTACCGCACCCCCATCACCGGCACCGATACCTACTCGCTGTTCGCCATCGCCGAGGGCGACAATGGCAGTGATACCGCTGCCGTGTCCGCCAACTGGAGCGACGGTATCAACAGCGGCGATTTTGTTCTCTACCGTTGGAACACCGATCGCTATTACAGCTACAACTACCCCAGCGGCCAGTACAGCGCCTACCTGTATAGCGACCGACCTATCTATCGCCCCGGCCAAACCGTCAACTTCAAGGGCATTGTGCGCGCCGACAAGGATGCCGCGTACAGTCTGCCGTCCAACGTCAATGCCCTGCTCACCATCAACGATGGCAACCACGATGTATACAGCCAGACGGTGCAACTGGGCAGCAACGGCAGCTTCGACGGCCAGTTCGCCCTCGATCAGCACGCCGCGCTCGGCGGCTACCAGTTGCGCCTCACCATTACCGACCCCAACCAGGTGCTGAAGGAGCGGCGCACCAGCGATTATTACTACAGCTTCACCGTGCAGGAGTACCGCAAGCCGCAGTACCAGGTGGATGTCAAGACCGACAAGGACAGCTACATCAACGGTGACACCATCCACACCAGCGCCACCGCCAGCTACTACTTCGGCGGCGCGGTCGCCAACGCTAGCATGACCGTGCGTATCCTCACCGCCGACTACTTCTTCGCCTGGAGCGACCCTCAGAGCGGCGCGGCTTACGATTTCTATGACTACGACGCGCTCTACAACCGCAGCCAGGCGCAGGTCGCCGCCCAGCGGCAGCAACGCCAGCTAACCACCGATGCCCACGGCCAGGTCAACATTGATACCAAAGCCGACCTCAGCCAGGTGCCGACCAGTCAGCAGTACACCATCGAGGCGGCGGTCACCGACGCATCCAACCAGGAGGTGGCGAACAGCGCCGTCGTCACCGTCCACAAGGGCCAGTTCTATGTCGGCCTGCGCCCCGATCTCTATGTCGCCACCGCCAGCCAGCCATTCACCGTCAGCGTCGTCACCGTCAAGCCCGATGGCAGTCTCAGCGGCAACCAGACGGTCAAGCTCACCCTCTACTCGCGCACCTGGCAGAACACCCAGGACAAGGACCAGAGCGGCGCGACTGTATACGTCTACAAGCCGGTGGACACCCAGGTTAGCCAGCAGACGGTCACCACCGATGCGAACGGGCGCGCCGCGCAGCAGTTCACCGCCACTCAGGGCGGCCAGTATGTGGTGCGTGCCGCGGCGCAGGATGCGGCGGGCAACACCATCACCAGCGCAACCAGCATCTATGTCGCCCCCCCCGATGGCGGCGCGGCAAGCTGGAAGCGCGACAACACCAATCGGGTCGACCTGGTTAGCGACAAGAAGCTGTACGCGGTGGGCGACAGCGCCAAAGTGCTGGTCACTTCGCCCTATACCAGCGCCACCGCCCTGCTCACCACCGAGCGCGACGGCATTCGCAGCACCCAGGTGTTCCCCATGCACGGTAATACCGCTGTGCTGCCCATACCGATTGATGAGGGCTCGGTGCCGAACATCTACGCCTCGCTCACCATCGTCAACTCGCTGGCCGATGGCGCGGACGCGCCCAGCTTCCGCCAGGGCTACGTCGAACTGCGGGTCGATCCCAAAGTGAAGCAACTGAACCTCACCATCACCCCCGATAAGCCGCAGTACGGCCCCCGCGACACCGCCAACTTCACCATCAAGGCGACCGACAGCGCCGGTCAGCCGGTGCAGGCCGACCTCTCTATTGCAGTGGTGGACAAGGCCATCTTCGCCCTCGCCGCCGACAGTAGCGGCACCTTGGTCAACAACTTCTACGCCAACCGCGCTCTCGGTGTGCGTACCGCCAGCTCGCTCGCCATCCTCCGCGCTCAGAACCAGGCTTATGACCGCTACGCCTCACCCGGCGCGGGCGTGGCTGCCGGTGGGGGCGGCGCAAAGGGCGGCGGTGGTGGCGGCGGCGGCGCGCTGACCGTGCGTACCAACTTGCAGGATACCGCCTTCTGGAAGGGCAGCATCACCACCGCCGCAGACGGCACGGCTAACGTAGCCGTGCCGCTGCCCGATAATCTCACCACCTGGCGCGTCACCGCCAAAGCAGTCACCACCGATACCAAAGTGGGGGAGGCGATCACCGATGTGCTGGTCAGCAAGCCGCTGCTAATCCAGCCTGCGCTGCCTCTCTTCCTGTTGCAAGGCGACACCGCCAACCCCGCCGCCATCATCCACAACTACACCCAGAGCGACCAACAGGTTGATGTCAGCCTCGCCATCACCGGCACCCACTTCGTTGATGCAAGCGGTGTGACCACCTCCACCGACGGCACGCAGCAGACCGCCACCCAGCACGTCACTATCAAGGCTGGCGACCAGGCCAAAGTGCAATGGAGCGTGCTGGCTGGCACTGGCACGAGGGCAGGCTTTACCATCGCCGCCCGCAGCGCCAACAACGGCCCCAGCGATGCGCTCGGCATTGACATCCCCATCAACCCATTCGTCACCCCCGAAGTCACCGCCGCCTCCGGCGTGATCACCAACACCCTCACCCAGACCCTGCTCATCCCCTATGGGGTGGACAGCAACATCGGCGGGCTGAACATTAGCCTCAGCGCCAGCCTGGCCGGTAGCGCCCTCGATGGCGTGCAATATAATATTGACTACCTCTACTCCGGCACCGAGCAGACGGTCAGCCGTTTCCTGCCGCTACTCTATGTCGAAGACACCTTCAAGGCGGCGGGGCAGAAGTCGCCCTACTCAGGTCAGTTGCCCGCCCTGCTCAACAGCAGCATCCAGCGGCTCTACACCTTGCAGCACAAGGATGGTGGCTGGGGCTACTGGGATGAAAACCCCTACAGCTCCGACTATCCTTACCTTACTGCCTACGCCCTCGAAGGCTTGCTCAAGGCGCGGGCCGAAGGCGTGGCCGTGGATGCCTCGGCGATTGACCGCGCCGTGCAATACCTCAAGGACAAACTTGCCGCGAAGACTGGGCAGGGCAGTTTCGATTATGCCAACCTTGACGACCCCAGCACCCGCGCCTACATCCTCGATGTGCTAGCCTTGGCGGGTGAGAGCAGCGCCGCTGCACAGCTCGACCAGCTTGCCCAGACCGCCCAGGACAAGCTGACCATCTTTGGCCGCGCTCACCTCGTCCTCGGCCTGCTGCATAGCGGGCAGCAGCAAGCTGCCAGCGCCGCGCTGCAGCCGCTGGTGGCCGCCGCTAAACTGCAAGGTTCGGCCACCGCCCACTGGCAGGAGGATCGCACCGCCCATTATTACTACATCAACATGGACAGCGACACCCGCAGCACCGCCCTCGCCGCCCAGGCCATCCTCGCGCTCAACCCCAACGATCAGCTGGCGGCGCAGGCAGTGCGCTGGCTGATGCAGAACCGCAGCGCGGACGCGCACTGGGCCAGCACCCAGGAGACTAGCCAGGTCATCATCCTGCTGGCGCAGTACGTCGCCGCGCAGAAGGAGCTACTTGCTAGCTTTGGCTACAGTGTCAAACTCGACGGCAAGGCGGTGGGCGATGGCAAGTTTGACCAGAGCAACCTGACCGCTACCGCAAAGCTGGCAGTGCAAATCAAGGATATGCTGATCAACCAGACCAGCACCCTGGTAATTAGCCGCGACAGCGGCGCTGGCCCACTCTATTACAATCTCAACCTGCGCTACTTCATCCCTGGTCAGGGCATCGCCGCCTACAACAACGGCCTGGGCGTAACCCGCACCTACCTGCCGCCTGCCAGTCCCACCGACGCGCAGAACCCACCCGCGCCCATCTCCTCGGTCAGCGCAGGCGATTTCGTCCATGTCCGCCTCACCGTGATCGTGCCGCAGGATAGCTACTACGTCACCATCGAAGACCCGCTGCCCGCTGGCATGGAGGCGGTCAATACCGACCTCGGCACCACCAGCACTGCGGCAAAGCAGGCTGGCGTTGTCTGCATCGCTGTGTCGAGCGACGAGAAAAGCTCCGCCCCCTGCCGCTCCTATGACGGTGTGGAGATGCACGATGATCGCGTAACCTACTTTGCCACCTTCCTCGCCGCTGGGGTCTACAACTTCGACTACGCGATGCGGGCCACCACCCCCGGCAGCTACTACGCGCTACCCACCCGCGCCTACCTGATGTACTCGCCCGAAACCTGGGGCCGTAGCGATGGGGAGCAGTTCACGGTCAAGTGAGACATGAGGCATGAGTGGGTTGGTCGTAGGGGCGGGCGGCTGCCCGCCCTGGAGCAGCTTTTCCCCTCTCCCCTTGTGGGAGAGGTTGGGTGAGGGGTAATGGCGAAGCGCACCAATGCTCATCGAAAGCACCGAGCGGCACTGCTATAAACCCTCTCCCCTTGTGGGAGAGGTTGGGTGAGGGGTAATGGCGAAGCGCACCAATGCTCATCGAAAGCACCGAGCGGCACTGCTATAACTCCTCCCCCACCGGGAGAGGCTGGGTGAGGGGTAATGCTGAAGCGCACCGATGCTCATCGAAAGCACCGAGCGGCACTGCTATAACCCCTCCCCCAGCGGGGAGGTTGGGTGGGGAGAATGGTGAAGCGCACCGATGCCCATCGTCAACAACGAACGTTGATGTAGGGGCGCATGGCATACGCCCGGTGAAGCGCACCGATGCTCGTCGTAACCATAAATGCCGACCTATTCCTCCGTGTCTTCCGTCCGTTCCGTGTCATCCGTTATGCAAACAACCATCCCCGCCTGCGTCGGTTACAATAAGCATTGCTGGTAGGCGAGAGGGCATATGCGATTCGCCCCTACCCCAACATTGATGCTTGCGATAGGCATTGCTGCTGGGCGAGAGGGCGTATGCGATTCGCCCCTACTCCAAGGTTATCGCTACCGATGGGCGTAATTGCATTTCACCTGGGCGGGCAGCCGCCCGCCCCTACGTGTTTACTGCTCCTTATCCCACCCCAAAGCCTTGCACCATTGCCGTCACAATTTGGTATAATATGGCTGCGAACAAGATTCCAAGGAGGGTATTAGAGTTGCAACTAGAACCCGAACTAATCGAAGGCACCAAGCGGGCGCTTGTCACCCGCCTGCGAAACATGGGCGAGTACGTGCCGGGCAGCGAGATTATCGAGGTGCCGGGCTACACCGTCGGCGAAGTGGCGAAGGCGACCATCGAGCTTGCGGCGCGTGGCTACGTGCAGTTCTACGGACCTTACGGCAACTACATCCTGCTCCGCAAGCTGGGCGACGAGTTCCGCCGCGCCCAGTGGCAGCGCGATGCTGGTGGCCGCCTGGTGATGGTTGGTTAGGTGAGAACAGCATTGACCAGAATTGCGCCCGGTTTTGCCCTGCTGCTCGTCCTGCTCCTGGCGGGCTGCGGCGGTGGTACTGCCACAAACACGCCAGTCATAATCCGTGGTGGCATTGCCACAAACACGGCAGTCGTCCTCCCCGCCGACCTACCCTCCTATCCCAATCTGGTTGGCGGCCTCGCCACTCTGGACAGTGGATCCTTCCCCCAGCGTGGTCAATACGACGCGGTGCAAGCGTTCACCTTCACCAGCCTCGACAGCGTCGCTGCCATCGGCCAATGGTACAAGGATCAGCTAACCAGCAAGGGCTGGCAGGTGATCGCTAACGGCACGACCCTGCTCGGCCTCACTACTGCCAACCGCGACAAGCTGATCGAGATATTCTTTACCCCCTCTGCCGGTGCCGCGGCTGGCACCCACGTGATTGTCTACTACGCCAGCGGCAGGAAGCCGACCCCTACCCCATAAAAAATCGGCGGGCTGGGGCTTGACAAATCGTAGCCGTATGCGTATAATAGAGCGCACACAGCAACGGAGTAGCGCTGTGGAGAGGTGGCCGAGCGGTTGATGGCGGCTGTCTTGAAAACAGTTGAGCGCAAGCTCCGGGGGTTCGAATCCCTCCCTCTCCGCCTCGTCGTAAGGCGAGCAGTAAACAAGATTAGGGTAAAAGCGTTGCCCAACTGGGCTTCCTCTGCTTCTCCCCTTTTTCTTGCCCGCAACACAAATGCAGTACCAACATCTGGGGGGGTGCCAGAGTGGTCGAATGGGGCCGCCTGCTAAGCGGTTAAGGGGTTTTAAAGCTTCTTCCAGGGTTCGAATCCCTGCCCTCCCGCCAGTTTCCAAGTGTTTTTCCACCAGTCGTGGCTTGCCACTTGCTACTATTAGCAGTGGGCAACGCCGCATCTGGCGTTTGTCAAAGTGCCGAAGCTGAGATCACGGCATATCCGCTGGCTCAACCGCTTCACCCAGCCACCGCTTATGTTGTAATGTAAGGCCGAATCGGCCATCTGCTACCGATCGAACCCCAGCAAGCCGACATTTTGTTCCGAGGGCATTGCCCCATTGGACCACCAACGGCTCGTCCCTACCAAGCCAGTACAGCGCGGGCAAGTGTGTAGCTCCGATGGCAATCCCAGTCCGTCTCCTGCTCAATCTGGCCTTGCCTTGTTGGGCGAACAACGGTTCACCCCTACCAAGCCAGTGCAGCGCTGGCGAAAGTGTGTAGCTTCGATGGCAATCCAGCCCGTCTCCCGCTCAACCTGGCCTTGAACTCTCACCTACTTTCATGTGCGAATCGCCCCACCCTTTCACGCAAGCTAGCCTCACTATTAGCGCAGGCAGCGGCCGATCACCATCTTCCTTCCACATACCCACAATTGCCTACATTGATAACCAAATACCAAAACCAAACCCAAAAGGAGACAAACCGAATGTCCGAACAGGTCGAGATGGAGCGCAACCTGGCAATGGAGCTGGTACGCGCTACTGAGGCTGCCGCGCTCAATGCTGCCCGCTGGATGGGCAAGGGCAACAAGAACGCCTCGGACCAGGCGGCGGTAGACGCGCTACGCAGCGTGCTGAACAGCGTGGATATGGATGGCATTGTAGTCATCGGCGAGGGCGAAAAGGACGAAGCGCCGATGCTATACGTTGGCGAACAGATCGGCAACGGCAACCAGCCGCAGGTGGACATCGCGGTAGATCCGATTGACGGCACCCGCCTGCTAGCCCAGGGGATGCCCAACTCGATCGCGGTCGTCACTATCTCCGAGCGCGGCACGATGTACGCCGCTCCCCCAGGCATTTTTTATATGCAGAAGATCGCGGTCGGCCCCGAAGCGGCGGAGGCGATTGACATTAACCGTAGTACCGAGTGGAACATCAAGTCGGTGGCCGCCGCGCTGCGCCTTCATGCCGAGGATATTACCGTAACCGTCCTCGACCGCCCCCGCCACGAGCAGCTAATCAAGGAGATCCGCGCCGCTGGCGCACGCATCAAACTAATCACCGATGGCGATGTCCTTGGTGCGCTCGATGCGGCGATGCCTGATACCGGCGTAAACATACTGATGGGCATCGGTGGCGCTCCTGAAGGGGTGCTGGCCGCCTGTGGGCTGAAATGCATCGGCGGTAATATGCAGGCCAAGCCCTGGCCGCGCAACGACGAGGACCGTCGCAAGGCCGCCGAGTCGGGCGCGGATCTGACCAAAGTGTTCGGCATCGACGATCTGGTTAGTGGTGACGACATCTTCTTCGCCGCCACCGGCATCACCGACGGCGAACTGATGCACGGCGTGCGCTACTTCCCCAACGGCGCGACCACCAGCTCGATCGCAATGCGTTCGCGCAGCGGCACTATCCGCTACGTCAATGCCCGCCACACCTTCGACAAGCTGATGCGTATCTCCACCATCCCCTACCAGGGCGAACACAACCACTAACCCGATCCCCCTCCCCCTTTTGGGGGAGGTTGGGAGGGGGGTGGCAACCCGTACCCACCCCTAGCCCCTCCCACGGGATGGGAATAACCACCCCTAGCCCCTCCCACGAGGAGGGGAATAACAATCCCTAACTCCTCCCCTGGGTGGGGAATGGCAAATCTAACCTCGCAATATGCAGAAAGAAAGCAACATCATGGAGCAAGATAATAGAGTTTACGGCAACGCAGGCGGCATCAGCACGCCGGTAGCACCCACTAATGCTGGCCTCGTCGAGCTTGAGAACAAGAGCATGGACGAGCTACAGGAGATGGCCCGCGACTTCGATGTGCAGGGCTACAATCGGCTGAAGAAGCCCGACCTCATCTACCGCCTGCTGCAGGCACAAACCGAAATGTCGGGCAACATCTTCGCCGCTGGCGTGCTGGAGATTATGGAGGATGGCTTCGGCTTCCTGCGCCAATCGGAGCGCTTCCTGCCCAGCCCCGACGACATCTACGTTTCCACCTCGCAGATCCGCCGCTTTGGGCTACGCACCGGCGACATGGTTACCGGCCAGGTGCGCCCGCCCAAGGAGAGTGAGAAGTATTACAGTATGCTGCGGGTCGAGGCGATCAACGGCATGGACCCCGATGCGGCGCGGCGACGGCCCCACTTCGAGACCCTCACTCCCATCTTTCCCAAACGGATGTTCAATCTTGAGACCAGCCAGAACATCCTCAGCACCCGCCTGCTCAACCTGGTCGCCCCCATCGGACGGGGGCAGCGCGGCCTAATCGTATCGCCGCCCAAAGCGGGCAAGACTCTGCTGCTCAAAGCAATCGCCAATGGCATCACTGCCAACTACAACGATGTTCACCTGATGGTGCTGCTGATTGACGAGCGGCCCGAGGAAGTGACCGATATGCGCCGCAGCGTGCGTGGTGAGGTAATCAGCAGCACCTTTGATGAGCCAACTAGCGAACACGTCAAGGTGGCGGAGATGGCAATGGAGCGTGCCAAGCGGCTAGTCGAAGGTGGCCGCGATGTGGTCATCCTGCTCGACAGCATCACCCGCCTGGCCCGCGCCCACAATATGGAGATGCCGCCCAGTGGCCGTACCCTCTCCGGCGGCATCGACCCGGTCGCCCTTTACCCGCCCAAGCGTTTCTTCGGCGCAGCCCGCAACATCGAGGAGGGCGGCAGCCTGACTATCATCGCTACCTGTCTGGTTGACACCGGCAGCCGTATGGACGACGTGATCTACGAGGAGTTCAAAGGCACTGGCAACATGGAACTGCACCTTGACCGCAAGCTGGCCGAGCGGCGCACCTTCCCCGCGATTGACATCACCCGCAGCGGTACCCGCCGTGAAGACCTGCTCTTCGACGAGTACACCCTCAAGCAGGTGTGGACGATGCGGCGTATGGTCAGTGTGCTGGGCGGCAACGAGGGCATCGAACTGCTGCTAGGCCGCCTGAGCAAGACTGAGAACAACGCCGAGTTCCTTGTCACGCTTACTAAGGGGGATAATTCCTAACTTCAGCTAGCATCAACGAGGCCGCCCATAATCGGGCGGCCTTTCTGTTATACCCTCTACCTTCCACCCTCACTCCGCGGGCGGTGGCACGCTAGCCCAGGACATCGCCAGCTTGGGGATGTAGATACGCACGCGGTTGCCGTCGTATTGCACAATTGGGTCGCTGGCATCGAACGGCGTGGGCAGCGTATACTGGCGCTGCAAGCCGAGGTAGTTCATGGTCACGCTGTATTCGTCGGAGCTAACCTTTAGCTGGTCTACCCTGAAGCTGGGCATGATCGCCTCGATCATGAAGTAATCCCTATCCTCGTACAGGTTGAACAGGTCAATCGGGTTGCTGGCTGGGAACATCGGCTCGCCTCCTGCTTATAGTTGTGCTTGCCTGCTGCCGCGCTATTATAGCGCAAGGGTGGGCGCAACGCAACCGCGCTTGCAACAACAGGTGTGGGTCTCGTTTAGGCACACCCAGCCAGGGCGAACCGTTGTTCGCCCCTACTGAACGCCTGTGCTGCAAGAATGTGACACCCCCGCAAACACCACAATTCAAAATCCAAAATCCATAATTACCTCGCCCCCAGCCGCCCCACTACCCCAGCCGCCACCGTATTCGCCTGTTTGCCTGCGACAACTATGTCGCTGCTTTGCAGATAGCCAATCACGAATGCGGCAGCGAAGGCATCACCTGCGCCGGTTGTGTCTACCACTGCAGTTGGCACGACGGGGATGTGCTGCATATCGCCATCGCGCTGGCTGACAATGCAGCCGTCCGCGCCCAGCTTCAGCGCGACGATCGGGGCAAAGCGGTGCATCGCCCGGGCCACAACCTCCGGCTCCTGCTCGCCACACAGCAGTCTACCCTCATCGAGATTGGACAGGAAGATGTCGGGAGCAACCGCCTGGGCAAACGCAGCGTAAAGGTCGCGCCCCAGCGTCTCAATCAGGTGGTGCGAGGAGGGGTCGAGCGAGACAATTGCGCCGCCCTGATGGGCTAGCTGGCAGGCCCGTAGCGCGGCGGAGCGCGGCGGCTCGGTGAATAGCGAATAGCTGGTCAGGTGGAAGGCGTGACAGTTGGTGAGCAGATCAGCATGGACTTCTAGCTCGGCGACGGTTAGGGCGCGGCTTGCGCCTGGATCCGTCACCATGGTGCGCCGCCCGCTGCGGTTGACGAACACCAGCACTGTGCCGCTTGGTCGCTCGGTTTGCTCGACGGCAACCTGGGGCTGCACCCCCTCGCGCTCAAGAATCTGCACCAGCGCGGTGCCGCTGTCGTCGTTGCCCACCTTGCTGATGAAGCTGACGCGCCCCTCGTCACCGAGCAACCGTGCCGCCCGCACTGCGAAATTGGCCGCCGAGCCGCCCGGCCTGACGATGATGCGGGCAGTGATGTCGCTCTCCAGCGACAATTCATCTTCGTTGCTCTGCACCAGCACATCGAACACCAGGTCGCCCATTGCGACAATACGCAGCAAACCCCCCTCCCGCCACGAGGGATTGGGGGTGGGCAACTTACCGCCCATAATACTCCACCGCGATCGCCGCCGCCACCGTCGCATTGTGGCGCAGCAGCGCAATGTTGGTCGCCATACTCCGCCCGCTGGTAGCGATACGCACCGCATCGAGTAGGAATGGTGTGACTGCCCGCCCACGTACGCCAGTCTGCTCCGCCTCGGCCAACGCCTGGGTAATCACCGCGTTCAGTTCGAGCGCATCAATTGCCACCTCAGCGGGCGGCGGCACTGTGACCAGCACTGCGCTGGGCAGCCCTGCGCCCCAGTGTTCGCGGGCGACCGCGACCACTGCAGCCGCTGTATTCACCCGCAGGTCCACACTGAGGCCGCTGCTGAGGCTGTAAAAGGCGGGAAACTCATCGGTCTGCCAACCCAGCACCGGCACGCCCGCCGTCTCCAGCCACTCGCGGGTAGCGGGTAGGTCCAGGATCGCCTTCGCCCCGCTGCACACCACAATCATCGGCACGCGGGCCAGGGTCGGCAAGTCGGCGGAGATGTCGAACGTGGTAGTTGCGCCGCGATGCACCCCACCAATCCCGCCGGTAGCGAACACCGCCAGCCCGACGCGGCTGGCAAGCTGCATGGTGGCCGCGACGGTGGTGCCGCCAAAGCTGCACCCCAGACCGGCGATGGCAATGCCGAGGTCGCGGGGGCTAATCTTGGCAGTCTGATCGGTGTTCGCCAGCGCGGCCACCTCGTCGCCGCTGAGGCCAACCCGCGCCTGCCCGCCCACGATCGCCACGGTCGCCGGGATCGCGCCACCCGCCCGCACCTCACCCTCTAGCGCCAGCGCAGTCTCCAGATTATACGGGCGGGGCAGCCCATGCGTAATTACCGCCGACTCCAGCGCCACGATCGGGCGCTTGTCGCGCAACGCCCCTGCTACTTCTTCGCTTACGATAATTTCGTTCATGGCGCAGAGTATACGCTATCGGCCCGCGCTTTGACAAGCGCGTTCAGGCATGATGTGTAAGCATATTTGTCGTAGGGGCGCATGGCACACCGCCCACGGTGGCGCGGCAATGCCCATCGTGGTAATCAA
>JANXYP010000099.1 GCA_025355955.1 Chloroflexota bacterium
TGTAGTGTACTCATAAGCAAATCCGATGATTGCAGAGTGTAGATTTAAGATTGCAGATCATAATCATCCTTATACCAATTAGTCGAGGCGATGCTATAGTTCTGTAGGGGCGAACCGTTGTTCGCCCTGGCTTAATCTAAAGCCGCACCATCGCTAATTGGTATTACTCGCCAGAATCTACATTCTACATTCTACCTTCTACTTACATTCTCTAGGT
Organism: Chloroflexota bacterium; assembly: GCA_025355955.1. Taxonomy (GTDB): domain Bacteria; phylum Chloroflexota; class Chloroflexia; order QHBQ01; family QHBQ01; genus QHBQ01. The sequence goes on from JANXYP010000099.1 coordinate 218, forward strand.
AACCCGCTTACGGTCAGCAGGGCGGAAGAAGTTCTGGGCCAGGGCGAACCCGCCCCTGGCGGTGATACCCGCCTGCACCAACCAGTTGACGGCAAAGAAGGTGCGGGCGGCGTAGTGTTTGCGGTAGAATATAAACATCGAGCGGTAGAACTGCACGATCATCGCATTGCTGCGCTGGCGGCTGCTCTCGCCCTTGTAGTGGATGACCTTGACCGCCGGGTTGTAGAACACCCGCCAGCCACGTTGCTTGATACGGTAGGCCCAATCGAGGTCTTCGCCATACATGAAGTAGGCTTCGTCGAGCAACCCAACCTGATTGATCGCTGCGCTACGCATCAGCATGAACGCGCCCACCACGCTGTCCACCTCAGTCAACGCATCAGGGTCGGCGTAGGTTACATTGTAGCCAGCAAAGCGCTTGCTGTGCTTGAAGATGGCAGCGAGGCCGGTCATCTTGTAGAATGAGTTGAGCGGGGTGGGGAAGCCGCGCCGACAGGCCAGATCCAGCCGCCCATCGGGGCGCACCAGCTTCGGCCCGCCGATTGCCACGTCGGGATGCGCTTGCATGAAATCGAGCATCTGCTGCAGCGCATCGGGTGGCACGATGGTGTCGGGGTTGAGCAGCAGCACGAACGGTGTGGCGATGTTGGCGGCCTCACCGACCTGCCCAGCCGCCCGCCCCCGCCTGCCCAGTTCGGCTAGCGCCAGGTTGTTGCCCGCCGCGTAGCCATCGTTGCGCGGGCTGCGGATCAGATGCACCCGCTCATCCGCGCCAAACTCGTGCGCGACCATATCGGCGCTGCCGTCAGCGGAGGCGTTGTCCACCACCCATACCTCGAACCGATGCGTGGTGCGACTAGCCAACAGGGTAAGCAGCGATTGACGCAAAACCGCGCAGGTGTTGTAGCTCACCATGATGATGCTGAGGTCTGGTTCAGGCATGGGGATATTATAGCACATTTGGGGCGAATGTGGGGAAGGGGAGTGCAGGAAGTGCTTGCGTCACCTTCTTGCATAACTGGCCAGGGCGAACCGTGGTTCGCACCTACCAAATGCTTGCAATGCAATAACGTGACTCGCATCGGGTAGGAAGGGTACGCCTGGGGGGGATCGAACCCTCGACATTCCGCTTAGAAGGCGGATGCTCTATCCACTGAGCTACAGGCGCGCATTGCCCATATTATAGCAAGAGGGGGGCGGATGCGTCAAGCTAAAAATGGCCGTGACAATCAGCCGATAGTTGCGTCTCTAATAATAGAGGCGCGTTCGTCTCACGCTGAAGGGTAGGGGAGCGGAGCAGCACGTATGTCAATCTTGACCAGGGCGGCAGGCGAGACGAAGCGCGAACCAACATCCAGCGATGGTGAGCCGGACGATGCGGCGCTGATCGTCCGCGCCCGCGAGGATCGGCAGTTGTTCACCGCCATCTACCAGCGCTACCTTAATCCCATCTACCTCTACTGCTACGTGCGGCTGGGCAGCCGTGAGGCAGCCGAGGATGCCACCAGCGAGGTGTTCCTCAAGGCGCTGGCGGGGCTGGATGGTTGGCGTGGTGGCGCGGTGGCCGCCTGGCTGTTCCGCATCGCCCATAACGTGGTGATTGACGTTTACCGCCAGCGCCATCCGCAGGCCGACATTGCCGAGGCCGACACGCTGGCCGACCCTGCTCCCAGCGCCGAGGAATTGGCGGTCGAGCAGGCAGAGGATGAGGATATGCGTACCGCACTGGCGATGCTGCCCGCCGACCAGCGAGCCGTGCTGGAGTTGCAGTTCACCGGCTGGAGCGGGGCGCAGATCGGCGCGGCCTTGCAGCGTAGCCCCGGCGCGGTCAGGATGCTGCGGTTGCGGGCGATCGAAACCTTGCGCGAGATTGTGCAACGCGACGAATTAGGCGTTGGGGCGAGTTGCGCCCAACCTTGTCAATGAAATGTAGGGGCGGGTTGCGCTCGCCCATCAGTAGGGAGCAAAACGATGATTAGCGAACGCGACGAACAGCAGGCAGAGGTGCTGGAAGAGTATTGCCAGGCATTGATGGCCGATCCCGCCAGCCCTCCCCCGGCTGGCCTGGAGCCAGAGCTGGCCCGCGCCGCCAGCGTCCTACGTCAGCAGATGCGTGCGCCGCTACCATCCGCCCGCTTCGCCGCTGCCTTGCAAGCCCAGCTAGAAGAAGAGAGCGCCACGCCTACTGCCATCAGCGAGGCGGAAGTGTTGTCGCCTGCTAAACCCATGCCGCGACCCCTATACATCGCCCGCGCCACCGTCGGCTGGCTGGCTGCCGCCGTGCTAATCGTGCTGGCGGTAGCTGGTGTGCTATACATGGCTAGCGACCTGGCAAGCCGCGCCGAGCGCCAGTCTCTGCCGCTACAACCCGAAGCGCACAGTGCCGCTGAGATTATCGCAAGGTCCAAGGCAATGTATCAGTCGGATGCGATCAAGAGCTTTGAGCTTACTGAGGTT
>JANXYP010000146.1 GCA_025355955.1 Chloroflexota bacterium
AACCAACATTTACCATTCACCATTCACCATTCACCATTTACCATTCACTATCATGATAAGCCTTTACCAACTTTCCATATTCCTCACCGTAGTGGACGAGGGCAACTATAGCGCAGCGGCCAAGAAGCTGAACATGACCCAGCCAGCGGTCAGTATGCAGATAAAAGGGCTGGAGGAGCGCTATAAGACGCGGCTGTTCGAGCGGCAGGGGCAAAGGATGGTGCCGACCGAGCGGGCGCAGGCCCTGATAGGTTGACGAAGATTGATTGACTTTGTCAAAGCGCTGGACAGCTTGATTATTTCGCGGTTTAGCCACGAAGAAGGCAGGATGGCTAGGATTGATGAACAATGACCACAACTATTGGAAGTTCTGGCTGGGCCAAAGTATCTCCCAGCTAGGTAGCGCCGCCTCAGCCTTCGTCTTGCCGCTCATCGCATATGAGCTTACTGGCTCGGTTCTGAGTCTAGCAGGAGTCGCTGTTGTCACCTTCCTGCCCTACCCTCTGTTTGGCCTGCTTATCGGAGCATGGACGGATCGCCATGACCGCAAACAACTAATGGTGGTGGCCGACTTGATGCGCGCCCTGCTACAGCTATCTCTCCCGCTCACTGCGATCCTAGGCTGGCTCACCCTCTGGCAGATTTACCTGGTCGCGGGCATCAACTCCACCCTGGCGCTGGCCTTTGATGCGGCAGGCTTTGCTGCCGTTCCCAGCCTGGTCGAGGCGGATGAGCTGGTTACGGCTAATACCCGGCTCACTGTTGGTGTCCAGATGGCGACTGTTCTCGGCCCCAGTGCCGCTACTCTAATGCTGACCACCCTCACCGCGGGCTGGGTGCTGGTCTTCGATGCGGTGACCTATCTAGTCTCCTCTCTATCCTTGATAATGGTAACGCGCAGCTTCAATCCCGCTAGTGAGGCTAAGAGTGTCGCACCGCACGGCCAGAGCCTGTGGGCAGCAGCAAAAGAAGGGCTAGGTTTCCTATGGCATATGCCTATGCTGCGCGTCATCATCATCAGCCTGGCGGTATTCAACTTCTTCAACGCGCCGATCCAAGCCCAGATTATTGCCTTTGCCCGGCACGAACTCGGTGCCAGCGATGCCCAAATTGGCCTGTACTACACAGTCGAGAGCATCGGGATGATGGCCCTGCCGCTAGTCGTGGGTCGACTTCAGCGGCTCGGTCTGGCGCGGCTGACTGTCGTTGTGCTATTCCTAGTTGGCCTAATTAATACCCTGCTGCCAGTAATGCACAGTCTTGTATACACCATCCTGGCCGGTGCGCTGACCGCTGGCCTGGGTACGATACTCATTATTAGCAGCACCAGCCTACGCCAGCAGCTTACGCCCCCTGAGATGTACGGCCGAGTAGCGGCTACCACGCGCACCCTCTCTTGGTCCATCATTCCGCTCGGAAACCTGGTCTTCGGTGCGTTCGCCCAGTGGAGCGGCAACCTCAGCCTCACCTATCTTGTGATGGGGTTGGGTTGTGCGGCCACACCTCTAATCGTCTGGCCGCTCCTGAATGGCATCAGTTTCAGCAACCCTCCTCCTCAGCCAACTACTACTACCATCAATGCAAACCCAAACGAAAGGAGGTGATTTAGGAATGCACAAGCTCAAGCAGGTCCTCTTCGTCGTTGCCACGCTGCTGCGATTGACCCCCAAGGAGCCAGCCGGTAACTACTACTGGCTCGGTGACCGCTAAGGCTCGATGTACATACTATCAGGGCTGGCTCGATCAGCGGCTGGCCCTGATTGGTCAGCTTGGAGAATACTTACGATGCGACACATCTCAGCAACAAAACAACCTCCAGGGCCTGCAGGTGCCTTCATTAGCGGCAATCTCGCCGAATACGAAGCAGACAGGCTTGGATTCCTCACGATGCTAGCCAGGGAATACGGCGGCATCGTTCGCTACAGTGATAACGCTTACCTGGTCACTGAGCCGGAGCTGATTGAGCAGGTGCTAACTGGCACCAACGACTACTTTGGAATGCCAGTCAACTTGCTGCGTGAGCCGCTGGCTGCCGAGCGCATCGCGCTATGGATGCGCCAGCGCGGAGCGGTAGGGAAGGGTCTGCACCACCGTGCTGTAGCCACCCGCCACCAAATGATGGTCGAAGTTGCCACCGCACAGATGAGTGGATGGAAGATAGGGCAACCCTTGGACATAGTGGCCGAGATGGAGCGTATTACTTCGGCCATTATTGCCCGCTATTGCTTTGAGGATGACGGCGCGGCAATACCGGCGCTTGCATCCCAAGCTCTCGATGCGCTCTTTCCCATCGTCAGCAGCCCCATTGTGCTACCAGCCTGGGTTCCCACTCCTAGCCGACTACGATTGCGGCGGGCGATTGACCAACTGGATGGCGCAGTATTGCACATCGCTCAAAGTCGTAAGTTGATGGTGGAGGCCAACCTGCCTTCCGACCTGCTCGATCTTGCCTTGCAGGCTGGCCTCAATGACCGCGAGGTAGTGACCGTGCTGGTCTCGATGCTGCTGGCCGCGCAGGGCGTACCAGCAGCGGCTAGCGCTTGGGTCTGGTGCCTCGTCGCCCAACATCCCCAGGTCGAAGCGAAGCTGCATACCGAGATTGACACAGTGCTAGTTGGACGTTTGCCCAGGGCAGAAGACATAGCGCAGCTTACTTACACCGAGCAGGTAGTACGCGAGGCGCTACGCCTCTATCCCCCTTCCTGGCTGGCGGTACGCAAGGTACTGCAGGGATGCGAGCTTGGTGGCTACCCTCTACACCCTGAGCTACGCATCATTCTATGCCCATATGTCACCCAGCGCGACCCCAGATATTGGGAAGCGCCCGACGAGTTCAGGCCAGAGCGCTGGACAGAGGAGCTGAAGCAGCAGCTGCCTAAATTCGCTTACTTTCCCTTCGGCGGCGGCCCGCGTATCTGCTTGGGCAGCATCATGGCGACTCATGAGCTGGTCGTCACAGTAGCTACTATTGCAGGGCGTTATCGGCTCTGCTTGCCAATAAGTACAGAGGTTAGGCCAGATGCCCGTCGCACTCTGATTCCTGATCGGGTCAGGCTGGTAGTGGCGGCGCGGAACTTAGAAGCAGAATGCGAAATGGAGCGGCGGCTGCGCGCGGGTACGGTAGGGTCGCCGTGTGCGCCAGGCGAGATGCTGTTTGTGGGCGACAACCAGAGCCACGATGTGGAGGCTGCCCGCGCCGCTGGCTGGCACGCCATCTGGGTCAACCGCTTCCACGCCGATGCAGATCCACCCAACCCGCCAGCGGAGGGCGAAATCCATAACCTGGAGCAGTTGTTTGATTATCTGGACTGATTAGTCGGCAGGGCGTGATGAATCACACCCCTACGAAACCAA
>JANXYP010000148.1 GCA_025355955.1 Chloroflexota bacterium
AACCAACATTTACCATTCACCATTCACCATTCACCATTTACCATTCACTATCATGATAAGCCTTTACCAACTTTCCATATTCCTCACCGTAGTGGACGAGGGCAACTATAGCGCAGCGGCCAAGAAGCTGAACATGACCCAACCGGCGGTCAGTATGCAGATAAAAGGGCTGGAGGAGCGCTATAAGACGCGCCTGTTCGAGCGGCAGGGGCAAAGGATGGTGCCGACCGAGCGGGCGCAGGCCCTGATTGGCCCCGCCCGCGAGTTGCTGACGGTGGCGACCAAGACCGAGAGGACCATCAGCGGGCCGAGCAGTGGCGAACTGAGCGGGCGGCTAGCGCTGGCGGTCGCGGTCGAGGGACGGCAACTGCCCGCGCTGCTGGCCCATTTCCAGCGCCAGCATCCGGCGGTGAGCATCAGCGCCTACCGCCAGCCGGAGGCGGCGGCACTGGGCGACTTGCGCGGTGGCAGCGCTGACCTGGCTCTGTTGGGCGACGCACCCGCTGGTAAGCAGTTCGAGAGCATTGCCTTGTTGGAAGACGAGCTGGTGCCGGTTGTCCCCGCCCACCATCCCTGGGCAAACCCTGACAGCGATGCACCCCTACACCTGGGGGAGATGGTGGTGCAGCCGCTGGTGCTGCCACCTGCGGGCAGTGCGCTGCGCTACGCCATCGAGGAGGCGTTGGCCGAGCGTGGGCTGGCCCGCGAGGATCTGCAGCCCAGCCTGGAACTCGATCGCATCGAGGATGTCGCGCTGGCGGTTGAGGCGGGCGCGGGCCTGGGCTTCATCTCGCGCAGCCGCGTCTCGCTTACCGCCGTGTACGTGGCCCAACCGTTCGGCGATGGCGCGGCGGCCCGCCCGATCAGCATCCCGCTGCCCGTCTACCTGGTGCGTCTGCGCCGTGCCAGGCCCACCCCGCTCGCTGCCGCCTTCTGGCGCTACGCCCCTGATGAATTATGAAGAGTGACATATGAAGGGTGAATTGTGAATCAATAGTTTCTAGTATTACAGTCTCAGTTGGCAGACAAGATGATGTAGTTACGATTGGTTTAGATACTTGGCGGCAGGGCGTATGCGATTCGCCCCTGCACCAATATGGCGCTAATATGCCAGGTGAGGCTGTAATACTAGAACTCAACTCATATTCAAAACTCATAATTCATAATTAGCCTTGTATTCCATGCTGCGAGCGGTTTGCGCGGCAACGTCATGGCCCAGCCACTTCTGCACCAAGTAGAGGCTCATGTCTATGCCCGCACTGATGCCCGCCGAGGTGATGATACGGCCCTCGTCCACGTAGCGGACGTTGGGCAACACATGGACACCAGGATAGGCGTGGGCCATGCGCTCGATGCTCTGCCAGTGGGTGGTCGCCCGTCGCCCATCTAGCAGCCCCGCCTCAGCAAGCATGAACGCGCCGGTGCAGACGCTGGCGGTCAGCTCTGTCTGCCTGTCGCGTTCGGTAATCCACTCAATTAGCGGGCGGTTGCCCACCTCGCGCCGCGTTCCCCAACCGCCAGGGACGAGCAACAAATCGAGATGGGGGCAGTTGGCCGTGGTGTAGTGCGGCTGCACCATCATCCCGCCCCGCGTGCGTACCAACGCCTCGTGTTCGGCCACCAGGTAGACGGTGAACGGCTTGTCCGCCTCATCGCTGGTTTGAGTTACCAGGTTGCGGGTAACCGAGAAGACCTCGAACGGCCCGCAGAAGTCCAGCACCTCCACCTCATCGAAGATTAGGATACCAACAGTTCTAGTCATTTGTTCTGCTCCTATATTATACGATTCGTCATAGTGATGGCAGGAAGCAGATGGCGATATCTATCCGCGACCCGATCTAATCATACGAATTAGCTTTGATGATGGTGTAAATCGGGCCAGGACGAACGGGTGTGTTACTAGTTATGGGGTGGTTAGCTCTCACACCAGGGCGAGCCACCGCCCGCCCCTACGTTTACCCAATAACTTGTATCACACCCAGGGCGAACAACGGTTCGCCCCCACAGAAATACAGCATCTCCGCAGCTAATTGGTATTATACTCCCTCTGCTAGACGAATTGGTGTTTTGCGCCCATTATTCATGCGGTGGGCGCTTGATAGGCAAGGGGATGGGCGGGTCGCCACCCAACTCGCGCCGGAGCAAACTCTGGGCGGCGTATACTGCGCTGGAGATGATGCCCTCCGGTTGGTAGAGGGTCTTGTCAATCCACATCTCGGCCATTCCTCGCCCGCCGCTGCTGCTTAGGAAGTCGCGGCTACGGCGGAGCGCGTCACACCACGCCCTGTCATCGCCGCGTAGCCGCATTAGCGCCAAGGTGGCATAGGCAGTTTCCTCGACGGTGGGCTGATTCCAGTGGCCCCAGCCACCGCTGCTATCCTGCTCGGCAAGTAGGCGATTACGCAGCTGGGTGCGGAGATGCGCCCACTGCTGGGTTAGCGGCTCCAACCCGGGCAGCCGTCCGTGTAGCTTAACCAGTTCGCTGAGGCTGAGGATGAGTTTGAGGGTGCTGTAGTATTTGCTTACGTGCCACTTGTCCACTACCCATAGATGCGCGATCAGATAATCGGCAACTCCGTTCAGGGCGTGCTGCCAGTAGGCCCGTTGTGACGCACTGCCCAGCCCGTGTTTGAACAATGCAGCCAGCGCCTCCACTGCATGGGCGGTCGTAGTGGGGCTGGCGGTCATCTCACCGCGATAGGTGTGGAAGAGGCCAGTGCCTTCATCGTAGAAGTCGCGCATCAGGGTGGCGGCCAGGTCGAGCGCCTGATGTTCAAGGCCAAACTCGGTTGCCAGCAGCATGGCCACTGCCGTATCATCGCCATCGGTAGCAAACAAGGCGTTGGCTCCCACTCCGGTACCCGGCTCAAGCCGCGACAGCATCCAGAGCAGACGGGCGCGGAGTGGCGAACTAGCGCCGACCATACGCTCGAAGTATAGCTGCCACAGCGAAATTACCTGGTCGAGCGGATGAGTGGGCGTGTAGCCGCCATCGGGGTTGCGGGCCGCATCGAGGTAGGCGAGCATCCGCTTGCGGCTGGCTTCGCTCACCTGTGGCTGGCGCAGCATAAACGCAGTTGCCGATGGTGAAGAGGCGATCGAGCCGTCAGCGAATAGCAAGCCCTCCAGTTTAACGAAATCGTAGTCTGACAGCCTGATCTCCAACGCTTCCAGCGAGTGATGCAGGTTGCTCAAGCGCGAGTTATAGTAGGCAGCTTCGGGTAGCAGCGACATCTTTTTGCGCTGGCGCGCCTTGATCGTCTCCGGTAGCGGCGGTAGCTCAAGCCCAGCCTGCTCTAGAATGTGGTGATGGGTTGGCATCAGTAGCTCGAAGCCGCATAGGTCGGCGATATTTAGCTCCTCATCTGACCAGCTCACTACCAATCCACGGATATACTCCATGCCGCTGGCAACCGCCTCCACTAGATCGTCCTGTAGCCCGCTGCGTTCCTGCTCGGCAATCAACGCCCGCACCACCATGGTGCTTTGCAGCAGGCGGTCGGCAGCGAAGGGTAGCTTGCCACCCCAGCTTCCATCGCGGTGCTGCGCGGCGACCAGCCATCTGATCAGACGAGCATCTGGTAGCGCCATACTTACTGCAGCGGTTTCATAGGCCGAGCTTGGTACACTTGCGCTAGCGTAGTCATCCACAGCTTCTCTCCTTGCGGTGCCGTTGGCTTCTGCTGCGTGTAACATAGCCATTGCACACATATTGTATCTATCATACACATTATCCTCGCTTTAGTCCAGCTAGCCAGTAGTATAATAGTCCTATCTTAATTCAGCCAATAGTAATAGCGGCTCTGCCTGTGTTGGCAAATTCATAGGTGCAGGTGTAAAACGGATGGGTGTGCGTCGCGTTCTTGCTTACCCAACCAGGGCGAACAACGGTTCGCCCCTACTGAACGCTTGCTCCACAAGAACGTGACTCGCACCCATGGATGCCTGCGATAAATCCGCATCTCTCAGGATAATACACTCTCTCCTCGGCGTATTGGTATGATGCAGTGGTGATGACACAATTGTTTACAATATTGGCTAAACCGGTTCATAGATTAGACAAATCTGCGAGGTACAATGGGGGTGGTGAGCGAACCCGCTTACCGCAAAGAAGACAGCGGTAGCGATGGTGGCAGTTGTGTACAGCCTGCCACACTCACGCTAAACGCTTAAATCAACAGGAGGATTTAAAACATGGCTAACCATCTCAAGAAGATAGTGGTACTAATGGCGCTACTGGCAGTCACCGGCACGGCGCTGGCCGCTGGTAACACCAGCAACGCGGCCAGCGTAACCGGCCCACAGCTGATCGGTCAGGTGCAGTCGGCACTCGCCAATCTCAACACCTTCCACGGCACCATCAGCGTGAATGTCAATAGCCCGGCCCTTAATGGGCAGATTAGCGTTACCGCCGAAGTGTGGGCCAGCAAGCCCAACCTGGGGCGCGTCGTAATCAAGTCCATTACCATGCCGACCAACGCCGAGAAGCACACGCCGAACCTTACCGGCGCAACGATGGTGTTCGATGGCAGCAAGGCGTGGGCCTACACTCCGGCTGACAACCATGTGTACACCGCCAATGTCGACGGCCAGAAGATCGCCAAACTGCCCACTGAGGCGCTGACCCAGATGCAGCGCAAGATCGGCGACCTGATGGCGATCAGCGATATCAAGGTGGTGGGCGACGAGCAGGTGAATGGTCGCGACACCACTAAGATCGAGATTACCGCCAAGCCGGGCGCAACCCTGGCTGGTGGTGATGGCGCGAATGATGGCATGAAAGGCGCAGCGGTAGGGATGATGCTCAAAAGCGGCAAGCTGACCCTGTGGATCGACAAGGCCGCCAATCTGCCAGTGCAGGTCGAACTCGACACCGCAATGGGCAAGGCGACCATCACCACCAGTGGCGACGAGTTCAACCAACCCATCCCCGCCAGCACCTTCACCTTCACCCCGCCCGCAGGTGCAACCATAACCACCGTTGACACCAGCAAGGCAGAGCACAAGTCGCTGGATGGCGCGGGCAAGAATAAGTAGGGTAAGCGATAAGCAGGCAAGAACAAGTAAGCCAAGCGTTAAGCACGCAAGAACGAAGGTCACATCTGAAAGGGTGTGGCCTTCTGCTTTACTCCTCCCCCAGCGGGAGAGGTTGGGTGCAGCCTCCGCTTTTCCCCTCTCCCAGCGGCCGCTGCGGTTGGTTGGGCGGTGGACAAATCTTCGTTGGGTGCAGCCTTCGCTTTTCCCCTATCCCAGCGGGAGAGGTTGGGTGAGGGAGAATGTTGAAGCGCACGAATGGCCGGGGAAAACGAAACAGCCAACGGACTGTTCAACGGACAAACGGATAAACGGAGAAAGTAGGGTGAATATGCGGGAGGCTGCTGCATTTCCCCTCCCCCAGCACGGGAGGTAGAGTGAGGGAGAATGGTGAAGCGCACCAATGGCCGGGGATAAAACGGAACCAGCCAACGGACTGTTCAACGGACAAACGAATGGGATTTGCGGCTGCGATTGGCGCTAATGCGCTTCACGCCCATTGCCTATCCATCGTGTTTATCGTAAGCTCATGGCGTTGCGGCTGTCCGCTTGTCCGCTTGCGAGTCCGCTAGCTATACCCCATCCACAAACCGCTCGAACCACAACTCCAAACACAGCAATCCCCACAACTCGCGGCCATACTGACCACCGCCGCTGCCACCGCTCACCGCGGCCAGCGCGGCGGGGCGGATGATGCCGCGCTGGCGGGCGCGGTCGCTGCCCAGCACATCCTGCACGAAACCCTGCAGCGGGCCACGGAACCACTGATTGGTCGGCACAGGGAAGCCCATCTTGTCAGTGCGCTGCCAGACGGCGGTGGGAATGACGTTCTTGATTGCCTTGCGGTAGATGTACTTCAGTTGCCCATCCTTCAGCTTCAGCCCTTGCGGGATGGCGGCGAATAGCTCGGCGATGCGATGGTCGAGTAGCGGCACTCGGCTCTCCAGCGATACCGCCATGCTGGTGCGGTCTTCCACCTGCAGCAGCGCGGGTAGCATCGCCTTCGCGTCGTAGTACAGCATCCGGTTCAGGTAGCTGTCGGTCTGCGGGCAATTGAAGATAGCGAGAAAGGCTTCAGCAGGCGCGTTTAGGTCCAGGTGATTATCGGCGATAAACTCATCGGTGAGCAACGAAGCTGCCGCACTGCGCTGGGTGAGGCGCAAATAACGCTCGGCGGGCAGACCGAACAATCCCTCCTGCCACAAGCCTTGCAGCATCGGCTGATAGGCGCGAAGCTGGCCCAGGTATGGGGTCAGCGTAGGCAGATTGAAGGGGTCGTCATGCGCCATATCGCCGGAGATTGCCTGGCGCATCGCACGTTCGAGCAATGCAACCAGATAGCGGGCATAACCTCCACCCAGTTCGTCGCCGCCCTGCCCGCCCAGTACCACTTTGACGTTCTGCGCGGCCAGCTTGCTGACGAAATACTGGGGAAACAGGCCTGGCCCGGCGGCGGGTTCGTCCATGTGGTAAATCAGCATTGGCAGGGTGGCGGCAAAGTCGGCAGCGGTGGGGAAGGTCTCGTGGTGGTCCGCACCGATTTGCTCCGCTACCATACGGGCGTAGGGGGTTTCATCGAACTCCTTGCCGTCCTGAAAGCCTCCGCTGAAGGTGCTGATCGGCGTACCCAGCAGGCTGGCGGCCAGCGAAGCGACGGTGGACGAGTCCACCCCACCGCTGAGGTGCGCGCCAACCGGCACATCGCTACGTAGCTCGATGCGTACTGCGTCTTCCAAGATCATCAGCAGCTTTTCGGCGAAGTAGTCCTCGTCGTGCTTATGGTCTACTCGCGCATCGCTGTAATCCAAGTCCCACCACTGCTGCACTGTAACCTTGCCGCTGGCCTCATCCACCAACAACCAATGCCCTGGCTCCAACCGCTTGATGTTGCGGAAGAAGGTTTTGTCACCCAGGCAATATTGGAAGTTGATGTAGTCGAGCAGCGCTTCGGGGTTGAGGCCGGTGCGTGCTTTGATGCGCGGATGGGTGAGCAGCGCCTTAATCTCGCTAGCGAAGGCAAATATCTCGCCATCGTCGTAGTAGTATATCGGCTTCACGCCAAAGCGGTCGCGAGCGAGGAATAGCTGGCGCTTGCGCTCATCCCAGATGGCGAAGGCAAACATCCCGTTCAGCTTGTCGAGGCAGGCAGGGCCGTGTTTCTGGTATAGATGTAGCACCACCTCGGTGTCGGTCTGGTTGGTGAAGCGGTGTCCTTCGGCCACTAGCGCGGTACGCAGTTCTAGATAGTTGTAGACCTCGGCGTTGTAGGTAATCCACAGTGACTGATCGCCATTGCTCATTGGTTGGTTGCCACCTGCGGAGAGGTCAATGATGCTCAGGCGGCGATGCGCCAACCCCAGGCTACCCTTCGGATCAATATAGTAACCTTCGCCGTCTGGCCCGCGATGCTTCACCGCATCGGCCATTGCCCGCAACTGTCCCTCGGTGACTGGTTCGCCCGACCCATAATTGTAGATACCAGCAATGCCGCACATGGTGTACCTCTGTAGCGAGTTGAAAGTTACAAGTTGAAAGTTGAAAGTAGTTGCTGTGGGGTGAGCTAATCCAGAACTGCCTGTAAAGGCGAACTGCGCTTCGCACACCAGGGATTGGCAACAAACTTAGTGTAAGCAAAACGCGCTGGCTTGTCAAGACCCTATGCTAATCCAGAAATTCGTCAAATATTTATACAAATAACCACTTGTATTTTTATTGGAGTTGTGTTATTATATCAATGACGGCTTTAGGCAAGGGGTTCGGGTTATGTTGGGGCGGGCTGCACTCGCCCCGCAAGAAGGTAAGAAGGAGCGCGCAATGAGTATGCTTCATCAGATGCTGGATGTGGTGGCAGCGGTACAAGGCTGGTTGCTGGTCGGGTTGGTAATCTTCGGGGCGGGATTTCTGCTGTTGAACCTGGTCGCCTTCCGCTGGATGAGTGAACTGAGCGGTGGGTTGGATAGTCAGTTGAGTGGGTTGCTGCCGCGCTTTCCGATGTACGCTGCGGTGGGCGGGCTGGTTGGCATCCTCGGTTTCACCCTGGCCTACAACGCGCATAGCTGGCTGGTCAGCGTGGTCGCGCTGGGGCTGGTGGCGGGGTTGGCCTGTGGAATGGTGGGAGCGCAGATCTATCGTGGCCATCTGGGCAAAGGTGTGTTCATGCTGGTGGGCGGGCTGGCGGGTGGGGCAGGGGGCGGCCTGATTGGTGGTTTGACCTACAGCGACAACCTCAGCGCGGCGCAGCGGTTCAGCAACGGCGTATTGATTGAGGCAATTATTGCGCTGGCAGGCGGTGCGATGGGAGCGGCGCTCAACTGGCTGGTGAAGAAGCAGGGTGGCGAACGTGCTGCCAGCGCCGTGTTCGACCTGGCGATACTGATGACAGGCGGGCTGGCGGGCGGGGCAGCGGCGGTGCTAGCCCAGGGTGTAATGCCCTGGTGGTTGGCGGGAGTGGCCGTGGCAATTACCGTGGTGCTGGTGGTGTGGCTGGCCTCGGTATGCAGCGACGTGCTGGCCGGGGTGGCGGAGTTCGGCTTCTCTGGCGTGATTATGGGTTTGGGCCACGGCCCCGTGATGGGCATGGAGTACGGAATAGGCTACGGTGTGCCAGCGGGCCTGGCGATCGCATTGTCGGCAGCGATGGGCGCTTTTCTCGGCAAGATGTAGCTTTCCACTTCCACAGCGTTCAAGCGTAAGGAGGCCGGATCATGTCTGCAACCAATCTTCGCCTCAACCCCTGGAACCCGGCGCACTGGCTGATACTGCTGCGGTGGTTCGCCAGAGAGCCAGCTAAACTGAAGGAGTATATTACTGACCTTGATGCTGAAGGTCAACGCAAGCTGCAGCGCGTAGCGATGCTGGTAGCGAGTCTGCTGTCGTTCTTTCCATTGGCGTGCGCCTGTTCGTTGCTGGGGCTACTGCCCTGGCCCGACTATATCAGTAATTTCGGTATTACCGCACAATGGCTTGCCACGCACTGGTATATCCTACCATGTGGGTATCATCGCTCTATGCGTTGTCGTTACTTTGGCGGCCCTACTTACCAGCAATGCTGGCCCAGTATGGATAGCTGGCCTATCGCTGCTCCTTGCTTTGGCGATGATACCAGCGCTGCAGTCCCTTGTTCTTGTCACCGACCAGATCACTGGGTGGGTTTTTTTGGGCCGACCTGTTTTCGACCGTTATTATCTTCTGGATCAGTTTGCGTTCGGCATTTTCATAGCGATCGCGCTAGCGTTTATCTATGGCTGCCTGCGGCTGATCAGTTTGGCAACTAGCCTCACAAGTTTGGTTCGATCGCCAAGCAAGCAGCCTATGTTTTCCCTGCTGGTTACGTTGGTGATCGGGGGTGTAATTAGCGCCTGCTACGGTATCGCCCTATATCTTGAGTTTGGCCCGGTTACTCGAGATCCTGGATTGGCAGGCTTTGGCTATGGATTCATTATCGTTGGCGACCCGTTGCTGGCGGCAGTAGCCGCTAGCATGATAAGTACGTTTACCACCGCCTTGTTCTATAAGCCAGGGAACCTAGGGGAAATAACAAAGGTTATAGCAATAGGAGTTGCCGCAGTTATCATGGGAGGTGGGATAATAGGGCTAACCCTGATGTTCCAATCACAAGGTTGGTCAATCGCGCTCCAAGAGAGCCTACTCCTCATTACCCTTGCAGCCATATTTGTCGTCCCTGTTATCCTCATCTATAGTGCAATATATGTTTCTATACGGGCAAGCCTTCAAGATAGTTGAACGGCGAGCAGCATCGCTGCTTGGGAGATACGCAATATCGTGACCGCTATGTACAAGAAAGATGACAGCGACGATGAGCAACTACGCCAGGTCCTAGCAGTTCGTCTGACACAAGTGAGGGAGCAGCGATGATGCCCGACTATAGCACCATGGCAAGGGTAGTTGATTGTTAATCTGCCCAATATGGTTGCGCGTCGGCTGGCGGAGCGTTATAGCAGGGCTTAGAATTGCAGAAGACGTAGAACGGAAGACACGGAAGGATTGATTTGGGTTCGGCAGCGATCGCAAACGTCTGGTACAGCGCTTTGGTAAGCGCGATGTACCAGACGCTCATCTTGTATATCGTTGTTTAGGGTAGCTTAGGTGCGTTGGGTCGTGTCAGTCCTCCCGGTATCAGTGGAGCGTAAGTATCGGCCAGAGTGTAGTCGGTGTTGCCGTCGGTGGAGTAGCCAACCGCCCACATTCGGGGGTTATGGGTGTTTCCCCGCGTCTGCGCCAAGGGTGCAGCCACACTGTATAGCCCGCCAGAAACATTAGGGTAGGTATTGGGGAATACTACCCAGTTGCTGATGCTGCCGCCTTGCCAGTGCATCACCAGCGGCCCTGCAGCACTGGTTCCAACCGCCCAGATCTCATGTTCCGGGGTGATGGTTACTCCCCATAGCCGTCCACCAGGTACTTGCCGCAGTGCGTCTGCAACTGTCCAACTGCTGCCATCCCAATGCACAACGAGGGGTTGGGGACTACCAAACGGATCGTTGGATCCAACCGCCCAAATATCGTTTGCGCTGAACACAGCTATGCTATCGAGGAGCGAATCTGCGCCGGGGTCAGGGAGGCTTGAGGAGATACTCCAAGATGTGCCATCCCAGTGTTCGATGAGTGGACGTGGGGTACTATAATAAAGGTAGTTGGTATGAAAACCCACCGCCCATACGTTGTTTGAGGAAACTGCGGCAATTCCTAGCAGTGAGTTGTACCCAGTGCCAGGATTAATGTTGGGGCTGGAAGCCACACTCCAGGCTGTACCATTCCAGTGTTCGGCAAGGGTGAAGTCAATGCCGTCGCCATGGTGGATACCACTTCGGTTGGATGAGCCAACTGCCCATATATCGTTCGACGAGATCGCGGCTACTCCAGCCAGTCCTTGGCCAGCATTGGCATCAACATTGGGCGAGGACACCGTACTCCAGCTACTGCCGTCCCAGTGTTGAGCAAGCGTATACTGAATTTCCCGGCTGGAATAATTATCGTAGCCCACTGCCCACACGTCATTCGGGGCGATCGCTGCAGCGGAATAGAATTGGGCGTTGGCGAGTACGCTGGCAGGTGCTATTGAGGTCCAGGTGTTTCCATCCCAGTGCTGAGTAATGGGGCTTGCGGTGGCACCATTGTTTAGGCCAACTGCCCAGGCATCGGTGTTAGACAGGGCGGTTGTGCCGTATAGGATGTTCGAACCGCTCTGATTGGGCGTAGATACGGGACACCATAGCGGCACGTTGCAAGCGCCTACTGGGTTTGGCCCACCAGCGATTGCTGGTATCGTGATTGTGAGCATTGCGGCAACGAGTACCATAGAAATGAGGCTAACCATCTTGCGGATTTTCCTCATCGTCTCTAACACCTTTCTGCCTTTTCAGGCACTGACCATTGAAGCCATCCGCTACCAATTGTTGGTGCATCTGACCATGTCGTATTGCGTCTGCATTCCAACAAGTGCTGGCAGAGCTTCTCTCCCACCTTTAGTATCACCATTATAGCATTAACGGACAGCTGCTGTCATAAGGGAAAATCCTGGATTTTATCTCCCTTCATAAATCCCCACCACCTTCTTGCCCTCCTCATCCCAGTTATACACCTTCGCTGCTGCTAGCAGGTTAGCGCGGGTCTCACGTAGCAGTCGATCGTTGCCCAGAAGCAGGCTAATGGCGCTGGCGTAGCTCTCTGGCTTGTCTAGCGCGGCGGTGAGACCGAGGCCGTGACCGACTACCATCTTACGCAGGAAGGGTAGGTCGTTAGCGATGATCGGCAGGCCCGCGACGATGTAATCAAACAGCTTGTTGGGCGATGAGTAGAAGTTGTTGAGGTCGACCGCCTGGTAGGGGATGAGGCCGACATCGGCGCTGGCACAGTATTCCACCAGCCTACTCTGCGGCACAGCGTCGAGGAAGCGCACTCGCTCAGTAACACCCGCGCCCTGCGCTATCGCTTCCAGATTGCTGCGATAGTCGCCGAAGCCTAGCATGACGACTACGATGTTGGCGGGCAGATGTTTGGCCGACAGCACCAGGTTCTCCAGCCCGCGCCCTGCCGCCATCCAACCCTGGAACAAGGCGATGCGCGTCTCTCGCCCCAGACCGAGCGCCTCGCGCAGATGGTTGGGCGGGTTGGCGGCATCAAAGCCGGGTGGTGGGTTGGTAGCGTTGTAGATGACAGTGGGCGGTGGCACATGGTAGCGCCCCGCCATCTCGTCGGCAATAAACTCGTTGACCGTGCTGGCCGCATCGCACTTGGGCAGCAGCCGCCGCTCCACTTTGGTCCAATAGCGCTTCTTCAGTCGCACCCAGCGGTTGTTGATTTCGGGGAATAGCTCGTGCGCGTCGTAGACCAGCCGCGAGTGGACGGCCACGCCGGCCACGGCGCCGATCACCGCGATGGTGACGATCC
>JANXYP010000158.1 GCA_025355955.1 Chloroflexota bacterium
CAGGAATAGCAGGCTGCTAGCCAGCAATGCTCTAGAAACGCGATTGACAAGCAAGTTCGGACTTATCATGATCTGCTCCCCTTTTGCGATCCCCCACTCACATATGGGCGAAAGCTAAACTCAACCTCATGTTTCTGATTATACCATAATTTGTATAATCCAACAAGTGGTTCAAGGCCAATGCTGCAGATTTTCAACAAGTTCGGGGTCAATCCATGCCGCCGCCCGCGTTGCCATCCGATATGCCAGCGTTCGCGCCTGCTCATCGCTGATGTAGCTGTGGCGGGCGCTCTCCAGCAGTACCGAGACGCTGCCACGCACCTTCAGGCCAATAGCGCGAGCCGCTTGCCGCGCTACCGGGTCGTCGAGCAGCACCAGGTCGGCGTTAAGCTGCACCGCCAGGGCCAGCGTCTGTTCCTCACCCAGCGCAAGAGCCGGGTCGTCCGCCGCCAGTTTGATGCGATGGTGGCGCAGCTTACGGGCGTGAACCAGGGTGTGCAGCAGTTTGGCAGTCACAATGTCGTCGGCCACCCCTCGCCGCACCACTTCTTCCCACACACCATCGCTGATCTGCAACTCACCACCTGCCAGGCGCAGCAACAAGTCCAGTCGCTCCACCTGGGCAAGCGCAATCAGCGGATCCGCGCCGCACACGATTACCACGCCGCACACTCCTCGGCCATGTCCGCCGCATCGTAGTGAGGCGCGATACCATGTGCTGCTGCGTAGCCAATCATCTGGCGCAGGCCAACTTCGGCATCCTCCGCGGCCCGCCAAATCGAGATGCGTCCCGCCTCCAATGGTTTCAATTGGGCCTGCATCCGTGCCTCATGTAGGCCAAGTTGCAACAATACTGAAGCGTCATATCCCTGTAGCTGCTTCACTACCTCCGCATCATTCTCCAGGTCAGGATCGGGCATCTTCGCTAGTTGATCTTTCTCGCTCATCTCACTGTTCACTCCTTATTTAATGTCCCACTCGGTACTGCCGACAAAAACAACCGCGCCATTCGCCAGCTCAGAGTCGGCAGCGGCTGCGACGATGGCCTGGGCGAACTGCTCGACGCTGGGCAGATAGCCTGCCTGCTCGCGCCGCGCTTCGATCAGACCGGGACGATGACGCTGCATCATCTTGGGGGTGATCGTTCCTTCAATCAGGTCGCCGCTGACGGTTACAAGCGATACGCCCCGCGCCTCGAACTCGGCCAAGCGGGCCAACAAGGCGGTCTCGCCTGCCTTCTTGCTCTCGGCCACCGGCTCGTAGCCGGGGTAAACTGGCTTCTGACCGTAGAAGTGGGCCAGATGACTGGTGACATAAACAATACGCCCGCCCGTTGGCATCAGCGGAATCGCAAGGTCTACCGTTCGCAACTGGCCACCCACGTTGACCTGCATCGCATAATTTGGCCCCCCGTCCTTCTCAAGTCCGCCACTGGCGTTGAGGATAAGCAGGTCGAGTCGCCCGAACTCGCGGGCTACCGCTTCCATCATTGCTGCCATCTGCTCATCGTTGGTAATATCAGCCTGGGCGACCAACGCCCGCCGTCCAGAGCGATGCACCTGCGCTGCCACTTCATCGGCGCGGGCCTGCTTACTGCGGTAGTTAATCACTACATCAGCCCCCTGCTCGGCCAGCAACTGCGCCACACTCGCGCCGATGCCCCGCGATGCGCCTGTGACCAACGCCACCTTGTCACTCAAGCTGCCCATAGCCCTGCCCCTTCTTTATTCTCAGCAGTGCTGTATTCTGATATAATGTTGCTGTGGGTATCCACCAAGCAGAGCGATAATAGCAATACTATAACAAAGGAGATTAGATATGAACGAGTTCTTCCGTAAGATTTCGCACCGCACCGCCGAGATTGTCGGCTCGCCCTGGTCTTTCGTCCTCGCCATCCTCAGTATCCTTATCTGGGGGGTGACTGGGCCATACTTTAAGTTCTCCGACACGTGGCAACTGGTGATCAACACCAGCACCACAATCATCACCTTCCTGATGGTCTTCCTCATCCAGAACACCCAGAACCGCGATGCGCGAGTGTTCCAGATCAAGCTCGA
Organism: Chloroflexota bacterium; assembly: GCA_025355955.1. GTDB lineage: Bacteria > Chloroflexota > Chloroflexia > QHBQ01 > QHBQ01 > QHBQ01. Next base: position 2,058 of record JANXYP010000158.1, read on the forward strand.
TGAGCTAATCCGCGCCACCGAGGGCGCACGGCACGGGCTGGTCAACCTGGAAGAGTTCACCGATGCCGACCTGATGCACCTGCAACTGCAGTTCCGCAATCTGCGGCAACGCTACGGCAATACCGCCGCCGAAGAGTTGATGGCAATCGAAGAAGAGCTAATCCGTCGCGACATCCCTGTCGGCGACAAGCCCAAGCTCGGTTAGCGGTTCGTCAGCACGCTCATCGGTGGCGTAGTTAATCAGGTAATACAGGCCTAGCAACGCCAGCGTCTGGATGATACGTGGATAGTTGCGCCCCGTATCCGCAACCAGCGAAAGTTGCCAGAGCGGCAGCAGCGTCAGCCAAAGCGCCAGAGCCAGGCGCAATGTCCTTGCCAAACCAGCGTGGCCTTGCAGCATCAGCCACAGCCAAGCGGCAGGCAGCAACAATATCACCTGATCGTAGCCGATGGTATAAGGTGTAACCAGCAACGTGACGATTATCGCCAGCGGCAGCACGGCCATAACGTCACGGGCGGCGAGGGCATGGCGCAGCGGATTAAGCAGTAGCGCCAGGGTCGCCAGTGAAAGCAAGGTTGCTAGCGGCACCCACCAGTCGCCTATCACTGGCCGCACCAAGTGCCAGCACAGCCCCCACCACGAGCTTGAGGCCGGGATCAGGCGGGTGGATTGTTTCTGCACCATGAAGTTAACACTGAACCAGCCGCTAAAGGCGTAAGGTGCAAACAATATCGGCACCAGATAAAGGGCGGCGATTGCGCCCAACGCGACCACAACCTTACGCCACTGTGCCGCTATCAACCAACTCAGCAGCACGATTGCCAACACCAACGCAGTTAGCTGGGGCTTCATTGTCGCCAGCGCTAGAGCCAGAGGCGCGACCCATACCGGGCTGCTGTTTATCGTGGCGAACAGCAATGCCAGCAGGAACATCATTAGGATCGAGTATTGACCGAGGAACAGGTGGAGCAATGTCGGCATGAAGAATATGCTTACCAGGCCGAAGACGAGCAAGGTCGCCGCCCATATTAGCGGCGGCAGCGTCACTGCCAACCGCTGCCGCACCGCTGCCAGCATTAGATACAGACCCACCAGCAGCAATGCGCCACTAAGCAGCGTCCAGACAATCAGCGCGGCTGGGAAGTCGAGCAACGCCAGCGGCGTTTGTAGCAGCAGCGCCCAGTAAGGATAGATGGCGTTATAGTCCGCACCGGAGTTGAACTCGGTGTCACCCACCGCCACCATCGGAAGATAAGCATCAGCAAGGCGATGTACCTGCGCCTGGTTTGGCTGGTACGGATTGCCCCCCGCGATGATTAGTTTCGCAGGAAGCCAGCCGTTCTGCATGAAGTCATGCCCATTCACCTGCGGATCCAGACCGAACGCGAGCCATGCTACTAGCGCCATATTCAGCACAAATGGCACGATGTAGCCGATTAGGACTGAGGACTGAGGACGGGGGGCTGAAGGGGGGGAGGCTTCATTCATAGCTCAAAACTCCCGTAAGAGAAGGCTTTAGCCGCATCACCGCATAGTACAGACCCAGCAGCGCCAGCGTCTGGATGACCCGAATGTAGTTGCTCTGCACTACATCTACCAACTCCACCTGCAGAAGTGGCAAGAGGGTAATCCAGAGCAGGAGCGCATAGCGTAGCAGACGGGCGGCGGGCCGCTCATCGTCCTGCAAGCACAGCCATAGGTATGCGAAAGGCAGCAACAGCAGCACCTGGTCGTAGCCCAGCGTATAGGGTGTGATCATCAGGGTGACAATCACCGCCAGCGGTAGGGTAGCTGCTACATCTCTCGCTGCAATAGCACGGCGCACTGGCCCGATTAGCAACGCCAGGGTCGACAATGATAGGATGATGGCAACCCCCACCCACCAGCGTCCTGTCCAGGCATAGGCCAGCCCCCACCATGATGACGACACCGGCGCAAGACGGGTGGCTTGCTTCTGCACCAGGAAATTGACGCTAAACCATCCGCTGAAAGCATAAGGCACGAACACTGCAGGGGCGAGATAAAGCGCGGCTGTTAGCCCCATGCTCAACATTGCCCGGCCTCGTGCAGTCAACAGCCAACCTAGCAGCAAGATAGCCAGCGGCAAGGCGGAGAGTTGCGGCTTCATTGTCGCCAGCGCAAACACGACTACCGTCATCAACGTACTTCCCGCAGGCAGGAACAGCAGCCCCAATAGGATAAAGATGATTACCGAATACTGTCCGAGGCTGAAGTGGAGCAAAGTTGGCACGAATACCAGCGCAGCTAGCCCCAACCCCAGCAGTGTTGCTGCCCACACCAGCGGTGAGAACATCAACGCGAGTCGCCGCCGCGCCCCCTCGATTGCAACATACAGCCCGGTCAGCAGCAGTGCGCCACTTAGCAGTGTCCAAACTACGAATGCGGTGGGAAAGTCGAGCAGACCCAGCGGCGTTTGCAGCAGCAGCGCCCAGTAGGGATAGACCGCATTGTAGGCCGGGCCAGTGTTATAGCCGCTAGCACCGTCCACCTTCAGAGTAGACAAGTAGCTTCCTGCCAGCTGCAGCACCTCTTGCTGATCAGGGTTATACGGGTTCTGCCCTTCGAGCAGCAGTCTGGCAGGAAGCCAGCCATTGTGTATAAAGTCACGCCCGCTGCTGTGCGGATCGGCGCTAAACGCCTGCCACGCCACCACCATCATGCAAATCAGCAGCGGCAGCAGCGTGTATGCCATCGGTGGCGCGTCGTTAACCTTTTCCCTGGCAAGCACA
>JANXYP010000234.1 GCA_025355955.1 Chloroflexota bacterium
GAGCGGCAGCGCCAAGCTGTGGCTACAGCATATGCGACTCATCGGCGTGGCTGCTGACCGACTGATACTCTCGTCACCGCCCGTAGGTGGCATGGCAAACGCTGGCCTCTACGCCGAACGCATCAGTGAGCTACTCGGCGCGATGCTGGGCCGTGCTGTGCAGGTTGAGTTCCAGGCCGGTTGGTGATGGTTTAGCCTGGGTTGACCAAATAAGGGTATCAGCTATGCCAGCCACGGCACCCAGCTTATGCCCAACAAAGACGGCAATAATCTGGCCCTCACCTGGGCAGGAATTTCGGCGATGGCTCCTACGTATGTCTGCATCTGCGTGAAGGAGGCAGCTGGCAACAGTACATCTGTGCCTCTGATCCTTACATGGCGGAGCGGGTGTGTTCAGCATTGCTATTAGTGTTAGCTATACATGGTAGTCACTAAGGCTGGACCATATCGGGAGGTGTCCGCAGCGCCAACGCAATACAGCATTTGGCTGTCGGCAACTGAAGCTTTCAGCAAATGACCAGCTTCACCCACCCAGAACACTTGCTACGGCACCAGCATCGCGGCCCACCTTGCCACTTGCGAAGTGATGCCAGCGACCCGACTTACACCCACAGTCATAGCAATTTCTATCTTGATACTGGCGAAGGGGGCGTGTTCAACCCCTCAGCTATATCCCCACCTCAGCGGCAACGAGATCTAGGGATACCCCAGCATCATGGACTATGAAGAATGTTACAGAGTTGCAGCACTTATCCCCAAAAGTAGCCAAAAAGTTTGGATGAAAATAGCCGCAATACAGCAGGACTTACGCAGTTGGCGAGGCTGTGCTATAATAACTAGCATGAACACACCAAAATGCGAAGAGCTTGATTACATCAACTTCCTGATTACTAGCCCCCAGGCCAGTCAGCGCCACCTTTGCCGCTAGCTGTCAAGGTGAGCAGGCCAACCCGCCTGCCCATGATGCCTTTACTCGCTTGCTCCACCGTCTTGAGCCTGACCCCGACCAACTCTGGCACGAAGCTGAAGCGTTGGTGCAACCTGATGGCGGCTTGTTGGTCATTGATGACACCGTGCTGGACAAGCCTTATGCCCGTAAAATCGAGCTAGTCACCCGCACCTGGTCGGGTAAACACCGGCAAGTGGTGGCGGGCATTGACCTGATTACCTTGTTGTGGACTGATGGTGTTCGCCACATTCCCTGTGACTACCGCATCTACGACAAGGCTAACGATGCGCTAACCAAGAACGACCACTTTCGGGCGATGCTGGAGAGTGCCTATAAACGCGGCTTTGAGCCAGCGTGTGTCTGCTTCGACAGTTGGTACTCCAGCCTGGAGAACCTGAAGAAAGTGCGGGGCTACCAATGGCGCTGGTTGACCCAGCTAAAGAGCAATCGGCTGGCTGACCCTGATGGTTCGGGTAATCGCCCTCTCAGCGAACTAGAACTAAGCAACTATGGCACGTTGGTACACCTGAAAGCGTATGGCCTGGTGCAGCTTACAGTGGGGAGGTTGGTGCAAAGTGGCAAGCTGGGTAAAATAGAGAGCTGGCCGCGCCGCTATTACCAGCTAGCCGCTCAGGATGCCGCGACAGAAGCTGGCAGCAGCTCGCCGCGTGAACTCGTCACCGCTGCGCCAGGTCAAGGGTGAGCGCCACAACCTGCACAGCACGAGCGCAAGCAGGAAGGCGATTGGGGTGAGCTAGAGGTGCGGGTGATGACGATCGCCCGCGAACTTGGCCGCTCCACCCTGAGTGAGTTGCACACCGCCCTCCTGCAGCGTCACAATGTATCCTATCCCCTGATGCTGACTACAGTACGCAAGCGGGTGAGCCAGAGGTATCTTAGGCGAGAGCGGCGCGAAGACAATCGCTACGTTTACCTGGTGAGCGGTGATGAGCACATCTAGCGCACCAACCATCTCACCACCGGCTTCGCAATTCGCTACTCTGGAGCATGGCGATAGCGGAGCAAGCGCTATGCTAGATGAGGAGACAGCCGCAGACGGCTACGATCAAATCCCCGACACTGGTTGGTGGGAAGGCGAACCAGGCAAGGCGCTAGAGATCGGTGAACGCACCTATCGGCCGGTAGCGCCGCAGGCCAGCCTCACCCTTGCGGCGGTGTTCGGTACAGGCCGCCGCCCCTGCTATTGGCTGACCTCGACAACCGGCAATATTATCGAAAGCATGGCCGGAGCGGAGCGGATGATAGACGAACTGCTGCTATCAGCGGAACAGGGAGGGCAGATTGGTACGCCAGCAATCCTGGTCGGGAGGCTAATTGCGCCCTCAACCCCAGCGCACAGCCTCAAGCCTAAGCTCAAGCAGGAAGCGGCAAGATTCTCGCGGCTGAAGTTCGAGCATCTAGGTTACCTTCTCGCCATCTACCAGCAGCACGAGGGTCTCAACGATGCAGAACTAGCCCGAAAATTGGGATGCAGCTTCGAGGCGCTCGACGACCTGTCTCTTTGTCTCAGACCGGAGCGGAACGAGGAAGACGGCATTGCCTTCAGGCGCTATGCCAGGTTGGCGGCCGATGTGGCTGGCGTTCCCGTCCATCTGCTCGGCCCGGTGGTGCGTGACGCACTGCGCTTTGAGCGGGAGGAGCAAGCGATTACGCAGCAGGATGGAGAGAGCGGTAGCGCCTCTCTTGCCTGAAACCAGTCTGGTTTGCTGGGCCATCTGCAGCAGCTTTTCGCCGCGACAATTCCGAACTGATCACCTCGGCCTCAGCCCCGGTGAGGGCGACCTGCGGTCCGCCAGCTCTTCCGCCCAAATAGTTGGTAAGGCCCGCTCTTGGCATCGGTAGTGGCAGCGGCTGCTCGGGGCCATCCACCCACTTGCCCGCCACGTAGACCATGCAGCGATACTTACCAATTGCATACTCCTGCACCTCGACCTCGACCAGCCTGCCATCACCTAGCCGCTTTGTGAGCACTATATCACGCATTGTCTTGCCTCTCAAATCGCATAACCAATATTGCCCTTCAAGATAAATACAAGCCTGGCGGCGCAATGGTTTACTTTGTTGAGGAGCGTCAAGGGATAAACTCCCTTAGCCACTCCTTGAGCCACCTGCCCACCTCATGCCCCAGCCTTTGCCAATCGGCGAGCCGCTCTGCTAGCCGGGGCGGTCGGAGACTATGCAGCGGCGCTTTCTCCTGCGCCCGCCGCT
>JANXYP010000314.1 GCA_025355955.1 Chloroflexota bacterium
GGATCGGCAGCGTTTGCGGTAATGTGACCTTGAAGTAGAAGGATGGGTAGGGCCACGAGGGTCAAATTATACAGTTTTAGGAGTTACGCACGATCCAGTATAGTAAGCAGGTAATGGGCGTGGTTTTCCGCACCTGGGGCAGAGAAGTTGAGCGCATCTGCCTATACGTCTAGCTTCAACAACCCGCCTACTACAAGGCCGTGTGCGTAACTTCTGAAGCTAATAAAGTAGGGGATGCGCCTGGGGGGTCTGGGGGTTCAGCCCCCAGAGGCACAAGCGCATCAATGCCCAGTTTATGCCACCATGCTGGTGGCGCGGCCAGAGCAGGCTACAGCCAACCCATCGCACTGTGTGATTGCAGCAGCTGGGGGCTGAGTCCCCAGAGTGCCTTCAGCATCAAGCGCAAATCAGCATAAGAACACTGACCAGTTTCCCTAGCCCGATGCCAATGGGCGTATGCGAATCGCCCCTACACCAGCGTTCGTTGCTTTCGATGGGCATTGCAGGCACTTCGCCGGGGCGCACAGCCGTGCGCCCCTACGAGTAAATCCACTAGTTCTCAGACAGACTCTAGTATTACAGCCTCAGTTGGCATAAATGGGCCAGAATGGTGTAGGGGCGAATCGCATACGCCCTGCCGCCCAGTGTCCAGGCCAATCGTGACTACGTTATCTTGCCCAGCAACTGAGGCTGTAATACTAGTGAGCGGTGGTAAGCTGTTCGCTCACCTGCCAGAGCCGCTGCTGGTCGGCAACATCGTGTGATTGCTTGTTCGACCTGATTGGCTTCTTGTTTGAGAAATACTCGCCGCTTACGCCTTCCACCTCTGGTGATGTGGCGAGATAGATGATCGTTTGTGCGCCACGTTCGGGACTTATCTCGAAGGGGCGGATCAGCTTCATGCCCAGACCGATGATGCCACCCAAGTCAACGCCAAAGCCGCTACGCACCACGCCGGGGTGAAGTGCGTTGGCGGTCACGCCTGTACCAGCTAGCCGTTTCGCCAGTTCGTAGGTGAACATTATGTTCGCCAGCTTCGATTGTGCGTAAGCCGCCCAGGCGCTGTACTTCTTTGCCCCCATCAGGTCATCAAAGTTAATGCGGCCAAACGACTGCGCCTCAGAGGCGACACTGACGATACGCGCTGGCGCGCTTGCCTTCAACGTATCGAGGAGCAGGCTAGTGAGCAGGAAGTAGCCCAGGTGGTTGACCGCAAAGGTCTGCTCATAGCCATCTACGGTCAGGTTGTGCTTGCTCACCACGCCGCCCGCGCAGTTGACCAGCACATCGAGGCGGTCATACTTGCGCTTGAACTCATCAGCTAGCTGGCGAATGGCCTGCTGAGATGAAAGATCAGCCAGCAGCAGGTCAACCTTGTCATTGCCGCTGGCGGTCTTGATCTCGGCCAGCGCTGCTTCACCCTTCTGCCGGTTGCGACACACTATTACTACAGTTGCGCCTAGCCTCGCCAACCCTCTTGCGGTGACGAACCCCAACCCTGAGCTTGCGCCGGTTACAAGGCAAACCTTGCCCTGCATACTGCCTGCTGCTTGTGCCATCAGTAATCTCCTTGTTCCCTTTTACTTAGCATTCGTGCGGATTTATCTCACCCTGATCTGCCTAGCGCTTGAACAGCTTCATCAGCGCATACTTGTTGACCTGGGCGTTCATCTCAGCGATGCTGTCGGTCAGCGGTATCTCCTTGGGGCAGGCGCGCACGCAGTTCTGACTATTGCCGCAGTAGGCGATGCCACCCTCACCCATCAACGCCTCCAGTCGCTCGTTCTTGTTCAACGCGCCGCTGGGGTGTGAGTTGAACAATCGCACCTGATTGATGGCGAACGCGCCGATGAACGGCGACTCCTCGCTGACGTTGGGGCAGACTTCGAGACACGCGCCACAGGTCATACAGGTGGACTCGACGTAGCGTAGCTCCGCCGTCTCCGCGCTCATCTTGGGACCGGGGCCGAGGTCGTAAGTGCCATCCAGCGGGATCCAGGCCTTGACCCGCTTGAGCGCCTCGAACATCCTCTGCCGATCCACCATCAGGTCGCGGATGACGGTAAAGCTCTTCATCGGCTCGATGATAATCGGCTGGTTCAGCTTGTCAATCAAGGTGGAACACGCTTGCCGCGCCTTGCCGTTGACCACTACAGTGCAGGAGCCGCACACCTCCTCCAAACAGTTGCTATCCCAGGCGATGGGGTTGACGGTGTTGCCGTTCACATCCACCGGGTTGCGCTGGATCTCCATCAAGCAGGAGATGACATTCATGTTCGGCTTGTAGGGGATCTCGAACTCCTCCCAGCGGATGTTGGGTTTGCCCTGCGCGGCGGGCAGATCCTGGCGCTTGACCCGTAGGCGGATGGTGCGCCCCTCATGGTTCGGCTGCGGGCGCGGGGTTACGGCAGCGTTGCCGTTAGGGTTGGGTTGGGCTTGTGACATGATTTGGGTTCTCCTTGCCGCTGCGTTGCGGCGCTGTTCGTTGATATAACTTCTTAAGCAGTTTCTTGAACTTTTCAAGGCTAATTTCCGCTGATGTGATTAGAGGACTGCCATAATCAGGCAAAGGTGCATCTTGTAGTTATAGCTCGGTCGCCATATCTCTATCCTTTCAGAGCCGCAATGAATTGCTTGCGAGTGATATGAGCCTTCTCCATAATTCTTTTAACTGTACCAGGTGCCATTGTTCCCTTGTGGTTCGGTACAATGCAGGTAAGTTCACCATCTGGCGTTTGCTTTTCATAATTACATGGCTTCCGCGTTGATGGTCTACCACAAAGCCCAGTCTTTTCAGAGCATTAACCGCCCGTCTACCAGAAACTAGAGGTACTTCAGGCATGGGCTGGCTCAGGCTTGGATACTTCGACATCAAACTCGATTAGTTTTGGCTTACCAAAGTTTGGATGGGGGTTGCCATCTAGCAGAAGCTCAACTCCTTCCTTCAGCATCGCCAATGCCTCCTCGGTGGTCTCACCTTGGTCAGCAACGCCCACTTCCGGGCAATCAGCAATGTAAATGCCATCTTCTTGATACACGTATACGTCGTGAGTGTAGGTTTGGGTAGAGTGGTCAGGGTTGATAGCGACGAACTTAGCCTTGACGACTGTAGGCTTGGCAGTCTGTGGCAGAGGGTTATCTGCCAGATACTCTGCAACCTGTTCGTGCAAGTTGTCCACTGCTTCTTCGACATTGCTGCCGTGCGTACCCATCGTCGGCACATCAGTGGTATAGGCGTAGAAATGATCGCCACGCCAGTTGATAACTGCGGTGAAGGTATAGGTTTCGGTTGCCATATCTCTATCCTTTCAGCGCCGCGATGAACTCTGCACGGGTGACGTGGGCTTGCTTTATGATGCTGTATACCGTCCCTATTTTCAACGTGCGATTGTGGTTTGGAACCTCGCACCTAAGTTCACCATCAGGCGTTTGCTTCTTCATAACGATGTGGCTGCCAGTTTGGTGATGGCGGATGAAGCCAAGATTCTTGAGAGCATATATGGCTTCCCTTGGAGTGATACGTAGCTCAGGCAAGGGCTAGCTCCTGGCGGCGCACTTCTACGCTAAACTCAACCAAAAAGGGTTTGCTGTAATCAGGGAGTGGCCCACATTCCAAGTATAGTTTGGTGCCAGCTATGAGCATACGCAAAGCGTATTCCAACGTCTCCCCCGAGTCAGATGTTCCAACTTCTGGGCAGAAAACAACATAATCACCATCTTCCTGATGTACTATCACGTCAAATCTATACTTTTGCTTACTCCCATTATCTGGCGCAACTTCTATACCATTAGTAATGAGCCAGGGTTTAGTGAAGCCGTATAGAGACTCCTCCTCAAGCTGTTTCTGGGTTGCCAGCTTCAAGTTAGCAAGAGCGTCCTCAATCGTTAGCCCTTCTCCATCAACCACCGCTTCTGGAGAGAAGGCGAGGTAATTACCCCGTTGTTTGTTCACCACTGCCGTGAAGGTGTAGGTTTGTGTTGCCATGATTGTTGCCTCTCCTTCTAGCCTATCTACCAGCGGCACTTTAACACGCCGCTGGCAGTAGTCGGATTACTTCTTCAGCGCCTGCTGCTCGGCCTGCTCGGCCTGGGTTGCCTCAGCGATGGTGCCGCCCACGTTGGGCAGGGCGGTGGCAGTGTTGCTGTCCGGCACCGGCCCGACAGTGGTGGCGGGATCGGTGGAGGTGGCACGAGTAACCGCATCGGATGAGGTTTGACCGGCCTCGGCATAGGGGCTGCTCGGCGCGGCTGCGCCGTTGGCGTGTACGCCATTGGCCGTTGCACCATTGACGCTGACTACGTAAGGTACGCTACCGTTGGCGTGTGCGCCATTCGGTGACGCACCGTTGGCGGAGGCAGGGACTGTGGTGGCGGGCTTGGCGGCATCGTCGCTGCTGTAGCTGCGCTTGCGCGGTGGCAGCAGGCTGATGTCCACCTCACGGTAGCTGATAATCGGGTTGGTAGTGCTGGCATCGTAGAGGGCATAGGTGGTCTTCAGGAAGTTCACATCGTCGCGCTCTGGGAAGTCGGGCTTGTAGTGTGCGCCGCGCGACTCGTCGCGTAGCAACGCGCCGATGGTGATGGTGCGGGCCAGCACCAGCATATTCCACAGTTGGCGGGTGAAGGCCAGCGCCTGGTTGGCGTAGTTGGTGCGATCGGGTATGTGGATGCGGGTGCGGTAGCGCTCGATCATCTCCTGCAGCTTCTGGTCGGTCTGCTTCAGTTTGTCGTTGTAGCGCACGATGGTGACGTTATCGGTCATCAGTTCGCCCAATTCCTTGTGCATCTGGTAGGGATTTTCTGGGCCATCCATCTTCATCAGATGGTTGACCCGATCCTGCTCCCGCTTCACTGCCGCGTCGAAAACCGTGCTGCTAACTGCCGCTGCCCCCTTGTTCGCATTCTTGGCGTAGGTGACGGCGCTGGGGCCAGCGATAAAACCGCCAGAGATGCAGGATACCAGCGAGTTCGCGCCCAGGCGATTCGCGCCGTGGATGCTGAAGTCGCACTCGCCGCAAGCGAACAGGCCGGGGATGTTAGTCTGCTGGTTGAAATCCACCCAGATGCCGCCCATCGAATAGTGAACGGCAGGGAAGACGCGCATCGGCACCTTGGTGGGGTCATCGCCGACGAACTTCTCGTACATATCAATCACCCCACCCAGCTTGACGTGCAGCATCTGCGGGTCGAGGTGGCTGACATCGAGGTAGACCTGGCGCTGACCATCCACACCTAGACCCATCTCGCTCACCACCTTGAAGATGGCGCGGGTGGCAATGTCGCGCGGCACCAGGTTGCCGTACTTGGGATACCACTCTTCGAGGAAGTACCAGGGCTGGCCGTCCTTGTAAGTCCACACCCGTCCGCCCTCGCCGCGAATCGACTCGCTCATCAACCGCAGCTTATCCTCGCCGGGGATGGCGGTGGGGTGAACCTGGATGAACTCGCCGTTCGCATAGGCTGCGCCCTGCTGGTAGAGGGCGCTATTGGCGGTGCCGGTGTTGATCACCGAGTTGGTGGATTTGCCGAAGATGATGCCACAGCCGCCAGTCGCCATAATTACCGCATCGGCAGCGAAGGCGCGAATCTCCATCGTGCGAAGCTCTTGGGCAACAATACCGCGACATACCCCTTGTTCGTCCAATACTGCGCCAACGAACTCCCAGGTCTCGAACTTCTTGACCGTTCCCTCCGCCTCGTGGCGGCGCACCTGCTCGTCCAGAGCGTACATCAGCTGCTGGCCGGTGGTCGCGCCCGCAAAGGCGGTGCGGTGGAACAGAGTGCCACCGAAGCGGCGGAAGTCGAGGTTGCCTTCGGGGGTGCGATTGAACGGCACGCCCATGCGGTCGAGCAGGAAGATGATGCCAGGAGCCATCTCGCACATCTGCTTAACCGGGGTCTGGTCGGCAAGGAAGTCGCCGCCGTAAACCGAGTCGTCAAAGTGCTGCCAGGTGCTGTCGCCCTCACCTTTGGTGTTGACCGCTGCGTTGATGCCGCCCTGGGCACAGACCGAGTGGCTGCGGCGCACCGGCACGATGCTGAACAACTCGACCGGCACCCCTGCCTCCGCGACCTTGATAGTGGCCGACAACCCGGCCAAACCGCCACCGACTACAATTATCTTAGCTGCCATCTCTACTTCCTCCCTCGTTGGAGTTTCAACTTCATCGTAACCATATTATATCACCGCCAGCCTCATAATGTCCAGAGTTGCGAAATCGGGTTAGACAATCACGCCTTGCCGTGATATAATAACGCCGATGACGCACCCCGCAGGCGAAACGGCCGGCTGTGCGCCAAATCTGCAATTCACAGTGAGGTGAGCGCAGTGCCAAGCCACGATATGAACGCGCTGGAACAGTATACCAGCGATCTGTTTGCCCCTGAAGATGAAGTGTTGCGTGAACTGCGGGCCGAGATGCCACGCCGCAACATCCCAGAGATCAACGTCAATTCGGTCGAAGGACGGCTGCTGCAGTTCCTGCTGCACACGATTGACGCACGCAAGGCGCTAGAGATAGGCAGCCTGGGCGGTTACAGCGGTATCTGGATTGCCCGCGCCCTGCCCGCAGGCGGCAAGCTGATTACCCTCGAACTGAACCCCCACCACGCCGCCACCGCCCGCGAGTTCTACGCCAAAGCCGGTGTCACTGACAAGGTAGAGTTGCGCGAAGGCGCGGCGCTCGACAGCCTGGCACAGATTGGCCCCGATGCGCCGTTCGATTTCTGCTTCATTGATGCCGACAAGCCCAACCAGGCCGCTTACCTCAAGCACGCGCTGCAACTGGTGCGCCCTGGTGGTATCATCGCGGTAGACAACTCCTACCGCCATGGCTCGATCCTCGACCCCACCGATCATAGCCCCGATGTGGAGAGCGTGCGCGAGTGCAACCGCCTGATGGCTAGCGATCCACGCCTATTTTCTACCATCATCACCACCAATGACGGCCTCGCCGTCGGTATAGTTAAACCACAATAGCAAAACCCCTCCCCCAGTGGGGGAGGCTGGGAGAGGGTAGTCTCACCAATAGCAAAACCCCTCCCCCAGTGGGGGAGGTTGGGAGAGGGTAGTCGCATAGCACAGACCCACCCCCAACCCCTCCCGGCGGGAGGGGAGA
>JANXYP010000372.1 GCA_025355955.1 Chloroflexota bacterium
GGGGCGAATCGCATACGCCCTGCCGCCCAGCGTCCAGGCCAATCGTAACTACCGCATCTTGACTGGGAACTGAGGCTGTAATATTAAGCAAACAGCCACCTACTTCATGCTGATTTGTTCCTAATAGTGATGGCTCTCTGGCGGTCTGGGGGTTCAGCCCATAGGCGTTGCCTGCCCCTAATGCTGGGGGGTTGCCGCACCTTTGCACTTACCGTCCCACAAAAACGCTGATTACGATAGGGCATTATCACATTCTCAGCAGCTGGGGGCTAATCCCCAGGCCCCCGCGCTGATGCCCAACTCTATTAACTTGATGGGTATGGTGGTGCTTGCCCTGCCGACTACCGCATCCGGTTGTCAATAATGATCAGAACTATAGCATCTCCTCGGCTTATTGGTATAAGAACATGACGCGCACCCCTGGAGAACCAGAACATTGCCGCACACCCCCTACTGGTGATATAATAGGCATACTGCACCCACTGAAAGGGCAGCCTATTTGACGAAGGCGGGGCAACAGCATTGGCGAGCGCGTTGAACAACGGCACCAGCCTGCAGCAGGGCCGCTACCGAGTCGAGCAGGTACTCGGCGAGGGCGGCTTCGGCATCACCTACCAGGCGACTGACAACCGCCTGGGGCGGGCGGTGGCGATCAAAGAGTTGTTCATCCTCGGTTGCACCCGCGACGACAATGCGGTGCTTGCGCCGCTGACCTATGCAGCGCAAGCATGGGAGAAGGCGATCCAGAACTTCCTGATCGAAGCGCGCATCATCGCGGGTCTTGATCACCCCGGCATCGTCGCGGTCTACGACCAGTTTGAGGAGAACAACACCGCCTACATGGTGATGAAGTTTATCATCGGCACCACCCTAAGCCGCCTGATGGCCCAACGCGGCGGCAGGTTGAGCGAGGATGAGGCCCGCGAGTACACCATCCAGGTGGGGCAGGCGCTGACCGTGGTTCACGCCCACAACCTGCTGCACCGTGATATCAAGCCCTCCAACATAATCCTACAGCCTAATGGTCAGACCGTGCTGATTGACTTCGGTGCAGCCCGAGAGTTCGCCCTGGACCGCAGTGTGGCAGTAACGGCGATTGCCAGCAGCGGGTTCTCGCCGCCAGAGCAGTTCTATGCCAAGGGGCGCAAGGGTCCGTACACCGACGTATTCTCTCTGGCCGCCACCTGCTACTATCTGCTCACCGGCGTGGCCCCCACCCACGAACTAGATGAGCCACCCGCCACCAGCCTGCTGCCCGCTCTCAACCACGCGCTGGCCTTCAATCCGCAAGACCGCCCTGCCACCGTCGCCGACTTCCTCGACGAACTGAGCGGGCGCAAGCCTGCGCCGCCTATGGATGGGGTCAACTCGGTAATTCAAATCGGCGGCGATGCGATTAGCGACAGCTACGCTCGCGGGATGTATGAAACACTAAGCCCATCGCCCGCACAAGCCGGTCTACCCCTCGAAACAGTCATCACCCCCGGCTACGTCCGTGCCGCGCCGAGCAAGGTGGGCAGCGCGCCCACCGTGGGGGTAAATAGCGCCCTTCCTATCCCGCCCGCCGCTTTGCCCATCGCCGCTTTGCCCATCGCGGCATCGCCTCAGCCACCGCCAGTTGTGCCACCGCCAATCGCGCCTGCGCCAGTGGGCGCGCCACGCCGCAACCGGCTGCTGCCCACGCTGATTGGTGGGCTGGTCGCCCTCGCGCTGCTAATCGGGTTGGCCTTCCTGCTGTTGGGCAAGAGCGAACCGAACCAGGGGCAGGATGTGGCGCTGGCGCAGTTGCACGCCACCCAGACCGCTAGCGCTGGGTTCAACTTTGGGTCAAGCCCCACCGCCCCGCCCAGCCTCACCCCACCGCCCAGCAACACCGCTCTGCTCGTCGCGCAACTAACCACCGCTACCCCGCTGGTGGCAGCAGCGGCACCGCCGCAATCCACCAACACGCCCATCACCCTAGCCACCGCTACCAACCCGCCGCTGCCACCTACTGCTACGCCGCTGCCGCCTACTGCGACGATGCTGCCGCCCAGCGCTACCCCCCGACCACGACCGACCAGCACGCTGCGCCCGCCCACCCGTACGCCGGTGCCGCCCACTGGCACGCCGCTACCCACCAATACGCCGCTGCCCCCGCCGCCCAACCCGACCACCAACCCCTCGACCGCGCTGGGCGCGGGCTGGAGCCAGCTGGGGCTGGTAGACTTTACCACTTACTACTGTAATATGCAGCAAACTGGCGCGGTCGCCCGCCTGACCAAGCGTCCAGCTCTCGCCACTGCGCTAAACTGGGCCTGCTACTCACCAGATGTACAGAAGGTTAGTGGGGTAAATATGGGCGATGCCTGCCGCTCCCGCTACGGTCAGAACATCAGCGCGAACGTCAAGAACCCCGACGATGCCAATAGCTGGGCCTGCTATCGCGGCACGGTGGAGCTTGGTCCAGTGCCAATCCAAGAATACTGTACCACTACCCAGCTGTATGGCAGCGCCCAACTGGAGGATCGCACTGATGTGCAGGCCGCCTACCGTTGGGCCTGTTTTGCGCCACATCAACTCGGCCCGGTCGATGTCAATGCCGCCTGCGCCAACCAGTACGGCCCCGCTGCGCTGGGATACTGGCTGGCCCTTGACGACCCACGCTGGACTTGTTGGCGACGCAGCTGAATGCTGAGTGCTGAGTACAGCTCATTCAGTGTCGAAGGCGAGGGCGTAATTTCCCCTCCCACCGGGAATGGTCGGGGAGGGTGTGAAGCGCGCTGCACCGCCCCACCCCCTAGCCCCCGGCGGGAGGGAAAATCTTAATATTACAGCCTCAGTTCGCATAAATGCGCCAGACTGGTGTAGGGGCGAATCGCATACGCCCTGCCGCCTGGTGTCCAGGCCAATCGTGACTACGTTATCTTGCCCGGCAACTGAGGCTGTAATATTAAGACGGTATAACCTGGAAGGATATGTAGATAATGCAAAATGAAATAACCATCAAGCAGGCAACCGCTGCCGACTCCGATGCCATCATCAGGTTGGTGATCGCACTGGCCGAGTTCGAGCAGTTGCCCCCACCGGACGAGGTGGCGCGGGCGCGCCTGCTAGCCGATGCCTTCGCCCCACGTCCGCGCTTCGACATCTTTCTTGCCGAGATTGACGTGCAGGTAGTTGGCTACGCTTTCGTATTCGAGACTTATTCCACCTTCCTGGCCCTACCCAGTCTCTATCTTGAAGACCTGTTCGTGCTACCAGAGTTTCGTAAGGCGGGGGTTGGCTACGCCCTGTTCATGCGCTGCGTAGCCGAGGCGCGAGGGCGCAACTGCGGTAGGTTGGAGTGGGTGGTGCTGGACTGGAACCAGAACGCGATCAACTTCTACCAGCGGCTGGGTGGGCAGCAGTTGATTGAGTGGCTGCCCTATCGCCTCGATCGCGCCGCGCTCGACCGACTGGCAGACGGAAAGTAGAATGTAGATGTGGAATGTATAGATCACGGTTCGAGAAAGTGTGCAGGGATTTGGCGGAGTCAGGGTTCTCATCTGGCTGGCAGGTTATCAAATTAGCCGCAGCCTGAACTTTTTACCGCTTATCATATTGTAGCCAGGTTATGAAACGGGATACTGCCACGGTTACTTTATGCGCTCCTGAGAGAGCGCTGTAGCGACGGTGGCAGTTCGATTCTTTTTGCTGGGATTAAAATAGACGTACATTGAAGCGCGATTGGCCTTGCTCTTTATTAAAAGAGCTTGTACACCGATATTCACTGAATATTCACCGAAACGGTAAGGTGAATGGTAAGGTTAGCCGTGTATAATATATCAGTGTGGTACATAAGGTACAGAGTTTACATCCCTACGCACCACATCATGGTAGAAGAACGATTAGCTTCTGTAGGTTAATCCTCTGAATGAGGCGTGCAGCACACTCAAATGCGGCTACTGCGTGGCTAGTGAGCGCTGCTTGTCATATTATTCGTACCAACCAGCTGCCCAATCCCGGCTTGACTGGTAATTTAAAGTCGCGGCGGCGACTGACTAAAGCTATCGAGGAATGAGGAAAGAGGAGAAGATGATAAATCAAACACGCACGTCTCTGGTAGGAATCTTGTTGGCATTTGTCGTAAACATGGTGACACCATATGGCGGTTCACTGCCGCTTGCGACTGTAAGCCAGACAGCGCCCATTCATAGTCAATCCATACCTGCCGCATCAAGCAAGGCACCGGCGAACACTGCCCGTCCCGCCGCCACCATCACGGTCTGTGCCAGTGGTTGCAACTATACAACCATCCAGGCAGCGGTCAGCGCAGCGGCCAATGGCGACACTATCACAGTCGGCGCGGGCAACTACATCGAGCAGGTGCTAATCGACAAGACGATTACTCTCAGCGGCGCGGGCGCAACCTCCACTTACATCCATGCGCCCAGCTCCATGTCCACCATCCACATCGCCAACCCTGGTGTCCCTGGCAATGTGCAGGATGTGGCCGACATCGTAACTATCACCGGCACAGTCAGCGTGAATATGAGCGGCTTTAGCGTGGCTGGCCCCGGCTCCACCAATTGCAACAGTATTAGCTACGGTGTGTTCGTGGTGGGTGGCGCAAACCTCGACTTCAATAATGGGGATGTATATTCCGTCCGCGACACTCCTTTTGGCGGCTGTCAGAACGGCATTGGCATCCGCGTCGGCTCTAACTTCCTGGGGCAGACCGGCAGCGGCATCGTCAGCAACAGCGTCTTCACCGACAACCAGAAGAGTGCGGTCATCTTCGACGGCCCCGGCGTGAGCGGCACAATTGACCATAACACAATTACTGGCAATGGCCCGACTACGGTCATCGCCCAGAACGGCATCCAGGTCTCGCGTAGCGCCGTCACCACGGTTACGAACAACATCATCTCCGGCTGGGACTACACGCCGAATACCGACTACGCCGCTTGCATCCTCGCCTACAATGCCGATAACTCCACCATCAGCGGCAACTCGATATCCGGTTGTAACTACGGCCTCGCCTCCGACAACGATGCGGCGATCAGCTCTGCGGCCAGTGTCAGGGGCAACACCGTTACTGGTAACGACCTGGGCGGCGCCTACTTCAATGCAGGCTGGAACAACTCGATCCTCAGCGATAACAACTTCGGCAGCAACAATGAGGGTATTACCACCACCGTGCCAATCACCATTGGTGGAAACCTGATCCACGGCAGCAACATCGGTATCCGTCTCGGCGCAGGTGCGGCAGCGGGCAGCAACATCAGTTTCAACCGCATCGTCAGCAACACCACCGGCCTGCTCAACGATGATAGTGCCGCCGCTACCGCCATCAACAACTGGTGGGGCTGCAACGCTGGCCCCGGTAGCGCAGGTTGCGACTCGGCAGCAGGCACCCTGGTGTCAACCCGACACCAAGCGCGGCGTAACCCTTCGCCGATCGATGGCTTGACCAAGAATCCGATAGCGACTGCGCCGAAGGTGCGCGGCAACGCCCCGCTCGGTCCAATTACCAGCAACCCCTGGCTGACGTTGCACGCCAGCCTCAGCAGCCCCGGCCCGATTGCGGTGGGCAGCAGCGCGGTGGACAGCGGCACCCTCTACCTCAACTCCAACAACGTTGACACCCGCCCCAGCGGCCACATCATTGACGGCACCCCGATGGCCTTCACTGCCACGCTGGGGACGATGAACCCACCGCTTACTGGCACCCTTAGCGCGGTTGCCAACTCCACCTTCACCGCCAATGCCACCGGCACCGCCAACGTCTGCTCCATCGTAGACAACCAGAGCGCCTGCAACCCCATCGTCGTCAGCGGTGTACCAACCACCACCTATGCCAATCAAGCGTGGATTGGCCTGCCCTGTGGCACCGACCCCGACGGCGGCGGCCCGGCCATCGCCATGTGCTACGACTCCTTTGCCATGGTGCAGCCCGCAATCAATGCGGTCGCCGACCCCGGCACCACCTACGTGTACACCGGCACCTACCCTGAGCAACTGATGATTACCAAGACGCTCAACCTGATCGGCTCCGGCGCAACACTAGTTACGATCCAGGCTCCTAATCCGATGACCACCATCCACATCGCCAACCCCGGTGTCCCTGGCAATGTGCAGGACGTGGCCGACATCGTAACTATCACCGGCACAGTCAGCGTGAACATGAACGGCTTTAGCGTGGCTGGCCCCGGCCCCGGCGGATGCAACAGCATCAACTACGGTGTCTTCGTCGTGGGTGGCGCGAACCTCAACTTCAATAACAATCACGTCTACTCGGTGCGCGACAACCCCTTCAGCGGCTGCCAGAACGGCATCGCCATCCGCGTCGGCTCCAACTACCTGGGGCAGACCGGCAGCGGCATCGTCAGCAGCAGCGTGTTCACCGACAACCAGAAGAGCGCGGTCATCTTCGACGGTCCCGGCGTTACTGGCACAATTGACCACGACACCATTACCGGCAACGGCCCCACCATCGTCACCGCCCAGAACGGCATCCAGGTGTCGCGTGGCGCAGTTACCACCGTCAGCAACAACGTCATCTCCAGATGGTATTACAGCAACTACCCCAGCTCCGCCTCCGGCTGTGTCGAGGTCTACAATGCAGGCAACACCACTGTCGCCAACAACCAGGTTTCCGGCTGCAACGTCGGGATTGACCCTGGCAACGACCAGCCAGTTACTGCCATTGGCAGCTTCACCGGCAACGTTGTTACTGGCACGGCCAGCCCTGGCGATTTCGGCATTGCCATCGGTGATGGCTGGGCTGGCTCCACGGTTGCCAACAACGCCGTCTCCAACGCCATCTACGGCATCTACAGCTACAATGTGCCAGTGACGATCACGAGCAACCTGGTCCACAGCAACACCAACGGCATCTATCTCGACACCTTTGCTGGCCTCACTGGGGCGGCCAACGACAGCATTACCTTCAACCGTATCGTCAGCAACACCAATGGGATGTTCAACAACGTCCCTGCGCCAGCTACCGCAGCCAACAACTGGTGGGGCTGCAACGCCGGGCCGGGCGGCGCGGGCTGCGACTCGGTCGGTGGTTCGCTGCTACGAGCGGGCCAGCCTGAGCGCCCGCGCACCGTGCCGGTTGATGGCGCAGCGCAAGGCAAACTCCGCTTGACTAAAGCGAAGGGCGCCGCCCCGCTTGGCCCGATCAGCTTCAATCCCTGGCTCACCCTGCACGCCACTACCGAACCCGGCCCCATTGCGGTGGGCAGCAGCGCGGTGGACACCGGCACGCTCTACCTCAACTCCAACAACGTTGACACTCGCCCCAGCGGTCACATCCGCGATAATACGCCGATGTACTTCACTGCCACGCTCGGCACAATGAACCCGCCCTATACCGGCACCATCAATGCGGTTGCCAACTCCACCTTCACCGCCAACGCCACTGGCAACGCCAACGTCTGCACCACGGTGGATAATCAAAGCATCTGCAACCCCATCACCGTCAGCGGCGTGCCGACCATCACCTACGCCAATCAGGCGTGGGCCGGGCTGCCCTGTGGCACCGACCCCGATGGCGGCGGCCCGGCCATTGCGATGTGCTACGACTCCTTCACCATGGTGCAGCCGGCCATTGTTGCCGTCACCGACCCTGGCACCACCTACGTCTACACCGGCACCTATCCTGAGCAACTCACCATCACCAAGACGCTGAACTTCATTGGCTCCGGCGCGAACCTGGTCTCGATCCAAGCTCCCAACCCGATGACCACTATCCACATCGTTAACCCTGTCATCCCCTCGCAGTTCCAGGACGTGGCCGATATTGTCACCATCAGTGGCACCAGGAATATCACGATGACCGGCTTTACCGTGGCAGGCCCCGGCCCCGGCGGTTGCAACAGCATCAACTACGGTATCTTCGTAATCGGCGGCGCAAATCTCGACTTCAATAACAATCACGTCTACTCAGTGCGCGACAACCCCTTCAGCGGCTGCCAGAATGGCATCGGGATGCGCCTCGGCTCCGCCTACCTCGGTCAGGCCGCTACTGGCATCATCGCTACCAGCGTACTCAGCGACAACCAGAAGGGTGATCTCATCCTTAGCGGCGCAGGCACAAGCGGTACGGTCAGTGGCAACAGCTTCACCAGCGCGGGCAACACCGCAGTCACCGCTCAGAACGGCATCGAGATACTCGATGGTGCGACCGCCAGCGTCACTGGCAATTCCCTCAGCGGCTACGCATATACCGGCTCGGGCTTCGTCGCCACCGGCATCCTGCCGATTGACAGCCCCAGCTACACGATTAGCGGCAATACGTTCAGCGCCAACCAGGTGGCCGTCTACAACTACATTGACAATAGCTCATCCACAACCTTCAGCATCACCAACAACAGCATGGTCGGTCGCAACGATCCCAGCGATGAAGGCATCATTGTCTATAGTCTGCTGGGTCTCGATCGGCTTGACAGTGGCAGAGCAACCAAGCTCAATCCGCTGCGCGAGGCAGGCAGCAAGGCTAAGGGCAACGGGACACCCGCCTCATTCATCAATTCGACCATCGCCAACAACGACATCTCTGCCACCGCTGATGGTCTCGAACTTGCTGGCGGCGGGGTAAACATCAACACCAACCTCATCCACCAGAACAGCAACGCCATCCTGGTTGACAGCGGACTCAATGCCACAGTGGGCAGCAGCGCCAGTTTCAACCGAGTCGTCAGCAACACGGTAGGCATCACCAACACTGACACTCTCACCTACAGCGCTGCCAACAACTGGTGGGGCTGCAACACCGGCCCCAACACCCCCGGCTGTGATACCACCCAGGGGCCGGTCAACTTCAACCCCTGGCTGACCTTGCACGCCACTACCAACCCCACGGTCATAACCATTGGCGGCACCGCAGTCAACACTGGCACGCTAACTATCAACTCGCTGGGGCAGGACACCTCCGGCCTCGGCCACGTGCCTGACTACACGCCGATGTACTTCACCGCCACGCTTGGCACGATGAGTCCACCCTATACCGGTACGATTAGCGGCCTCGCCACCTCGACATTCACATCAAACGCCTATGGTGTCGCCCAGGTTTGCACCATCGTAGACAACCAGACGGTCTGCAACAACGTCATCGTCAATCCGCTGGCAACCAACACACCCACGCCGACCAATACGCCAACGATTACTGATACACCTACCAACACACCGACTAACACGCCAACCAATACACCTACCAACACACCAACTAGCACTGCGACTAATACAAATACACCTACGCCGACACCGACCAACGTTAGCACGATTGTGGTGGTGCGGCCTTCCGCGCTGCAAGGCTGGGCTAGACGCGATGAGAACACCGCCAGCAGCAACTTCGTCGTTGGCCCGCCCGTCCCGCCCTACGGCATTGGTAGCTACCAGATGCAAACCGGCAGTGGCAGCGGCACTGGTTTGGGCGGCAAAAACTACTTTGCCACCAACGCCTACAGCGGCACGTTGCTCAACGCCATCTCTTCACTCACCTACAGCACCTACATTGACCTCGCCTCGACCGCCGCGCCGCAACTCGACATCGTAATTGAACTGAAGGTGGATACCACCGGCGGCAGCACCTACAACACTACCTTCGTCTTCGAGCCAGTCAACTCTCCCAGCCAGGGTACACCCACCCCCGGTATCTGGCAAACCTGGGATGCACGTCACGGAAACTGGCGCATCACCCGACCAGCTTGCGGCCAGGTACCCAATACGTACCTTCCGCTAGACACCTTCCTTGCCGGTTGCCCCAACGCTAGAATGGTGCAGTGGTATCCGCGTGCCGACGGCTACGCTACTGGCCTGAGCGCGGGACAGGCATCGGGCGGTGCATGGGCCAACTTCATCGGCTACACCGACGGCTTCGCTATGGGCATCAACTATAACGCCACCATCTACGAC
>JANXYP010000327.1 GCA_025355955.1 Chloroflexota bacterium
GGCCTTCGGGCCGGAGAACCTGCGCCTGCCCCCTGATGAGATTGCCGTCCGCGTTGATGAGGCGCTGACCGCTGTCGGGCTGGTGGGACAGGAGCAGCGCGAACACAGTGAACTCAGCGGCGGCAACAAGCAGCGCCTCGCTCTCGCCGCGATGCTGGCGCTGCGCCCCACGCTGCTAGTCTTCGACGAGCCAACCGCCAACCTCGACCCCCAAAGCACCAACCACTTCTTCGCTCTATGCGGCCAACTGCGGACGGCAGGCGCGACCATCCTGATTATCGAACACAAACTGGACGAGCTGATCGGGCTGGTGGATCGGGTGGCGGTGATGAACCCCGCCGGTACAATCGAAATCTGCGCGCCGCCCAGTGCCATCTTTGGCGACCCCGCCGTTGCCGCCCGCCTCGAAGAATATGGCATCTGGCTGCCACAGGTTACGCAGTTGGCCCGCCGCATCCCTACTCTCGCCTCATCAGGCCGTTACCCTATAACCATCGCTGAGGCAATTGCGCCCATTGTCGCGCTGGCACAGGCAAGGGTCGTATGCCCGCCCTCACCCCAGCCCTCCCCCGAGAGGGGGGAGGGAGCAAGCACCGACCCAGGGCGAGCGCAGCCCGCCTTCACCACGATTGGCAACGACCCAGGGCGAGCGCAGCCCGCCCCTACGATCCCCCCAACTCAAAACTCAAAACTCAAAACTCAAAACTCCGTTCTCGTCACTGATTTGAAATACCGCTACCCGGGCCGCGATGGGGTGCAGGCGTTGCAGGGGATCAGCCTGGATGTGGGCCAGGGCGAGTTCTTCGCCATAGTGGGGCCGAACGGCAGCGGCAAGAGTACGCTGGCAGCGCACCTGGTTGGGCTGATTAAGCCATCGAAGGGCCATGTCACCGTGCTGGGCCACGATCTCGCCAATTTGAAGGGTTCTGCAGTTGCTGGACTAATAGGATATGTATTTCAGAATCCGGAACATCAATTCGTTGCCCGCACCGTGTATGATGAACTTGCCTTCGGCCTACGGGCGATGAAACTGGGGGAAGATGAGGTGCAGCGGCGGGTTGATGCAGCATTGACCGAGTTTGCATTGCAAGGGCTGGGCGAACGCAACCCCTTCAGCCTCAGCCAGGGGCAGAAGCGCCGCCTCAGCGTGGCGACTATGTTGGTGGTCGGCCAACAAGTCCTCATCCTCGACGAGCCAACCTTCGGTCAGGATGAAGCCAGCGCCGCCGCGCTAATGCAGCGGCTAGCAGCTTTGAACCGAAGCGGCATCACCATCATTATGATTACCCACGACTTGCGCCTGGTCGCCGAGTACGCCGCCCGCGTTGCAGTGATGCAGGATGGGCAGGTCGCCTTCGTGGGCAGGCCAGCGGAACTATTCGCGGATGCAGTCCTGATGCAGGCCGCCAGCCTGCTGCCGCCCACCCTCTACACCCTCAGCCAACAGGTGCGCGCCCGCTGTCCCGCCTTCCCGCCCTTGAACTCTCTGCAAGAGTATGTGGATTTGCTGTCATGAAACTGCTAACCTACTACCCCGCCGATTCGCTGCTGCACCGTATCAATCCGGTGGTTAAGCTGGTCGTCATTGTGGCGCTAGTCATCCTGGTCACTTTCGCGTATGACGTGGCGACCCCACTCATCTTCCTGGGATTGCTGATCGCTTTGCTGCGGCTGGCGGGCAACTTGCCGCTGCGCTGGATTGGGGGCAGCCTGCTGCCGTTTGTGGCGATAGCAAGCGGGCTGTTCATCAGCAGCGCGCTGTTCCACCGCACTCTATCCAGCGAGACGGAGCTATTCCGCATTGGCAGTCTGATCGTATCACGCGAGGGGATAGCGGTGGGGCTGGCAATCGGCTTGCGGATAATGTTTCTGGCCGCCAGTTCGCTGCTGGTGATTGGTACCACCGAACCGACAACGCTGGTGGTCAGCCTGGTGCTGCAAGGCAAAGTGAACTATCGGCTCGCCTACGCCACGCTGGTGGGCTACCGCTTCGTGCCGCTGCTACTGGGCGAGTACCGCAGCATCCGTGCCGCCGCCCGTATTCGTGGGCAGCGCGGCGGGGTGCGCGGTGTGCTTCGCGATGCCATCCCCCTGCTGGCGGGGGCGGTGCGCCGCGCTGGGCGGGTGGCGCTGGCGATGGACAGCAAGGCATTTGCCGCCTACCCCACCCGCACCTTTCGCTACCCCACCACCATGCGCCGCGCCGACTGGCTGTTCCTCGCCCTAATGCTGGGCGGGGGAATCGCCCTGTTCCTCACGCTCATCGCCACCGGCGTGACACACGGGTTGGGCGGGCAGTTCGCGGGGTTATCCCCTTCTGTGCTATAATAACCCCTGCCAGCTCCATGCTGGCGACTACCGCGCAGTGGGGGAGAGCATGGTAAGAACCGGCGGCGTGATGGCGGTAATCTTCGACCTGGGTGACACGCTTGTACATCTCAAGCCGCCTGCTGATGATCAGGAGTATGATGCACTTTATGAGCGGGTGCAACGGGCGGTGACGAGCCGCTTCGCTGCGGAGGCAGACGGCCTCAGCGCCGCGCTGCTACGCAACGTCGGCGGACGGGTGGGCCAGCAGATTGCCCAATCCTATGCGCCAGGGATGGCGGAGCGGTTGCGTGAACGCGACGCGCTGATCATGTTTCGGGCGGCCATCGCCGATTTCGCCCCTGATTACCAACCCAGCGATGGCCTGATCCGCTTCCTGATTGCCGCCGAGGGGCAGGCCATCTATCGGCCCGAACTGGCCGCTGGCGCAGTGGAAACGCTGAAGGCATTGCGCGAGATGGGTATCCGCACGGGGCTATGCTCCAACTACTTTGGCCTGCCCGAAGCCGCCCGCGCCAACGTTTACCGTATGGGTCTACTCGACCACCTCGATCAAACGGTGTTCTCCTGCGAGGTGGGCTGGCGCAAGCCCGACCCTGCGATTTACCAGGCGATTTGCCGCAAGCTGGCGGTGCGCCCCGGCGAGTGCCTGTTCGTTGGCGACCGCCTGCTCGAAGACGTGCGTGGCCCTCAGCAGTTGGGGATGCGTGCTGCGCTGGCCCAGCAATTCCGCCAGGAACCCATCGATGACAGCATCGCCCGCCCCGACTTCATTTTCACTGCCGTAGACCAAACCTTGATCGCAGTTACCAGCTAGCGTAAGTAGCGTTTTAGCTCGTCGAGGCACTGCTCTAGCGTTCCCTCGAAGTCGGCCATCTCCCAGCGGCGGCCCCGTTTCACGCTCAGGGTGTAGACGCTGCGACGCTGGTCGTGGGGAGCAATACGCGCCCATTCAGCGTAATAGCCGAGCTGGGGTTGCTCGTGGGGCGCAACCATCTCGTAAAGCAGCAGGCCGTTGCCCTTCTCCATTGCTAGCGTATCATCGAAGCGTGGGTCATGGGCGAAGCGCGCCTGCGCCCGCGCCGCCATCTCGCCAGTGCCAATTCGTCGCATCGGCTCACCCTCTCCAACCTTACCAAAACCTTACCGTTTCGCAGATCCCGTACCATCTGGCTATGCCTAAATATTACATAAGTACCATGCTCAAACTCGGATCAGTAAGGCGTTTGGTAAGGTTCATCGCATATAATTTACTCATGCCACCACGAATTGTGGCTCACCACAGAGACCAATGGTTGGCCCGAAGCCTTCAGCCACGTCCATAACCAAAGTCATAACACCAATGCCACAACCAAGCCCCACCCTCACCACAACCCAACAACGCTTCCGCTTCGACTCACTCACTATCCAGAGCAACCCTACCCCACTCTTTTACTTCGGGCCAACCATTCTTCGATAAAATTATCACTAGTAACAAGAAGGCTATCTCGCCAATTGAGATAGCCTTCTTGTTGTGTTTATACCGGTTCGTCGAGCAGGTAGTATTTTATCGTGGATGAGAGGGTGCGCGTCACGTTCTTGCGGGGCAAGCATTCAGTAGTGGGCGCACCGTTGTTCGCCCTGGCTGGGTATGCAAGAACGTGACGCACACGCTGGGGGGATGCACTAACCCCGGCCCAATTCCCCTTCACGATGACGAATCAGTATTACTTTGGTCTGGGGTGAAGGGGGCGAATCATGTCACCAGTTGCAGGCGCATCCAGCTATATTTCACCGTCCAGCCCAAACCAAGAGCGATTAGGTTAAGCATCTCCCGCTCAGTGTCACTGTAGGTACGTGAAGTTGCCGCATCAATTACCAATGCACCAACCACCTGGCCCTCGGCGCGCAGCGGCACTGCCAACAAAGGCAGCTGCTGATCGCGCCCGCCCTGGCGGGTAATTGGTTCGCCAGTAGCGATGACCTTGACCGCCTCCTCGTGTAGCGTCTTTTGGTCTGCTTCTCCATCAAGCTCGTAACCACACAGCGCAGCAAGCATCAACTCGTCGCTGTGTTCATCCTTTAGGTAGACTGCCCCTTGCGCCGGGCTGGCGAACGCATCCAGCAGCATAGTCAGGCTTTCAGACATTAGCACATTGAGGTCAGGAACATCATAGCGGGGCGCAATAAGATTAGTCAACACCACCAGGAAGCTAGTGCGTACCCGCAACTCCTCGGTGATGCGCATCTTGCTGGAGATGTTGCAAAGTACGTGCTGCGCTCCCACCATCTTACCGAATGGGTCACGCACCGCCACACTCGATAGCGAGACATAAACCCGCTCTCCACTACGTATATTACGCATGATGACCAGGCGATCCTTGATTTGTCCATAGCTCGCTAGATCGGTGTTGATGCCATCGCGGTCGGACTTGTCCTCCCACACGTGGTCGGGCAGTGGCTTGCCGATCAGCTTCTTCTCATCCTGGGCCAGCCCCAGGATACTGCCGAGGTAAGGGTTGATGAAGACTACTTCGCCATTGGCGTTGCTGAAGTAGACTCCATCCTGAGCGTTACGCAGCAGTTGCATAGGGCGGGCATCCTGATCCTTGCGTGAGCCTTCAATCAGCACGCGGCTGTATTTATTCTCAAGTTCGCGTAGCTCCTGGTTGATGCTATCATTTTCTTGGCGTAGGCGGGCGTTCTCCTCACGCAGAGCGATGCTATCCTCAGCGGGGCTGTGGCTGGGGGTCTGATTAGAGTTTATGCCAGACATGGTTGACCTCCTGGATCCCAATTTGAATTGTTAGATATAGAAGTAACAAATAGCGGTGTCCTGCATAACAATGCCTGGCGTGAGTTAACCAACTTCCCAAGCATAAAGGCAACGGAAGCGGTGCAAGATACATCCAAAAGCTAAAGGTTTTCGCCTTGGATTCCTAATTCGCACCAAGTGTAACAATGTTAAATGGATTTAAGCCTGCCACTCACAAGCAGAATTATAGCATAAAAGTAAGCAAAATGTAAATGGTCAACGCAGCGTAACTGTTCACAGTGGGGTACGCGAGTTTTAGGCGCAATTTTGAGCGTAGGCAGGGCAATTTGGCGCTGTTGCTCACCAAGTTGCGCTTGCAAGGCAGTGACTTGGTTCTGCAACTGCTGGTTAGTGGTGAGCAATGTCGCATTATCGGCACGCAAGGCCGTGTTTTCCCCATGCAAGGGGGTGACTTCCCCGCGCAAAGCGGCGTTGTCCTTACGCAAGGTATGCAGTTAGGCCAGGAAGGGGTTAGTCTTGCCCATGAGCTTATTCTTTCACTTTCCAACCTAGACTGCAAGTGTGAACAGTTACAAAGCAGCCAAGGGTATAGGTCATGTTTTTGCAAGTAAGCGTTCAGTAGGGGCGAACCGTTGTTCGCCATGGTCGGGTAAGCATAAACGTGACGCGCACCCAACAGCCAAATCTAGGAGTTGGCAATCTTCAACCCCCGCCGCTGCCCCTCTGCCCGCAGCCGCGCCGCCGCCGCGTCAAGCGTGGCATCGGTCTTGGCGAAGCAGAAGCGGGTAAGGTACTTGGCCGCGTGCTTCTGCTCCTCGGCGTAAAAGGCCGAGGGTGGGATGCAGGCGACTCCCACTTCGGCGGTGAGATAGCGGGCGAACTCCACATCGTCGGCACAAGCGTAGGCTGAGGTGTCGGCCATTACGAAGAAGGTGCCTTGTGGCCGCATCGGAGTCAGGCCCGCCGCCTGCAAGCCCCCGATCATCTTTTCCAGACGGGCCGCGTAGGCCGCCGCATACTCGGCGTAGTAATCACTCTGCTCGGCTTGCTCGATACCCGCCGCCATCGCCGTTTGGAATGGGGTGGCCGTGCAAAAGGTGATGAACTGGTGGGTGCGGCGGATCGCCTCGGTCAGCGCCGCGCTGGTGGTGATGTAGCCGATCTTCCAGCCGGTCATGCTGAAGGTCTTGCCCGTGCTGTTCAGGGTGACTGTGCGCTCGCGCATCCCCGGCAAGGTGGCAAGGCTGATATGCTGGTTGTCGTCGAACAGCAGGTGCTCGTACACCTCGTCGGTAATCGCGATCACGTCATAGCGCTGGCAGAGCGCGGCGATCTGATCGAGTTCGGTGCGGCTGTAGACCTTGCCGGTGGGGTTGTGCGGCGTGTTGACGATAATCGCCTTGGTGCGCGGGCTGAAGGCTGCCTCCAGCTCCGCCGCCTCGTAATGCCAGTCGGGCGCGTGCAGCGTGACGTAACGGGGCGTGCCGCCCGCCATCACTACATTGGGCGGGTAGGCATCGTAGAACGGCTGGAAGATGATTACCTCGTCGCCCTGCTGCACCAACGCGCTGACCGTGGCGTAGCCGCCCTCGGTCGCGCCAGTGACCACCGTCACTTCGCTGTCGGGGTTGTAATCGAGGCCGTAGAGCCGCTGCACCTTTGCGGCAATCGCATTGCGTAGGCGCAGTAGCCCATGCGAGGGCGCGTACTGATTCATATCCGCTTTAATCGCCGCGATTGCCGCCTCCTTGACGTTGGCAGGGCCGGGGAAGTCGGGGAAGCCTTGCGAGAGATTGACCGCATTATGCTGGGTGGCGAGGCGGGTCATCTCGCTAAATATCGAGGTGCCGAAGCCGCGCACGCGGTCAGCGGCGTGGGATGATAGTTCGCTCATGGGTATACCTCACGGCTAGGAGTTGAAAGCTGAAAGTTGTAATACCAATTAGCCGAGCAGATAGTATAAATTGGGCCAGGGCGAACAACGGTTCGCCCCTACAGAAATTATAGCGTCACCACGGCTAATTGGTATAAGTTTTATAGAATGGCTCGCATATTATAGCACACAAGCGGGTAAAAGTTGGTACTACCACGCTTCGCGGGTGCGAGTCATGTGCTTGCATACATGACCAGGGCGAACAACGGTTCGTCCCTACACCTATCCAACCAGGGCGAACAACGGTTCGTCCCTACTGAACGCTTGTTCCGCAAGAACGTGACGCGCACCCGGCTTCAACCCGGCGATTACGAGTCCGATTGCAGTAAGCAACAGACTCATTGCGCCCTTCAGTAATCACTCGTCACTCATCACTCGTCACTCATCACTGATGATACGCCGCCCAGTCCAGTCTATATAGCACAATTTCGCTCGCGCCCGCGATGCGGTTGTCAAGAATGCTGAATCGGGCGGCGGGCTTGAGCCAGGGCGGGATGGCAATGCCCTGATCCTTGAACCACTGCGGGTAATAGAGCAGATAAGCGGCGTTGTGGGCGTGCAAGTAGGGCCAGGTATAGGCCCAGTCGCGGTAGTGGCCGAGCAGCGGCGAGGTGGTCAGGCCCACCAGGTCGAGGGTAGAGCGTTGGCTGAACAGGCGCAACGCACCAACCGGCTCAGTGGCGACTACCGTATCGGGGGCGGTATGTGTAAGCATCCAGTCGGCAGGCGCGATATGTGCATCGGCGATGTTTCGTACCTGGATAGCGTAGCCAGTCGCAGCGTCGCGGCAGAGCAGCAGCCCAACCCCGATGATCATTGCAAGAGCGACGTAAGAGAGGCGAGTTTTGAGTTTCGAGTTTTGAGTTTTGAGTTCAGGGTCAGAGGTGGAAGGCGCGGATTGATTCCCGAAGATGAGGTTGAGAATAAGCATCGGCAGAGCAGTGGCGAGCAGTAGGGCGAGGGGGAATACCGGCAGCAGGTAGCGCTCCATCTGCCCATACCAGACGGTCGCCCCGCTGGTGGCGAGGGTATGTAGGATGAGCGCGGCAGCAATGATGCCCAGATCCCCTGCGGGGTTTTGAGTTTTGAGTTTTGAGTTTTGAGTGGAGGGTTCGTGTTGCGCTGCATCGGACAACTTGGTGGTAGGGATAAATACATCGTGATTAGAAAGTGTCTGAAAAGCCGTTCCGTTGTTCGTAGGGGCGAACCGTTGTTCGCCCTTTTCAGACACTTTCTTAGCATTAAGGGCGCGGAGTAGGGCCAGCAGGCCAGTTATCGCGGCGGTGGCGAACAGGGCGAGGAAGGGCCAGCCGCCGTCAACCCACAACTGCTGCATCGCCTGGAAGAAGCGCGGGCTGAAGATGGCAAGCTGGCCGGTCTTGGCGTAGAAGCTGGATGGCAGCGGGCGGCCAGTGCCAAGCAGATAAATCAGCGGCAACGATGCGCCGATTGCCACCACGATTATCAGGTAGCGCACCGCTGCGATCCACGCACAGCGGCCACGCCATGCAAGCAGCAACCCAAACGCGACCAGCATCACGCCAACCGCCGCGAGTTCGGGTCGCGCCCAGGGTAGCAGCCCTGCGAACAACGCCGCCGCAAGGCCCGGGCCGCGCCGTTCGCCAACATCGCGCAGCAGGGTGTAGAGCGCGGCCAGCACCAGGGCCATTGACAGCGGCAACTCCAGACCTGAGAGCGCGGCCCAGGTAGCCTGGGGGGTGAGTAGCAACAGCAAGATGGGTGGCAAGCCGAGCGCCAGCGGACGCAGCCAGATCAGCGCGGGTGGCAGCAGCGGCACGATTAGCAAGCGGGCCAGCAGGAGCATCAGCACCGCGCTGCTCGCCAGCAGCAAGCTGCCGAGCAAGTAGGCGGCTAGTTCCGCGCCGCCCACCACACCGAGGCCGCCCGCCACGGAGTGAATTAGCAGATCGGCGACGGTGAGCAGCAGATACCAGAGCAGGCTGGTCACGCCGCCGCTGACTTCGCCCCCGCTGTCCTGATAGGCAAACCAGCGTCCCTCCACTGCATGGCGGACGTAGTTGCTGTAGATATAGCCATCATCAATAGGGAAGGTGGGCAGCGGTGAGAGTGGCACGCTATTGAGGTAGGAATTGGCCCGCAGGAATATTACCAGTGGCGCAGCCACCAGTAGCACGATGCCGATAATCATGGCCGTGCGATATAGGGACGGGGCGCGAACCGCGCTTGAGCTTGTATTCATCGGCGGTATTATAGCACTGGCTAGCTCGCTGCGCCAGAGTTCGTTTGCTTTGCAATTTGCTGGCGCAGACCTTGCTCTAGGCGTATTAGAGCTTGGTTAGACCCGCTACTCCAGGCTTGTCAACCTGAACCTGGGTTTGATATAATTGCGTATAACAATATAGAAACGACGAAATCGCAGCAACAATGATTTATGCCTGGCAGTGATGGCGCTGCCCTTTTCCAGAAACGGAGGAATTAAGATGTTTTTCAACTTTAGCTATCTCTTGTTTGTCCTTCTCCCCACGCTGGCGCTGGGGGCGTGGGCATCGATGCGGGTGCAGAACGCATACCGTAAGTATTATGCGATACCGAGCGTGCGCGGGGTTTCGGGCGGCCAGTTGGCTAACCTGCTCTTGCAGCAAAACGGCCTGGGTCTGAGCAACGTCGACTATACCAACAACATGGTGAAGACTGGCGATGTGGTAAAGAACTTTGGCTACGGGGTGCGAGTGTTTGGCGACACGGCCAACGCACTGGAAAATCACTACGACCCCCGCGACAAGAGCCTACACCTCAGCCCACAGATTTACAGCAGCACGAGCATCGCCGCACTTGCCATTGTCAGCCACGAGGTGGGCCATGCGCTGCAGGATGCCCAGGGCTACCAGCCAATGA
Source organism: Chloroflexota bacterium (assembly GCA_025355955.1). Classification (GTDB taxonomy): domain Bacteria; phylum Chloroflexota; class Chloroflexia; order QHBQ01; family QHBQ01; genus QHBQ01. The sequence continues at coordinate 9,894 of JANXYP010000327.1, forward strand.
AGCTCCGCAGCGTGCTGGTGCCAGCCGCGCAGTGGAGCAGCGGCGGGGCAATCTGGCTGGTCATCATCGGCCTGTTTGCTAATATGACCGGCCTGGCCTGGATTGGGGTTGGCTTGATGGGTGTCGGTGTGCTGTTCTACCTTGCCACCCTGCCAGTCGAGCTTAACGCCAGTCAGCGCGGTCTGGCGATGCTCACCAACACCGGCGTACTGGTTACGCCCGACGAGCAGAAGGGGGCCAAGGTGGTACTCTCCGCCGCCGCCTGGACCTATGTCGCCGCCCTGCTCACCGCCCTGCTGCAGTTCCTCTACTTCGCTTCACTGTTGGGTGGCAGCCGACGCTAACTCTCAACTCCCCTCCCATCGGGAGGGGCTGGGGGTGGGTGTTCACCTTTATGGCGGCTCATTTTAACGATGGGCCGCCGTTATTATTGGCGTTCGGATTTAGCCAACGGATTGTAAAAACGGATAAACAGATAAAGCGGATGAGCCAGCGGATTGGTTCTAGCCAACGGATGGGTTTTAGCCAACGGATTGAAAAACGGATAAACAGATTGTGGTTACGTAATAGCGCGTCGCATTTACCCTGCTGCTACACGGCATTGCCGATTGCAGCCACCAATGCTGGCGTAGGGGCGCATGGCATACGCCCTGGCGAAGCGCATAGCTGCCCATCGTAGCTACGCCAGCAAAAAGCCTCTCCCCTCGCGGGAGAGGTTTGGTGAGGGGCAACGGTGAAGTGCGTCAATGCTCATCGCACCTATCTCAGCAAAAAGCCTCTCCCCTCGCGGGAGAGGTTTGGTGAGGGGCAACGGTGAAGCGCATCGCTGCCCATCGTCGACAACAACCTTCGCCAAACAAAATCCGTTTCTCCGTTGAACTAATCCGTTGGCTGCTTTTCAATGAAAGGTGACTAAGGTGGCAAAGAGAGTGGTAGTGATCGGCAGCGGCTTCGCCGGTCTGGCGACCGCGATTCGCTTGCAGGCGGCGGGTTACGCTGTGACGGTGGTGGAGAAACGCGCCCAGGTAGGCGGGCGGGCCTACCAGTTGCAGGAGGCGGGCTATACCTTCGACATGGGGCCGAGCGTGGTGACGCTGCCGGGGCTGTTCCGCGAACTGTTTGCCGCCGCTGGGCGCAACTTCGACGACTACGTAACGCTGGTGCCGCTCGATCCTTACTACCGCATCTACTTCCCCGACGATGGCTACCGCGCCTACCTCGACTACAGCGGTGACGGCGAGGCGATGAAGCGCGAACTGGCGAAGTTCGACCCCCGCGACGCGGAGATGTACGAGCCGTTCCTGGCCGCGATTGACCCCATATTCAAGATTGGCTATCTCAAGTACGGTCGCACCCCGTTCCTCCATCTCGGCAACTTCCTCAAGATTGCGCCGCAGATGATCAGGCTGGGCGCAATTCAGAGCATCTACCGCTTTATGGGCAACAAGTTCCACCATGAGTACAATCGGCGAGCGATGGGTTTCCAGGCGCTATTCCTGGGCGGCAATCCCCTGGGCGTGCCAGCGATATATGCGATGCTGCCCGCCATCGAGCGGCATGAGGGCATCTGGTATGCAATGGGCGGGATGTACAGCATCGTCAGCGCGATGGCGAAGCTTTATCAGGAGCTAGGCGGCACGCTGCTCACCAACTGCGAGGCGCAGGAGATTATTATCGAGAACCGCCGCGCCGTGGGCGTGCGGCTGGCGGGCGATGAGACACTGCCCGCCGATATTGTGGTAAGCAATGGCGACACCAGTTGGACATACAAATATCTAATCAAGCCTGAGCATCGCCGCTTCTGGTCTGACCGCAAGATCGAGGGGATGAAACGGGGAATGTCGCTGTTCCTGCTCTATCTCGGCACGGACAAGCAGTATCCCAAGATGATGCACCACACGCTCATTTTCAGCCAGCAGTATAAGCAGACGCTGGAGCAGATCTTCAGCAAGCACCAGATTCCGGAGCAATACAGCATCTACGCCCACGCACCCACTCGCACCGACCCCAGCATGGCTCCCCCCGGCGGCGAGAGTATGTACTTCCTGCTGCCCGTGCCGACCCTCGACGGCTCAATTGATTGGGCAACCACCGGCCCGCAACTCACCGAGAGCGTGATTGACTTCCTTGCCAACGACTTTGGCCTAGCTGACCTGCACGAACATATCGTGGTCAAGCGCACGTTCCTGCCCACCGACTTCGTGACTGAGCTAGACTCCTACAAGGGCGCAGCCTTCAGCTTCGAGCCAACCCTGCGCCAGTCGGCCTACTTCCGCGCCCACAACCGCAGCGAGGACTTCGACAATCTGTACATCGTCGGCGGTGGCACCCACCCTGGCGCGGGCGTGCCGGGCGTGCTGCTCACTGCAGAGATTGCAGCAGGGTTGATTACGGGGGAGATAAAGGGGTAGGTAATATGACCTTTGTTATACAATCGTCTTTATTCTATTGCATTATCAACTCTCCTGAGCTATAATGTGGGAGATCAAGCAAAGGAGCGAAACAATGAACGATCAAACCACAAAGCCAATGTCGTACACAGAAGCAGCTATAAAGGTTCTCAGTGAGTACGGGAACAAAAAGCCGATGCATTATCAAGAGATAGTCAACCTTGCGATTAGCCAAGGCTGGTTGGCAACGCAAGGTCTAACCCCTGGAACAACTCTAACTGCATCTATTGGAGAGGACAATAGACGACGTGAATCAAGAGGTATGACTCCGCGGTTTACCGTGGAAGGCAAAGGGTTTTATGGATTGGTCGCATGGCAAAAAAACAATAGCCCTGTAGATGCTGTTCTAAACGACAATGCAGCTTATATAAGAGGGCAGATGCTTTCTTATCTGCAAGAGAAGATTTCTTGGCGTAGGTTCGAAGAAGTCATGTCTAAACTTTTGGCAGAGATGGGTTTCGATGTTCAGCTAATGAAAGGAACTAAAGATGGGGGAGTGGATATAGTTGCGGATTTGCAGGTTCAAGATATAGGAAAGATTAAGGTGGTAGTCCAGGTGAAGCAATACAAAAAGGGAAACAACGTGGGTTCAGATGTCGTATTGAAGCTAGCAGGGCGTTCAGAAGCTCAATACGGTCTCATCATGACAACATCTAAATTTACACCTGCGGCAAAAGAAGAGGCAGGCAAGTCCCTCAAAATGAAGATTTGGCTAATTGATGGACCTGAGCTAACAGAGCTGATGCTAAAATATAAGATCGGAGTAAAAGTACACTCAATATATGAGCTAAACGAAGGGTTTTTCGAACCACCTATAGTAGGCAAAGAAGCCTCAAGCACAGAACTCGAAATGCTGCATCCAGTAGTAGAACATAGTATTGCATCTGATATAGCAGCAACCAAAAATAAGCTGCTTCCTGAAGGCTTGTTGCTATATTCTAAGCTCAAAGATGGCAGAGTAATTGAAGCTACAGTGAAGAAGAACAACCATGTGGATTACGACGGAGCTGAATATAAATCTATACACGCTGCCGGTGCAAAAGCCGCAGGCTGGAAGTCGTGCAATGGGTGGCTCTTCTGGCAATATCAAGACCCTGAAACGGGAGAGTGGACGCTGCTAGACGCTCTCAGACACCCCAACCCTAGCGAAAAATAGTTACAAGATAAGGGAGTGGCTTCGTGGCCGCCGATGAGCTCAACCAAGCTGAACAGCAAGCCCCTGAATCTAACTCAGCAACCAGCTTTTATGATATAAGCCATGTGGTGCTTGCGTGGCCTACTGAGATGCGAATTGCGCTGCTGCATCAGATCATCCGTAGCTTCACAACCCCAGCCGAGATCCTCAGACGCAAGAAGGGTACGCTGCAAGAGGTCATGGAGCGCCCCAGCACTGGCTTGCCCGCACCGACTGATGAGGAAGTAGAACAGATGCTGAACCAGCATGGTGAAGTAGGGTTAGCCCTTGATAACCTTCTGTCCATCCTTGCCCCGTTTGATATTCGGCGTGGACAGGTGGATGACGAAGCCCACCACGATCATCAGCAGCAATGCGCCGATGGCGATCTGGTAGCCCAGCCGCCCGAAGGTCTTGGGATTGAACAGGAACAGCGTGCCGCCCCAGATCAGCGGGCCGATTACCGCCGCAAACCGCCCCGTAATATTGTAAATCCCCATGAACTCGCCCAACCGCTCAGGCGGACTTAGCTCAATCATCATCGTGCGCGCCTCCACCCACACGCTGCCCAGCGCGACCCCGGCCAGCGGCGCGATCACGAACTGGAAGATGATCTTGTCGGTGAAGATGATTGCCCCTGCCAGCACGAACATCCACAGCACCAGCGAGATAATCAACCCCTGCTTGCTGCTCAAGCCATCGGTGACGTAGCCGAAGACGAACGAGCCGATCATCGCCGCCACGATTGCGGGGGCTAGCACCGTGATCGCGCTACTGAAGCCGATCACCTCGGTGGCATAGACGCTCATCGCAATGATGATGGTGTTCATTGCATCGGTGTAGAAAAAGTTAGAGACGAGGAAGGGGAACAGACCAGGGTAGTCGCGGGTATCCTTCAGGGTGCGCCAGGTTTGGCCCAGGCTGTGGCGCAATGAGCGCCAGTCGAAGCGATAATCGTTTGGCTCGACCTCTTTTAGCGTGTCAACTGCCTCATCCTTGCCTACATCGGTCAGGCCGCGCTCCAGGCCGGGGCGCAAAGCATCGCCACTTGCCTGCTCCGCTTCGATGCGACCGGCAGCGGTGAGCCGCACCTTGCGCTCCTTGACCAGGAAGAAACAAGGGATAGCAAACAGCAGGTAGAACAAGGCCGAGGGGATGAAGCCGTTCTGCTCGTAGCCTGCCGTGACATTAACGATTTTGCCAACCACCAGGCCGCCCACCAGTGCGCCGAGGTAGCCAATACCCTGCCCCCAACCGGAGACCGAACCCCAGTTAGCAGTGCTGCTGACCGAGGGCAGCAACGAGTCGTAGAACTGCAGCGCCGTTTGATAGCCGATGTTGGCGAGGATGTAGCAAACCACGATCAGCCACAGCCCACTGCTGGGGATGAGGCCCATCGCCACCGCAAAGACAATTGCCACCAGGGTTAGCACCGTCAGCCAGGGCAGCCGCCTGCCCCCGCCACGGTCACTGAGCGCCCCAATCAAGGGACAACTGAAGGCGATCACCAACTGCGCGATTGACTGCGGCACGCTGTAAACCCAGTCGTCCTGTCCCAGGTTCTTGACAAAGAGGGGAAAGTAGGTGCTGACGATGTTGAAGGCGAAGAAGTGGAAGGCGAAATCGTAGAGGATCCAGCTACCCGTGGAGAGGAACGAGGGTCTGGCTTCCTCGACCTCGACGCGGAGGTTGGCGGGCCTGGCGATTGGCAATGCGCTCATGCAATGACCACCTTTCCTGAGAGAACCCGTGCTGTTCTGACGCTGAAGGCATTATAGCATAATCGCCTAACATTCCCCGTGTCCTGCTGAAGCACAGCCCCGCTGCCACCAGCGAAAAGGTGCCGCCCATCATCAGCATCATGAATGAGGTGATCGAACCACCCAGATCGGAGATCGAGTCGGTATGGGGATAGACCAGCATACCGATGACTAGCACGATAACCCCCGCCGCCCCGAATGCGCTGAAAAAGAGCGGAGTTAGCCACACGCCGGTGAACGAGCCGATTTCCGCCCTTTGCGGATTGGCGGGGTCGTACTGTACCTTGACTGTAGCGCCGGTTTGGGGCGGGAAGTTGGTGCCGACGTTGGAGCTAAACTGGTACTGCTGCCCGCTAGCGGCGGTAAACGCTACCACCGGGAAGCAGACTGAAGTGCCGTCACTGTCATTGCTCCAGCGCCCACTGACTACCGTGCCGCTGGTCTGGGTCGCCTTGTGATTGAAGTTGATGATACCACGGTAGAGTTTGAGATGGGCAGCGACGGTTACGAGGATAATCACCCCGGCGATGATGTAGTAAATCTGTGCGCTCATTGTTGTTTTCCTCCTTGAAGGTTATGTCTGATTATATTGGCGGGAAGCAAATTGCGGTTCGGCCCCACATTGCAATTTTACCATCGGGTGCGCTAAAAGCGGTTGGGTTTGGTTGGGTATTCGGCATTTTATCTGCCCCAACCTGGTGATCTGGTATAATACAAGGGTTGGATAACAAACGAACATAGAGGATAGATACGGCAATGAGTGCAGTAGCAAATCAAGAAATCAAACTTATAGCCAGAGCCAGCGAAGGGCGGCAGAACTTCTGGTCGCTGACCCTGCCTGAGCTAGAGCAGGTGATGGACGGCTGGGGGCAACCCACCTACCGCGCCCGCCAGGTGTTCCAGTGGGCATACAAGGAGCTAGCCGAAGATTTTGCCGATATGGGCAACCTGCCCCGCGAGTTGCGGGAACGGCTGGCCGAGACTTACAGTCTGGTCAACCTGCGAGCGGAGCGCGACCTGATTAGCAAAGACCGCCAGACCTATAAGGCGCTGCTTGCCCTACCCGACGGGCAGACCATCGAGGCGGTGCTGATGCTCTATGAGGCGAGGGCGACGGTGTGCGTCTCCAGCCAGGTGGGGTGCGCGATTGGCTGTCCCTTCTGTGCCAGCGGGCAGATGGGCCTGCAGCGCAACCTGAACGCGGGTGAGATTGTGGAGCAGGTGATTTACTTCAGCCGCTTCCTGCGCCGCTGGCACGCAGGCACCGCGGGCGAACTGGGCAGCGGCATTACCGTGCCAGCCGAAATCCAGAACGTCACCAACCTGGTGTTCATGGGCATGGGCGAACCGCTGGCTAACTACAACAACCTGTGGCGGGCGATACGCAACCTCAACGCCGCGCACGGTTTGGCGATGGGCGCACGCCGCATGACGGTTAGCACATCAGGCCTGGTGCCGCGCATCGAGCAGTTCGCCCGCGAACCGGAAGAAGTGAACCTGGCGATCAGCCTGCACGCCGCCAACGACGAATTGCGTGACCAGATGGTGCCAATCAACAAGAAGTGGCCGGTGGCGCGGCTGATGGAAGCGGCCAGCACCTACATCGCCACCACCAACCGCCGCCTCAGCTACGAATGGGCGCTGATCCAGGGGGTGAACGACGCGCCGGAGCGGGCCGAGGAGCTTGCCATCGCGATCAAGGGTCAGCTATGCCACGTCAACGTCATCCCACTCAACCCGGTGAGCAATACGCCCTTCCACCGCAGCAGCCGCCAACACATCCACGATTTCCAGGCGGTGCTTACCGCGCACGGCATCCCCAACACAGTACGCATTGAGAAGGGTGTTGACATACAGGCCGCCTGCGGCCAGCTAAAGGCCGAGCAGCAGGGATTGACTACAGTGACTGAGGACTGAGGACTGAGGACTGAGTGTTGAAGACTCCCCTCCCACCGGGAGGGGCTGGGGGTGGGTCGAGTC
>JANXYP010000352.1 GCA_025355955.1 Chloroflexota bacterium
AATCCGCTACCTTACCTATGCCGCGTTGCCCGCGCTGCTGCTTACCCCGCTGCGTCGCCGCCAACTCGCCGCCCCCTGCGGATTGCTGCTCGGCCTCGGTTTCGGCGCGTACACCGCCACACCCTATCGTCGCCTTGCCAAGTACCTACCCCGCCTATCGTGGCTTGACCGTCTGCACGCCATTGCGCTCGTCCCGCTCATCCGCGTAGTCGGTGATATTGCCAAGATGGCGGGCTACCCCGTCGGCGTACTCTGGCGCTGGCGAAGGATGGGACTGAGGACTGAGGACTGAGGGGCAAAAAGCCCTCTCCCTTCACGGGAGAGGGTTGGGTGAGGGTGAATCTCGAAGCGCACCCAGGCCAATCGTAGCCGCCAATGCTGCGAACCACTGGAGGATATGCCATGAAACCAATCCGCCTCATTACCATCGCACTAGCCGCTGCCCTGCTGCTCGGCACGGTCATGGCCTCCACACCGCCCACTTCTGCCCGCCTCGGCGTTGCCCGCCAATCGTCACTCGTGCCGCTCGATACTGCAACCGCAATACCCACGACCACCCCCTCTGGCTGCGCTGGCTGGAGCGCCCAAGCGCCGTACCCCACTCCAATTAGCTACAACGCCCTCGCCAGCCTCGGCGGATACCTCTACAGCTTCGGCGGCTATACCACCATCTATACCCTGACCGCATCAGCCTATAAGTTTGATGGCAGCGCCTGGACCGCAATCGCTTCGCTGCCCGTCTCGCTAACCAGACCGTCTGCGGTGAGCGACGGCACTTACATCTATATTTTGGGGGGCGGTAACTCTATATATAATACCAGTCCCCTCTATCGCTATGACTCGGCTAACGACACCTATACCGCCCTGCCCGGCCCGCTTAATGGCGCTTATATCCAGGCGCTCGTCTACTTGAATGGCAGCATCTACCGTATAGCCACGAACACTCGGAATGCTCAGTCCATTCAAATTATGGACCGCTACATCATCAGCACGGGTCAGTGGCGTACTGCGACTAGCTATCCGGCCAGCGGAGGATTTCCAGTGCAGGCAGTCGCCCTCGATGGTTATATCTACGCGGCTGGCAGTGATGGCGACCCGACTACCTACCGCTATGACACGACCACCAACCTATGGGACAGCACGGCGATTGCTGACCTACAGTTTTATCCTAATGGCGCAACTAGCGGAGTGCTGAACGGCGAGTGGCTGCTTGTCAGCGGCTATCCGTCATCCCATCCTACCTATTCCTGGAATCCGGCCACCAACATTTGGCGCAGGCTGGCCGATGCGCCAACCCCGGCACATGGCACCATCGGCGCAACCCTGGGCGACGCTTTCTACACTGCTGGTGGCTTCGACTCCAATAATCAACTAGTCAGCGATGTGGATCGCTACACCAACACCTGCCCCAGCCCGACCCCCACGCCCACTGTGACTGGCACGCCACCCACCGCGACCCCCTCGCCAACCCCGCCCTGTCAGGCGTGGCAGGAGCAGCCCGCCTATCCCTACTTCGTCGTCTTCAATGCCATAACCAGCCTAAGTGGCAACCTCTACAGCTTCGGCGGCAGCGATGGTAGTCAACTCATCCCTCACTCCTACAAATATGACGGCACCTACTGGGCGCAGATTGCCGACCCGCCCGCCACTTTTGAGTTTGCCAGCGCGGTTGCCGACAATCGTTATATCTATATCCTCAATGGCGATAACCACCTCACCCCCATAAATAATCTATATCGCTACGACCCCACCCTCGACAGTTACATTACGCTCACCAGCGCGCCAATCTCCACCACCGCGCAGGCTGCCGCCTATCTCAGTGGCAAGGTCTATCTCATTGGCGGTCAGGCGGCCAGCGGCGAGATCACCAGCACGGTTCAGGTCTACGATATTAGCACCAACACCTGGAGCCGGGCGGCCAGCTATCCGCAGCCAGCTCTCTTTGCCACCGCAATTGGTTTGAACGGTTATCTATACGTAGCAGCCAGTAGGTATGGCAGCGACCCAGCTAAAACCTACCGCTACGATCCAACTGTCAACCTGTGGAGCGACAGTGCAATTGCTGATGCGCCTGTCCCGGCAGCGGGTGCGGCAAGCGCGATCTTCAATGGGCAGTGGCTTATTGCAGGGGGAATGAACAATTACAACGGCACGGTAGTAAGCTGGAATCCAGTGGATAACACTTGGTACCCGCTAACCCCCATGGCTGTGCCGCGTGGCTGGGCCAGCGGTGCGACGCTGGGCAACGCTTTTTATGAGGTGGGTGGCTCCGCCTCTTACCCTGACTCTGGTATCTCCAACTACAACCAGCGCTACACTAACACCTGCCCGCCTGCGCCCCCGCCACCTACCCCCACGCTATGCGCCGCACCCTTTGGCGACATCAGCGGCGATGCTTTCTACGGCGCGATCGCCTACCTCTATTGTCGCGGCGCGGTCAGCGGCACCGACGCAACTCACTATAGCCCAGCGGCTACATCAACTCGCGGCCAGTTCGCTCGCGTGGTGGTCAAGGGCTTCGGTTTGCCAATTGTCACGCCAACCGGCGGCCAGTCTTTTACCGATGTGCCACCCGCCTACTTTGCCTACAACTACATCGAAACTGGGCTGGCGGCGGGCTTCCTGAGCGGCTACACCGCCGCGCAGTGTGCTGCAGCGGGGGCAACCTATCCTTGCTATCTGCCCAACCGCCCGATTACCCGCGCCGAGCTGACCAAGCTGGTAGTGAAGGCGGCTGGCTATACCCCATCCACCCCCAGCGGCGGGCCAACCTTCGTGGACGTGCCAGCCAGCTACTTCGCTTATAGCTACATCGAGACTGCCTATACCCACGGTATCATTCGCGGCATTGATGCCAGCCACTTCCAGCCCGACCGCATCATCCGCCGCGACGAGATGGCCCAGATCGTCTACAAAGGGTACATCACACCGTAAGGCATGAGGCACGAGGCACGAGTAGCAGCGGAATCCCCTCCCGCCGGGAGGGGCAAGGGGTGGGTCCATGCAGTGCTACTCACACCCTCCCCAGCCCCTCCCGGTGGGAGGGGAAATAACATCGATACCTATCCCGGGAGGGGCTGGGGAGGACTGGACATGATGACTGATACCACTCAAACCTCAAAACTCATCACTCAAGACTCATCACTCAGCACGATTGTCCTCGCCGCTGGCGAGTCGCGGCGCATGGGCGCACTAGGCCCCAAGCAGTTGCTGCCCTGGCGCGATGGCCGCACCATGCTCCAGGCGGTGATTGACAACCTGGCCGCTACTGCGTTGCCGCTGCACGAAGTCATCGTCGTCCTCGGCAGTAGCGCGGGCGAGATTGTGCCAACCCTATCCAAGGCGCAGTGGCCCGCCCTGCCTTTGCGGGTGGTGGTCAACGAGAACTGGGCAGCGGGGATGCTTGGCTCGGTGCAACGTGGGCTGGCGATGGCCGCACCTGCTGCTGGCTACCTCATCCTGCTCGGCGACCAGCCCGCCCTCGCCCCATTCACCATCCACACCGTGGCCGCCGCCTTCCTTACCGACCCGACCCGACCCACCCTGCCGATCATCGCGGGCATTGAAGGCCACCCACTAATACTCCCTCCTGCCCTGCGCGACAATGTAATTGCCGCCAGGGTAGATACCCCCGGCGGCCTGCGTGCCTTGCTTGATAACAACATCCTGCGCGTGGAAGTTGCCGATCCCGATGCTAGCTGGGATATAAACACGCTTGAAGAATACAACCATTGGCGATCGCGGGCGGGGCGAACAACGGCTCGCCCTAATGATTTTTGACCACCAGCTGCGGTAATCGGCAGGGCAAGCACAGCATAGCGGGCGGGCAGCAGCTGTGGGCTGAACCCCCAGACCCCCAAAGAGCCATCACCATCAGGCACAAATCAGCATGATGTAGGCGGCTGTTTGCTTAGTTTGATGCCTCAGTTGGCATTAACGCGCCAGACTGGTGTAGGGGCGAATCGCATACGCCACGCCGCCCCCTGTCAAAGCCAATCGTAACTACGTCATCTTGTCTAGCAACTGAGGTTGTAATATTTAATCCTTAATTCTCACCCCGTCCCGCATATGCCCCGCAGCACCATTGCCACCACGCCGCCGCACCTTGATTAGCTCGGCCACGATGCTGACTGCGATCTCCTCGACTGTCTCCGCGCCAATCTCCAGGCCGAGCGGTGCGTAGATGTGCCGCAGCTTCGCTACATCGTAGCCGTCGGCCAGCATCCGCTTGTAGACGAGTAGCACCTTGCGGCGGCTGCCGATCATGCCGATGTAGGCGGCGGACGAATCAATAATCAACCGCAGCGCACCTTCGTCGAACTGATGTCCCCGCGTCACGATCACGATATAGGTCTGAGGGCCAATCGCCAGTTGGGGTAGGGTCGGCTCGATATCTTCGGCCAGCACTTGGGTGGCGGCGGGAAAGCGCTCCGCGTTGGCAAACCGTTCGCGATTGTCCAGCACCGTAACCGCGAAACCAGCGAAGCTGGCAACCTGGCACAACGCCTGGGCCACATGGCCTGCGCCAACGATGATTAGCTCGGCCTGTCCGCGCAGGCTCTCACAGAACACCTTCGCTCCCGGCAAGTCCAACACTGCCGTCTCGCGCAGGCCCAATGAGCCACCATCGTGTAGCGCATCAAGCATCGCCTCGGCCAGCGCAGGTTCACTCTCGCCCACTATCCATCGTTCACCGCGCCCGGTTCCTAGTAGCAGCTTTACGCCCAGCGCATCGCCTTCAATCACCGTCGCTAGCACACAGGAGCGACCCGCCGCCAGCTCGTCGGCTGCTCGCTGCGCCAGCGGTAGGTCGGCAGCAGCCCACACATCCACCATGATTTCCATGGTACCGCCGCAGATCATGCCGTTGTCACCTGCGTAATCGTCGCTCAGTTCGTAGCTGGCAAAGCTGGGGCGACCTACATTCAACGCCCGAATCGCCTCCTGCCACACCTGACCCTCGACGCAACCGCCGCCCAGTGTGCCAATGCTGCTACTTCCTGCAGCGCAGATCATCAGTTTCGCCCCCACCTTCTGCGGCGTGCTGCCCCGTGTTGCCACCACCGTTCCCAGCGCGGCCCGCCCATCCTCGGCAAGCGCAGTTGCCAGCGCAGCAAATATCTGTTGATTGTTCATCCCCGCCTCCAATCTGTTCGTCATTAGATATCACTTCAGCATAGCATAGCCACCCTGCAATGTCCAGCCCCAGCCATGTTAGGGGTGAGTTACCAGATATTCGGTGATTAGCTCCCTCACCAGGGCGGACCACCGCCCATATGTTTACCCAATAATTTGTATCACACCCTCCTGTTAGCATTATATCCTCACCTGGCATATTGGCGCTAGATTGGTAGGGGCGCATCGCATACGCCCATAGGCATCAAGTTAAGAACACTGGAGCGATAAGCAAGGGGTCAGGGGTTAGCGCCCAGATGCTGAAGAGTTAATATTACAGCCTCAGTTGGCATTAACGCGCCAGACTGGTGTAGGGGCGAATCGCATACGCCACGCCGCCCCCTGTCAAAGTCAATCGTAAGTACGCTATGTTGCCCAGCAAGTGAGGCTGAAGAGTTAAAATGCCCAGCGTAACTAGCGTGACTTATGTCAGGGCGGCAGCGGTGGACTGAACCCCCAGGCCCCCAGAGAGCCATCATCATTAGGCGCAAACCAGCATGATCTAGCCAATTGTCTTCTTAGCTTGATGCCTATGAGGCGAATCGCATACGCCCTACCACCCAGTGTCCCCCCCAATCGTAATAACGTCATCTTGCTGAGTTATATCGTGATGTGCGGCACCAAACCTTGACAAAGCCCGTCCTGCATGGTATCATTCGTTTGGCAATACAAACCTCGCTATAAGAGCTATACGTTATAATTTAAGCTAACCTATTCATGTTGTTTTAGCCAGATGGAGGCAAATCCAATGAGCGATACCCTTGTTCGCCAGCAGCAAACCGCCGAAACCTTCAACGCCATCATCACCGCGCCGGTCGAAACCCAGATCCTTGATATTACCGACGATGCCGCCAAGCAGCTTTGCACCCTGGTGGCGCAGCAGGAAAGCCCTAATATGGCCCTGCGCGTGTTTGTCTACCCCGGCGGTTGCAGCGGGATGCAGTACGGCATGGCCCTCGAAGACCAGATTGCGGAGGATGACAAGCTCATCGAACTGAAGGGCGTGCGCCTGGTAGTTGACGAGTCGAGCATCCCCTACATCCTCGGCAGCGAGATTGACTACGTTGACAGTCTGATGGGTGGCGGCTTCCGCATCTACAACCCAAATGCGGTCAGCAGCTGCTCCTGCGGTCACTCGTTCGACACTGGCAGCGAGGGCGGCGAAGCCCGCTCCTGCAATAGCTGCCACTAACCAGCTAGCGGCCCCATCCTTGCCGCCCTCCCTTGCGGAAGGCGGCATAGTTTTGTCTATTGCGTCAGGGCGAACCCTGGTTTGCCGCTACCGATTGGGCGAATGCGACCCATCCCTAAGCACACAATGGATTTTAACCTTCTAACCGCCGAGGCCGCCCGCCTCGGCTTCAACCTTAGCGAGACCCAGCTCGAACAAATGCAGCTCCACTATCAGGAGCTAGTCGCCTGGAATGAGCGGGTCAACCTGACTGCGATTACTGCGCCGCACGCCTCACAGGTGCGCCACTTCGCCGATAGCCTGACCGTCGCTGCCGCCTTGCGCGATGCGGGTGCCGTTGCCGAGGGGCGGCTGCTCGATGTAGGCAGCGGTGGTGGCTTCCCTGGCCTGCCGCTAAAGGTGCTGTGGCCCAACCTGCAACTAACGATGCTCGACTCGGTCGGCAAGAAAACCGCCTTCTTGCAGCATATGGTGACGCTCTACCGCGAACACTATGGCATGAAGGGGTTGAATGTGGTGACCGCCCGCGCCGAGGATGTCGCCCACGACCCTCACCAGCGCGCGCAGTATGCCATCGTCACGGCGCGGGGGGTGGCATCACTGGCAGTGCTGGCTGAATACTGCCTGCCGTTCGTCAAGCGCGGTGGCTGGCTAGCTGCCCCCAAGAAGGGCGACGGGCTGGCCGAGGAGGTCGCTGCCGCGCAGGTGGCAATCCAAAAGCTGGGCAAGGGCGAGATTAGCATTGCCCGCTTTACCCTGCCGACCATCGGTGCGGATGATACAATTGGCGAGGAGCGTGAGCAGCGCCAGGTGGTGCTTATCCACAAGCAATCCACCACTCCTCCCCAGTACCCGCGTCCGGCGGGAACTCCGGCCAAGGAGCCGCTACGCTGAAGTTTGTGCCTGCAAGCTGGCCCAAAGCCGCCCAACGCAGCGCTGCAGATGCACTAAAAAAGAGTTACCCACAATTGGGGAAAACCAGTACCAACGTTCGGAGTTTTGTGTTATAATGGGGGCGAACGTAGTTCCCGAAGAAGCAGAGAGGAGAAGTTAGTCTACATGAAGGTTATTCTGACTGAAAATATCGAGGCGCTAGGCAACGCTGGCACGGTGAAGGATGTAGCCAACGGCTACGCCCGCAATTACCTGCTGCCGCGTGGTCTGGCAATGCCCGCCACCGCCGATGCGCTGAAGCGGTTGGAGCGCCAGCGGGCCGCCATCGAGCGCCGCGCCGCCAACGCCGTCGACGAGGCGCGAGGCATGGCGGAACGCCTGAGCGCAACCACCGTCTACATCTACGCCAAGAGTGGAGAGCAGAACCGCCTATACGGCAGTGTAACCACCGCCGACATTGCCACCGCGCTAGCCGCGCAGCACGGTCTCGACATTGACCGCCGCAACATAAGCCTGGATGAGCCAATCCACCGGCTGGGCAGCTACATCGCCAACGTCAAACTAGCGGGCGGCGCAAGCGGGAAGCTCAACCTGGTGGTGGACAATGAAGCCAACCGCGGCAAGCCCCACCCCGAAGCCGCCGTTGCTGCTGCTACCGCGACGACCGTTGAAGCTGCGCCGGTTAGTGAGGCTGCACCAAATGCCGAAGCGATGACCACTGAGTCTACCCCAGTTGCTGAAGCGATGACCGCTGAGTCTACCCCAGTTGCCGAAGTTGCCGCCACTGAAGCTGCCACTACTGAGATCGCCACTGCTGAGGCTGCTCCGGCTGCCGAAGCTGCTACCACTGAAGCTATCCCGGTTGCCGAGATGATGACCGCTGAGGCCGCTCCTGCTGCTGAGGCTACTTATACTGAGGCTACCCCACTTGCTGAAGCAATGACTGCTGAAGCTACGCCGGTTGCCGCAATGACGACCACTGAAGCAACGACTGCTGAGGTTGCTCCTGCTGAAGCCGCGCCCGTTAATGAGGCTGCGTCAGTCGAGAACATCATCACTGGTAAAAGCATGGTGGTCGAGTCGCACCCGCAGGTAGTCGTATCCAACGTGGCGGAGAATATCACCGCCACAAGCAACGCTGGTGAGAGCAGCGCTGCCGCGATTGCTGATGCAACCCCCGCCGAGGAGACTGTGCCGCTTGTTGAGGCGCACACTACCACCGAGGGAAATTAGCATTTGTCTGTAGGGGCGAACCGTTGTTCGCCCTGATCTTGAGCAAACTAAACCTCATAACGTGCTTTGACGTAGAGAAGGGCCAGCTCTATGGTTACGAACGCACCCGCAATTACCGGCGTACTCGATCGCCAGGTTCCCTTTAATATCGAAGCGGAAGTCGCCGTACTCGGCAGTTTGCTGATCGACCGCGACGCGATCATTAAGATCGCCGCTTTCCTTAAGCCCACCGACTTCTATACTGACGCGCACGCCACCGTCTACGAGTTCATGCTCGACCTCTACAACCGCCGCGAACCGGGCGACTTCGTCACCCTGCACGCGGAGTTGCAGCGCAACGGCAAGAGCGAGTTCGTGGGCGGCCCCGCCTATCTTACCTCGCTGGCTGCTGCTGTTCCCACTTCAGTGCATATCGAATATTACGCCCGCATTGTGGAGCGCACAGCGGTGCTGCGCCGCCTGATCAGCGCGGGCGGCCATATCGCCAGCCTGGGCTACCGCGAGGATGAGGATGTGGAGCAGGTGCTGGACGAGGCCGAACAACTGCTGTTCGGCGTGACCCAGCGGCAGAGCTTGCAGGATTTCGTGGTCATCAAACAGGTGCTGGAAACCTACTTCGACCGCATTGACGAACTACACCAGAATCGCGGCGAACTCGTCGGCGTTCCTACCGGCTTCGTCGACCTTGACCAGCTAACTGGCGGGCTGCAACCATCCGACTTGATCATTGTCGCGGCCCGCCCAAGCGTCGGCAAATCCAGCTTCAGCTTCTGCGTCGCCTATAATGCCGCGGTGCGCGCCTCGAAGAAGGTCGCCGTATTCAGCCTGGAGATGAGCCGCGAACAGCTTGCCCAGCGCTTGCTGGCGATGGAGACAGGCATTGACACCCACCGCCTGCGCCTCGGCTACGTCAACGACGATGAGTGGCACCTGATCTCCTCCGCCTTTGGCACCCTGGCTCAAGCCCCCATCTACATTGACGATACCCCCGGCCTCAGCATCTCCGAGCTGCGCTCCAAGGCCCGCCGTCTGCACGCTCAGGTGGGCTGCGATCTGATCATCATCGACTACCTGCAACTGATGCAAGGGCGGCGCAGTGGTGGCGACAATCGCGTGCAGGAAGTCTCCGAGATCACGCGCGGGCTAAAGCTGCTGGCCCGCGAGCTGAACGTACCGGTGATCGCCTGCGCCCAGCTATCCCGCGCCGTCGAGACACGCCAGTCGCATATTCCGATGTTGAGTGATCTACGAGAAAGTGGATCGATCGAGCAGGACGCGGATATAGTGATGTTCATCTACCGTGAGGAGCTATACGAACCCGACACTGAGAAGAAAGGCATCGCCGAGATCCACGTTGCCAAACACCGCAATGGGCCGACCGATGTAGTGCGCCTGTTGTTCCAGAAGGAGACCACCCGCTTCGTGGATCTGGAAACCCACTATCACCCTGAATAAACCGTTAAACCCCTCCCCCAGCGGGTGAGGCTGGGAGAGGGCCAGTGGCGCAGTAATTACTGCACAAAAACTTGATACAAGCGAGGGTATGCGCCATGTTTGCTGGATTCGTGATGCCATCAAATAAAACCGAGCTGGTCTCCGTGCCAGCGGTGTTCTTCAGCGAGGTGCTACCAGAGATCGGCAACCTCAGCGAACTTAAGGTCACGCTGCATATCTTTCTGCTGCTATCGCGCAAGCGCGGCTACCCCAAGGGGGTCAGCTACAGCGAACTGCGCGGCGACAAGCAATTGCTGCACAGCCTGAAGGGGCCAGGGCCAGGGGTCAACCCCCGCCCCGCCGAGGAGATGTTGAGCGAGGGGTTGGAACTGGCGCTGGCGCGGGGTACGTTGCTCAGTTTTGTGGTACGCCTGCCCGCGATCAAGCAAGCGGGAGCGGCAGAGATTACAGAGTCAGATACGAAAGTGGAGCATGGCGCACCAGCGGAGCCGATGCTGGTGCGGCTAGAGCAGGTGAGGGTCGGCAGCATCGGATTGGAAGCCGAGGCCAAGCGGGGCAAGCGCCGCGAGGTTTGCTACATGGTCAACGCGCCATGGAACCGCGAGGTGGTGCAGCAGTGGAAGGAAGGCGAGGTTGACCTGGCCGGGATTGACCTGGGGTTGGATGCGCTCTATCGCTCGCATTCTGAACCACGCCGTCGGGCGCGGGTCAGCGCGGTAAGCCCCAACATCTTCAGCCTGTACGAGCAGAACATCGGTGTGCTAACCCCGCTAATTGCCGAAAAGCTGACCGAGGCGGAGAAAGCCTACCCGCCGGAGTGGGTCAACGAGGCGTTCGGCCTGGCAGTCAGCAACAACAAGCGCAGTTGGCGCTATATTGAAGTCATCCTAAAGAAATGGGCAAGCGAGGGCAGAGACAATGGAGAGCCTAAGCGACGTAGTGAAGGACATCTCGACGCGGCTAAGTACACAACGGGTAAGTACGCGCACATATTCCAACGGGGCAACGGCGAGGGCTAGCTTCCCAGCCACGCCGGTGATTACGCCGGTTGCGCCCCCCGACTCAGCGACTGCGCTGCCTGTGGCACCGCCCGCGGCACCGCCTGCTGCCCCAACGAATGAGGCAGCAGAGGCGGCGGCTTTGCTGCGCCGCCATCGGATTGCACCTGCTGCGCCAGCAACCATAGAGGGCAACACCCATGGCAGCGAAGCATCGCGGCCGCCCGCGCAGACAAACGCAGAGGGGAGCAGCGACCTGATCATCCCTAGCCGCATGGCTGCCCGCCGCACCCCAGCAATCTGCCCCGACTGCAAAGGGGCAGGCTGGTTGCGAATGCCCGCCGAGGTAGGCTCACCCAACTTTGGCCGCATCATCCCCTGCGCCTGCAAGACTCGCGAGACCGAGTCGCACCGGCAGCGCAGTCTGATGAATATGTCCAACCTCGATGCTTTCGCTGCGCTGAACTTCGCCAACTACGATGCCAACATCTCTGGCGTGCGCGAGGCATTCAATGTCTCTCGCGACTTCGCCCGCCATCCTGAAGGCTGGCTACTGCTGTTCGGCGGCTTCGGATGCGGTAAGACCCACCTCTCCGCCGCAATTGCCAACGAGGCATTGGAGCGCGGTATCAGCACCTACTTCGCGGTTGCCCCCGATCTGTTGGATCAGCTTCGCGCCGCTTATAGCCCAACCACCGAATTGAGCTTCGACGAGCGATTCGAGCATATTCGCGGCGCGGCACTGCTGGTGGTGGACGATCTCGGCACCGAAAACGCTACCCCCTGGGCGCGAGAGAAGCTATATCAGATTTTCAATCACCGCTACAACTACAAGATGCCCACCGTCGTCACTACCAATGTGGATCTCGACCTAATCGAGCCGCGCATCCGTTCGCGCCTGTGCGACAAGGTAATCTGTAGGCAAATCTTCATCCAGGCCGATGACTATCGCCAGCGCCCCGATCAATATCGCTATAAGTAGCCCTAACCCTATCTGGATAAACTTTGGGGCGCACATCAGTGCGCCCCAAAGTTTATGCTGCGGAAGGTGGTGAAGTGTTCTCACACCATCATCTTACTGTCGAGGTCAACCACTGGGCCGCTGGGGGTGGATGCCTTCATCTGCACTGCATCGCCAAGCCGCTCGGCCAATTTGAACTGTTGCTGCTTCGCCAGATAATGTAGCATGGTGATGACGTACTCGGCGTGGCTCCAGGTTAGCGGCGAGACGGAGAGCGGTGCGCCAGTATAGGGGTTGATCTGCTCGGCCAACACGCTGCTGGGCAGGCTGTGCTTGCACACCCAGTCCATAATGTCCAACGCAGGTTTCAAATCATCCATCTTCTGCGCGGTGGCGATTTGGTATTGGGCAATCCACAGGTTACAGATGTACCAGGGGTTGCCGGTAACGTCGTGGCTCACCCGCTGATAGTAGTCGTCCTCATAGCGGGCCATGCCACCGACATCAGTGGGAATAGATAGCTTGTCGCGCATCACTTTCATCGTGCTGGTGGTCAGGTTGTCGTTGGGGTCGAACATCCCGAACTTGAACAGCCCGACGATGCTGCTGTCCATGGTGTAATCCTTGCTGACGTTGCCCTGCTGATCCACGTTGACCATACGCAGGAAGGTGCCGCGCTCCTGATCGTACATATGCTCGACGCAGGCCGCCTTGATTTCGTTGGCGGCATTACGCATCTCGGTTGCTGCATCAACATCGCCGAAGATGTAGCAGAAGTTAGCGGCGGCGTTTAGCCCGGCCCAGACTGCGCCCACGGTAAAGGCCATAATCCCGCGCCGCTCCTCCCACAAATCGTATGAGGCTTCCGGCAGTTTGGTATGCGGTTCGCGGTACTTGACCATAAAATCACCCGCCGCCCTGACAACGCGGCGATAGAACTTGGCGATGAACTCCAGGTCGTGATACTTCTCGTAGTGGTGCCACATCGCGTAGATGATCAGGGCGGTCTCATCCTCCTGGATCGGCAGTTGGGCGTGGCCCTGGCTGTCGGCCCAGGGGTGCCAGCTCGAGCCGAGCGCACCGTCGGCGTTGTACTTGTGTAGTAGGTAGCCATGCGGGGTGATAATATCGTGGATCAGGCTAAACAGCGCCCGCGCCGGATCCTGGAAGCCCGCCTCGTCAAAGGCGTAGATGACCAGTGCCGCATCGCGCGGCCACATATAGGCGTAGCTGTCGCGGGCGAAGGCGAGGATGTCGTAGTCGGTGCTGGCGATGACTGCGCCATGTCGGTCAAGCTGGGTACGCATGATCAGCAAGCTGCGCTTGTAGAGGTCGCTGAGGTTGGCGGGGATGTCGTCCCAGGCCACCGCGGTCTTGTTCGCCCACAACTTCCAGTAGTTAGCGGTGCGGTCAATGAAGCTTTGGGGTTGGCGCTCCCTCACGATGCTATCATCGCCCATTACCTCTTCGTGCGTTTTACCGGCAATCAGCCAGTGGTAGATAGTCTCACAGTCGTTGGCCTGCAAGTCTTCAATGTACAGCGCGATGGTGCAGTCCACCGAACCTTGAGCGATGGGAGCGCGTTGTAGGTGACCGTCCTCGGCATCGCGCCAGGTGCCTTGCGCCCCGCCCACCTCCTTCACCCCACAGGCCCAGCTATCTATACCATACTTATTACCGACAAGCCCGTTCATCAGGAAGTAACGTTGCCCCTTGTACGCGATCATGAAATTGCCGGGGTTGATATTGTCCTGATGGGGGTCATAGTAGACGGTATCACCCACCGCCTCACCGTAAATATGCCAATCGTAGTGGAGGAATAGGCGCACCTCTTTGGGCCGGTTACCCAGGTTAGTGACATCGAAGCGTCGGAAGAAGATGTCACGGTCGAAGTCGATCGTGTCGTGGCAGACGATCTTCAATCCCAGCCGCTGGTTGATCAGTATCACCTCTGTGACCATCGTCTCGGCCTGATAGTGCAGATCGCGCTGCCAGGAGGAATCGTCGAACCAGGCGAAATCCGCATGACCGTCCTCACCGTCCTGCACCCACACCCCGGTATGGCAGATGTCACCCTCAGTCTGATTCTCCCTGCCCACGTGCGGCCAGAAAATGTCACGCACGTTGTAGTTGGTGTCGAAGTTGATCTGCATTGAGCCATTGCCGAGCGGCAGGTCACGTGGCATAGAGGTTCCTCCTTTGGCAGCTAGGGCGGGATTTATTCCTCCCCCATTGGGTTTGCTAAATCGAGGGCAAAGAGGATGACGCTGACGTTATCAGTAGCGCCGCGCCGCTTAGTCTCCTCGACCAGGGCGCGGGCGGCTTTCTGGGCATCGTAGCGCAGCACCAGGTTAGCCATATCGCTATCCTTGAGGTGAGCCTGAAGGCCATCGGAGCAGAGCAGCAAGCGATCGCCCGATTGCAAGGAGTAGGAACAGGTGTCAATCTCAGAGTTCGCTTCGGTGCCAAGCGATCGGTACAGCACACTGCGGTGCGGCGATTTGGCGGCCTCAGCCGGGGTAAGCTGGCCCAACTCCACCAGGCGGGCGACCACGCTGTGGTCGGTGGTAAGCTGCACGATGGTGCGGTTGCCTGCGCCCTTCATCGAAACGCCCAGGCGGTTAATTAGATAAGCGCGACTGTCACCGATGTGCGCCATCCAGACCCGCTCCATGGCGGGGGCGAGCAGCGCGAAGGTGGCAGTAGTACCCATGCCTCGCTGCCCGCTGCGCTTGTGGGCTTGCTCGTAGATGCTCTTGTTCGCCAGTTCCAGCGCCCGCTTGAGTAGGGCTTCGATGCCTTCACTATCGCTCACGGCGGCGAGGTTCTCGATCACATAGCGGGGCGCATCATTGACTGCGATGCCGCTGGCAACCTCACCCGCCTGCGCCCCGCCCATGCCGTCGGCGACAATGCCCAACCAGCCCCTGCCCCCGCCCAGCGCGCTGGGTAGGTCAAGCTCGTGGGCGAATATCGAGTCCTCGTTGTTCTTGCGAACCACGCCCACATCGCTGAGTTGGCCCAGTGTCACTTTGACGGTGGCAAGCTGGGCGGTGGTAGCCGCAGTGGGTAGGGTGTGGCCGCAGGCGGTGCAGAAGTTAGCCCCGCTGCGGTTGCGTGCGCCGCACGCGCCACACAACACCTCCGGTTCGCTGGGCAGCCGCTCCAGGCGGCGGGTGGTTGCCCCTGTGCCGGTGCGTGGCAGGCCGCCCAGCCGGGCGGTAATCTCTGCGCCCCACGCATCGTTGCGCCCCACCTCGGTGAGTAGACGGGTGCGGGTGTCGCGATCAATGTGGGGCTTGTCCTTGAGTTCGGCGCGAATGTGTTCGCTCATCCGCTGCAGGAAGGTCAGACACTCCTCCAGCTCCTCGCGGGTGAAGGTTTGCAACGCCTGCATTTGCTGCGTAATTGCCGCCTGCTCTTCCCCGCCAATCACTCGCCCGCCCGCTGCGCCGCTGTCGCGCCAGGTTCGCGGTTCGCTGTGTCGCTCATCTTCACCCGCCACTGGTTGCCTCCTTGCTCCCTACGTGCTTGCAAGCAGTATACACCAACCTGCGCTGGCGGTCAACGCAAGGAAGCGCAGTTCGCGGGGCAACGATCACACCAAAGCGGGGCGGATCGCATCCGCCCCTACCACTTACATTTTGCCATTATCCTCAAGTTAGCAACCTAGATCTACTTCATTTCGACCGCATCTTTGTGCCTGAGCATGAAGTCCAATATGAGAGGTTGGCAGAGCGCAACTTTCGCGGCGGAGAATATGAGGTCGGTATGCTCGGAGCCGGGAATCACGGCAAGTTCAGCATTGGGTAGCAGGCGATACATTTCGGCCGCTTCCTCGACCACGGTAAAGCCGTCGCGGTCGCCAAGCATCACCAGGGTGGGGGCCACAATCTGGGCGAGATCATGCGCGCTATAGTTGAATCGCATGTTCCACATGGGTTTTATTTGTTTCAGCAATGGCTTCCAATTGTCCTCTCCATGAATCCTTTTGAGCATTGCTGCCCAGTTCGGATCGTCGCGCTCTAGCTGCAAGGGGTCAACATCTGGCGACTGTTCATCACTGAGGACTGAATGTATCCACGTTAGAGACTCCTGGCTGAGTCTGAGCTGGGTTCCGCCGAATACAAGGGCCTGGGGCAGGTCGGGATAGTGTATGCCAATCTCCAGCGCAGCCTGTCCGCCATCACTGTAGCCGAAGATAAGGGGCTTGTGGAGATCAAGCGCCTGAGCGAGCGCTGCCGTATCATCGGCCAGCAATCGGTAGCTCATCTTGCCGCTTGGATTGGCGGTGCGGCCATGACCGCGACTGTCAGGCGTAATTACGCGGTAGTGTTCAGCAAAGGCCGTAAGATATGGCTTCCACGAGTTACCGGTGAGGAGACCACCATGGATCAGGAGCAGGGGGTTCCCTTGACCATGCTCTTCGTAATAAATGTCCAGGCCATTAGCCTGAATATAGTGGCCGGGCTGGGTTTCAGTATGTTGCGCTGCTGTCATAACGACCTCCTGTTAATTGATGGGTTGGAATAGAAGACGGTGCTGGCATCACGTCTACCATTCTAGCATAGCAGCCATTGTGTCAATACCCGCACAAATGGGGGGGCATCGCGCTTGGAGAGGTTTCATTTTCTCTGGGAGCATTATAGCACCTTTGTTCGCATCTTGTCAATACGCATGATAGCCTTGACACTAACCCACCAAAAATGCTACATTGTAACTGCATGGACTCCATCATTCTACATTCTACATTCATCATTCTACATTCCCGCATGGGGGTACGATGAGCCTCGACCTTGCCAACCTGCTCGATGGCTACCGCGACGAGATTGCCCAGAGCTGGGTCAAGCTACTGTATCAGATGACCGATGGCAGCAACCCGCCGCGCCCCGCCCGCTATAGCACCCGCACCCCAGCGGAGTTGACCGTCAACGCCCGCGACGGCATTGCGGCGGTAGCAGATTACTTTCGGCGGGGCAGCTATCGCCAGCTTGAAATCTACGTCGAACGCATCAGCAGCGAACGCGCCAACCAGGGCTTCGATGTCAGCGAACTGGTGCAGGGCTTCATCGCCTTGCGCGAGGCGATTATGCCTGTGGTCTGGCGCGAGGTCAACTTCGAGCGCAGCGCCGCCCTCAGCGTTGCCTCCGATCTCGACGAGCTGATCAACTGGTCGGTGATTCGTCTCAGTAAGATATATGCCAACAGCCTGAACGCACTGCTTGCCCGTCAGGTGGACCGCCTGCGTACCAGCGAAGAGCAGCTTACCGTGCAGAACCACGAACTCGAGGAGCAGCGCAGTGAGCTTGAGCGCAGCGTCAAGGAGATCAGCGCGCTGAACCAGAGCGCCTCCCTACTGAACTCCACCCTCGATCTACGCCAGGTACTCGACCTCATCCTGGTCACTCTCAGCAGCGTGGTATCCTACGATAGCGCCCGCATCATGCTGTTTGAGGAGGAAAACCCCGAAAACGTGCGGGTGGTCGCCGCCCAGGGCTTCCCAGAGCCGGTTGTCCTCGGCGAGATTATCCCGCTTGCCAGCCGCCCCTTGCTGGCCGAACTGAGCAATGGCCCTGCCGACTTCATCATCGCCGAACTGAGCGCCGACGACAGTATCACCGGCAAGGATTGCTGGTGGCTGGGTCTGCCCCTCGCGGTCAAGGACGAGCGCATTGGCCTGCTGACCATCAATCGGCTGATTACCACTCCCAACTTCGAGGAGCGCGACGGGCGCATCGTCCACACCTTCGCCAACCAGGCATCCACCGCGATCATGAACGCTCGGCTCTACGCCCGCAGCAGCGCGATGGCCTCTCTGGAGGAGCGCAACCGCCTCTCCCGCGAGTTGCACGACTCGGTGGCCCAGTCACTGTTCAGCATGGTGCTGATGGCGCAGGTGGCCTGCACCATCATCGGGCAAGGCGGCGATTTGGCGCTGGCGGAGCAGAAGGTGGCAACCTTGCAGGAGACCGCCTCTGCTGCCTTGCAGGAGATGCGCTCACTTATCTTCGAGTTGCGTCCGGCGCGGCTAGAGGAGGTGGGGTTGGCGGTGGCGCTCAAGCAGCACGCCGGGGAGGTGGCCCGCCGCAACGGGCTGGAGGTCAACTTCTGCGCCGAGGCGTTGCCCCGCCTGCCCGCCGATGTGGAAGTGGCGCTTTTCCGTATCGGCCAGGAGGCGCTAGCCAACGTGGTCAAGCACGCCCGCGCCAGCCGTGCCAGCCTTTCGATTGACGCGGTCGACAGCCAGGTGATCCTCACCGTGGAAGACAATGGCGTGGGCATCAGCTCCAGCAGCAAGCAACGCGCCGCCGCAAACGGCAACGGTGGGGCAAACGCCTCACGCACCCTCGGCCTGACCTCGATGCGCGAACGCGCCGCCCTGCTGGGGGGCAGCCTCAGCATCGGTCCGCGCCGCCCCGACGGCACCCGCGTGGTCGCCCGCATCCCGCTTACCAGCGCGGCGGGCGTTGCGATAGAGAGTGTGCGATAATTCTACGTAAGGGCGGCATTAAGGCTCTGGCGTATACTGTGATGAACTCGCATATTTCCTTCGCAATGCGGTGCATCGTGCTACGGGTCAGTAGCAAATGCAAAGGAGAAAGAGATGGTAGCTCGTAAGCTCTATATTTACCCCTTGCTTGTATACCTGCTCGTTGCCTCATCCGCGAGCAGCGCATCAGCCGCACCATCCCCCAGCCATTACTTTCCTGCTACGGGATACACTGTGGCAGAAACCTTCCTTGCTTATTGGACCAGCCACGGTGGCGTGCCACAACTGGGCTTGCCCATCAGCCGTACCTACATCGAGCGCAACGATGCGGACGGTAACAGCTACTGTGTGCAATACTTCGAGCGGGCCAGACTAGAGTATCACCCAGAGCAGAGCGACCCTCAGTACCGGGTGATGCTGGGTCTCGTAGGAGTGGAAGCCGCCAGGATCAGATACCCGCATGGCGTATCCGCCCCAACTAATGGTGATTTCTCGATTATGGAGAATGACAATGATTTTATTGATTACTGGGGGATGCACAATGAAAATGTTGGTTTTCCCATCACCTTTCCCTTTGATGAGCAGGAAATTGACGGCAATCACTACCGTGTAAGGTATTTTGAGCGGGCCAGACTTGAACGACATGGGAAAATAGAGGAAATCGTGCTGGGATTGGTGGGCAACGAGGTTTACCACCAGAAGCAGAATGTAGCCAACGCACCAGCGTGTACTCCAGGTCCATAAGGAATGCCACAATCAGATAAGCGTATTGGAATTAAGCGGAGAAGGAAAGGAATTGAACAAACACCGTCCCCTCACCTGGTTGCTGCTTGCCAGCCTATTGATTGTCACGAGCGCCGCCAGCCCCAGCAAGGGCGAACCGCAATTCGCCCCTACATCTCCCTCCCCCATTTCGGGGGGGGGTTGGGGTGGGGGGCATAGCGCCGCCACGATGATTGATCCACGCCTGCTTGCCGACGGCAGCGGCAGTGTTGGCTACTTTGCGCTACTGCGCCAACAGGCTGACCTTCGGGTTGGCGACCTGGGTTGGCAGGCGCGGGGCGATGCCGTCTACCAGCGGCTCACTGCGGCGACTGGCAGCCAGACGGCGGTGGCGGCGCGGCTTCAGGAGTTGCAGGCTAGCGGCACGGTGCAGAGCTATCGTGCTTATTGGATCGTCAACGCTTTCTATGTGGTCGGCGACTCCGCTTCGATTGCCGCCCTCAGCCAGTTGCCGGAAGTGGCCGCGCTGGTGCCTGCTGGTCGCCAGCACATCGTCGCGCTGCATCGGGACACCAGCCCGGCAGCGG
>JANXYP010000354.1 GCA_025355955.1 Chloroflexota bacterium
GCCAGAGGCTGCGCCCGTCGCTAGCAGGATGAAGATAGCGACGAGCAGACCAGAGATGACGGCGGGGCGAGCAGTGGTGCTGGAGCTAATTGCCAGTTATGCCGAGGCGATGTATCGTCTGACTATGCTTGAGGTACAAAAGCTAGCCTACTTCGCCCAGGCTGCCGGTCAGCCGCTGCGCCTTCATTTCAGCCAACAGCAGTATGGCCCCTATGCTGAGAACCTCCACCACGTTTTGCAGCATCTTGAGGGTCACTACATCCGGGGCTATGGGGATCGCAACCGTAGTGCGGCAATCCAGCTAATGACGGGTGCGGCGATAGAGGCTCAGAGATACCTCGAGGGTGACATCCTGGCGCAGCAGAGGCTGGCAAGGGTGAAGCGGCTAATTGAGGGGTTCGAGACCCCATATGGAATGGAGCTACTCGCAACGGTGCATTGGGTAGCCGACCAGATTGACACACAGGCGCGGTATGAGCTAGCAGCGGCAATTAGCGGTGTGCATAATTGGAATGAGCGTAAGGCAAAGTTTCAGCCTGAACACATCACCGCCGCATGGCAACGCCTCTACGATGAGGGCTGGTTTGATGAAGGGCGACTGAGTGAGCAGCCTCAGATGGAGCTAGCTCTAGCCTAATACCATGATCTTCAGCCAGGGTGAAGCTAAACGTGATGGCAGAGCTATGAGCGAGTATAGGGATAGAAACTTCACTATCAACGGCTACGACGTTGTCATCGAGCACGAGGCCGCGCACAACTTTGGCGCATACTCCCTGCAGATGCCTGGCTGCGTGGCGGCAGGAAGCACTCTGGATGAAGTGATGCTCAATATGAGCGAAGTTATTACCTTGTATATAGAGGGGCTAATTGAAGACGGTTTGCCAATTCCCTCGCCCGCCACGCCATCCACCCTGTCCGAATCTCTGACCTACTAGGCAAGATGAAATGATAAGCATATCTAAGCAGTACAAAGCAACTCGGGAGTAGGTAGCAGCATTCGAGAAGAATCTGTAAACCTAGCATCCAAGTGCTGCGCTCCTCTGCCTCAGCGTCAGCGGTGATATGAGCAAGCACTATTCGGCGAAACTCCTCGATAGGCAGTGAGTCGGCTTCCGCTTCAGCAGCCATGCGAATATGGTCGACGGTAGTCACTTCACCGCCTGATGCAGCCCGGCGGGCCAGCTTGCGCTTTGCTAACCGTTCACCTGCTAGAGCAAGGAAGGCGGCCACATCCTGTTCACCGCGTGCCTCATCAATCATGGCCCAGGCCTCGTCGCGTAGTTCAACCGTCACAGTGGTCATGAGTTGTTCCCCTCCATAAGTCAGCTAATGCCAGCAGTGGATGATTTGTTGCAGTCTCCAAATGAAGCTCACCCAGATGCACGGTTAAAGTATAACATACCTAATCGTCACCCCGCCGCCATACAGCTATTGTCGTGCCTGGAACTTTGGGGCATGGTGCAGAATATCCGTATTCGCCGCCCACTACCCACGCTCCGTCGCCCCGCCGCGTTATGGTTGTTGTGGCTGGAACTTTGAAAGTGTGTTGGGTGTCCAGCGCGGCAACAACAACAACAACGTACCCGGCTTCACCGCCAAACCCTGAGCCTGAGCCGATTCGCTTTCGCTTTCGCTTCGCTGCCTCACTCGCCGAAGCCCTCGACCACGAACCCTCGCGCCATCTCCCGCAGCCGCCCGGTCACCGCATCGCCATCCTTGCCGAACCTTGCCTCGATTTCGCCGAAGCTTAGGTTGGATGTGACCATCAGCGGCAACTGGTGGTTGTAGCGGTGCATAACTACCCGGGTGAGGTTGGCAACGTTGCTATCCCAGGCTGGCTCGCGGCCCAGGTCGTCGAGGATGAGCAGGTCACACTCCAGATACTGGCGGAAGCGCTCCTCTCGCCCCTGCCATGCGGATAGGGCGGCCATCAGGTCATAGGCAGTCACGAACCGCATACTGAAGCGGCCCACCCCGTCGGCCACCACCTGCAGGGCCAACTGGTAGGCCAGCCCCAGCACCAGCCCGGTCTTGCCCGACCGCGCCCGCCCAATAGGCCAGGGCTTTGGCTCTGTCAGTATGCTTTTGGCAAACGTCAGCCGTCCGAAGGTTGAAGTCGGCGCAAAAGAAACCGATGCTGCAGCCCTCAGCATCGGTCTGGTTACACATAGGAGCGGCAGTGCCAGTTAGGGCGTGGTCACGCCCTTGTAGACGATCTGAGCCATCTCGTCGCGGCGGATGTTGTTGTTAGGCCGGAAGGTGCCATCTGGATAGCCGTTGATTACACCCTTACTATGGGCAGTTTCGATACTGACGAAGAAGATGTTGCTGGGCGGTACATCGCTGAAGTCCTGCTGCCCGCCAGTGGGGGTGAACAGTGGATAGTGGGCGGCGTTGACCACCAGCTTAGTAAGCTGAGCACGGGTGATGGGGCGGTTGGGCAGGTAG
>JANXYP010000364.1 GCA_025355955.1 Chloroflexota bacterium
TGTAGGCGATGTTTAGGGCGGCGGCAGTGATGTTGGCGGCCTTCTGGTAATCGCGCTCTTTGTGTTCGTAGTGTTTGGCGAGTTCGATATAGGGAAAGAGGATATTGACCCCGCGCTCCACCAGATTCAGCCATACCGCCCGCGCTTCGTCACTGTTGCCCATCCGCTTGTGCAGATAGCTGAGGCGCTCGGCGACGGCGGTGTGCGCCTGCATCGTCATCGCCCTCTCCAAAGCCAGGTCGTAGACCTGCAAGGCACGTTCGTACTTGCGGTTGTCTTCCAGGCAGCGGCCCAGGCCGAGCAGATCGCTGGCTTCTTCCAGACAATCGGGCGTGGCGAAGGCGAGGGTGAGGCGATGTACCAGTGCAGGCATGGAGATAATATCCTGCTGGTTGTGGTAGAAGACGTGCTGCAAAGCCCAGGCATCGCCGCTACGCAGGTAGTCGAAGTATAGGCTGGGGATCAGATAGCCAGGGACATCGTTGCTGCTGCGCTGCACGCCGAGGATGTGCTGCTCCAGGCTACGCAAAGCGCAACTATCCAGCCTGCCGCGCCACAGCCGCCGCGAGGGAGCAAGCAGGTCGAGGTGCAGCGCATTGCTGAGGTTGAAGCGCATCCGTGCCAGGGTGTAGCGCGTCTCCAGCAACGGCAAATCGAAGCACTTGCCGTTGAAGGTAACCAGCGAGTTCAGCCCCAGCTCGATGCACATCATGTTCAGGGCGTAGAGCAACGCCTTCTCATTGGAGTAATCGCGCAGGAAGAATTGGCGCACCTCGAAGCTGTCGGCAGTGAAGTAGCCGATACCCACCAGGAAGGCGTAGGTGCCAGTGCCACCCGCCAGCCCGGTCGTTTCGGTGTCGAGGAACGCGGCGCGACGCAGATCGAAGCCCGCATAGGCGGCATCGCGGGTGATCTCGGCAAGCAGCGCAGGGTCATACTGGAACAGAGCGCGTAGAGGCGTGGAGCCATGCGTCTGGTCAAGTGGGGTGCTGCTGGTTGCCACGAAGCATGGGCCGAAGGGAGTGTTAGCCTGTTCGCCCGCCACCATTTCCTCGATTGGTCTGCGTCGTGGGGTTACGCGCAAGGCGTAGGCAGGGGGCGGGGGCAGCGGAGTATCCCCCTCGCAGGCATCATCGTCGGGGTAATAGGGCGCAATTGGGGCGTGATTGATCACACCGCCAGCCGGGCGTGCGCCAGTTGCGCCGCCCAGCCCCAGCAATCGAAGTCGCTCCCTAACGTCCATCCCCAACCCCTTGCCTGAACATTTGTGCGAAATAGCAGTGAGCGTATTGTAGCAGCAGGGCTAATGATTTGTCAAGAAATTGACGGTTAGTCGGGTGTGCTACAAGTTACCGGGTAAGCGTAGGGGCGGGCGGTGGCCCGCCCTGATTGGGTATGCAAGCAAGCGACGCACGCCCCCTTCATGCGGGTGTGCTACAAGTTACCGGGTAAAGTAGGGGCGGGCAGTGGCCCGCCCTGGTTGGGTATGCAAGTAAGCGACGCACGCCCGCTTCACGCGGGTGTGCTACAAGTTACCGGGTAAAGTAGGGGCGGGCGGTGGCCCGCCCTGGTTGGGTATGCAAACAAGCGACGCGCACCTAGCGGTGATCTCTACTGCCCCTTGTTGATGGTTACACTACCGGCGTTGGCGGTCACTTCCAGCTGGATGGGCGCGCCCTGACCCTCGTTAGTCACGCCGATCATGGTCTGACCCGTGCCAGCACGTTGGATACCGTTTGGCACGTTGAAGTTACTGGTTACCGAGCCAACATCCGACTTTACGGTGAGGTTGTACTTGGCAGCGGAGTCGAGGTTCATGGTCACGCTGCCCGCGTTGGCTTGCACCTTGTTACCGCTACTGCCCGCCGCCAGCCCACCGCTGAACTTTATCTCGCCCGCGTTGGCGTGTAGGTTGAGTGCGCCGCCCAGCTTCGCGCCGGTCACTTCGATGCTGCCAGCATTGGCGGTGACATCGAGCGACCCGTCGGGGTTGATGATGATCGCCTGACCCACAGTGGCGATCACCTTGACGATGCTGCCATGCGGCACGTTCACCGTAACGTCAATCGTGTTCTGATTGCCGATGTTGAAGTGCAGCAGCCCGGCGGGTTGCTCGCCCTTCATCGTTACCGTGTTGCCGCTCTGGGTTACGGTGAACTTCATCCGATCCGCCGAAGCCTGGGCAGTCGAGTCGGTGAAGCTCCAGCCGTGCTTGTCCACCGTGTAGCTCAATGTGCCATCGCTGCTGGGCTGCACTGTAATCTTGCCGATCTGGTTCTCCACATTCAGGGTTAGCGCCCCGCTAATCGGTACGATCTTGGTCTCCGTTTTGGTTGCCCCGACCACCCCGATGCCCAGCCCGTAATCAGTGAACGCGCCGAGCAGCAGCAGCACGATGATCAACAGCGCCAGGCCCGACAGTATGCCCAGACATCCACCACCTCTTCTGTTCATTGCACCTTTCCTTTCTTTTGTATGCCCAACAACACCTTAGATGCAGCAATTACTGGGCCAACGCTTGGCCCGCACCCACTCCCAGCCCCTACTGGAGAGAGGGGAGTTTGTTATAGGCTAAAGGTGGCGTTTCAGCGCGGTGCTGATGATGTCGGCAATGGAGTGCAATGCGCCGCTGAGGACGAAGCCGATCATGAAGTAGATTGTCTCTACCGGATGGTCGGCGAGGATGCTGTACAACGCATGACCCCAGGCATTAAGCACTCCTCCCTTGTTGATAGTCGTTCCCAGCCAGTCGAGGATGCTAAACAGACCATAAAGGATAATGTAGACCATCGAGATGAAGTAGACGACGCGCAGCAGCGGGCCGATGACCAGCCCGTGCGAGACCCAACTGCGGTGGTGGATGACCCGCTGGTAGGGATACCAGATGAAGCGCAACGGCCCCCAGCGGTCGTAGCTCTCCGAGTGCAGGTCGAGGTCGTTGCTGAACAGATAGTTGGAGCCGAGATACGCGCCCATCAGGCAGACGTAGTTGAGCGCGTTCATCTGTGGCAGGCTGATTACGAGTGGGGTCGCAGCCGCCGCGCTGGCGACAGTCAGCAGGTCGTGGGTAGGGCCATTGGGCATTGTTAGACCTCCAATATAGTAAGAACAGGCGTGCGGATTATAGCACGCTAGTGCAGTGCTGTCAAAAGTTTGACAAACTGGCATAGTTTGTTTTATCATAGAAAATAAGAGTGGTAGGCTGCCCGATGGTACAGCTTGCCCGCTGTGGTGTGATAATCGGGGAGGGGTAAAATTGAAAAATCTGCTAGGTCGGTTGATGGGCCGTTCCTATGACGAATTGAAGAAAACCGCCGCCGCGTTGCAACTGCCGCCCTTCAAGGGCGGGCAGAACGAACTGGCGGTAATGCTCTACCGCGAATTGATGGACGAGACTGCGGTAAAGTGGACCTGGGATGAGATGAGCAGCGAGGAGCATCAGTTTCTCAACTGGCTGATGGAGCAACGGGGCATGGCGGCGTTCGTGGACAGCCTTTCGCTGGCGCTATCATTGTCGCCCGCCGAGGCGGAGACGTTGGTGGCCCACCTTAGCCGCCTGGGGGTGGTGGATATGGAGGAGGTCAGCGCCAAAAGCAATCGGGTGCTGGCGGCGCAGTATCGCTTCGCCTATGGCGCTACCATGGGTGGCGGCGACGAGCGCCGTGCCGTATCCCTCAGCAACGAAGTGGCGCGGGTGCTAAAGAAGCTGGGACAGGAGTTGGTGGCCCCACCGCGCTTCGATGCCAGCCTCAGCAGCCTGTTCGATTACTACGAACTGGGCCAGCTAGAGCAGATCGCGCTCGCCTGGAAGCTGAAGATCAGCCAACCTGCTTACTATAAGGAGGAGATTGCCGATCTGCTGCTAGAGGTTCTTAGCCAGCCAGAGCGCATCAGCTCCGCGATCGGCAGCCTGCCCGCTGGACCCAAGACGCTTTATAATCTGATCTGCAACAAAGAGGGGCGTATCAGCCTGGCTGACCTACGCAAGCGGGCGGGTCTACTGGAGAGTGACCTGCGCCAGTACCTGCGCTATCTGGCCCAGCGCTTCCTCGTGTTGGAAACATACTCTGAGGCCCGCCGCTGGTTCTTCATCCCCAAAGACATCTTCCAGCCACACCTGCCGGTTGTCAACGAGCCGCCCCCCGTCGAGCCAGCCGCGATCGAACCGACGGTGATGCGCACCACTCCGCCCTATGCCCTGGCCTGGGACATCCTCACCGTGCTGAACTTCGTGCAGCAGAACAGCGTGACCCTGACCGCACAGGACAGCCGCCTGCCCAAGCGCCTAATCAAGCGTATCAACGAGATGCTGTTGGTGCCGGGTGAATTGAACGATGACGCTGATGATCGCCTCGACCTGGTGCTGCACGCCGCCCTCAGCCTTGATTTGCTCCACCATGAGGCCAGCAACCTGGTGGTTACGCCTCGCACCGAGGACTGGGCCGCCAACCTTACCTTTGGCGCGCAACAGCGCCGTTTGTTCAAGCTGTGGCTGGACGATGTTCACTGGTTCGAGCCGCTGGTCTATTCTGGCGGGTACTGGTGGAGCGGCAACGTTACCGCCGGGCGCAAAAAGGTGGTGGAGAAGCTGGCCGCGCTGGAGCCGGGCCGCTGGTACAGCGCCCTCAGCCTGATGAGATACTTCGAGCAGGCCGACCCCTACGTTTTCCGCAGCAAGGCCGAGACCTTGCGCTACGTGGGTTATCGCAACCTGGGCCGCTTCCAGGAGGAGTGGCCGCAGCGCGAGGGCCGGGTGCTGCTCAAGATTGTGGAGACCGGGCTGCACTGGCTGGGGTTGGTGGATGTTGGTTATGACGATGAGGGCCAGTTCATCGCCTTTCGCATCAAGCCGGAGGCGCATGAGCTGCTCGCCACCAATGGCGACAATAACCTGCCCAAGCCCAACGCGATGCTGAAGATGCTGCTGCTGCAACCCAACTTCGAAGTGCTGGTCTTCCACCCTGAGAGCGGTCCGCTGTGGCGGTTGCTCAAGTTCGCCGACCTGGCTCGCCACGATATGGTCAGCGTCTACACCATCACCAAAGACAGCGTGATGCGGGCGGTGGAGAACGGCACCAGTGTGAGCGAGATGCTCAAGTTCCTGGCTGAACAGAGCCAGCGCGAAGTACCGCAGAACGTTGCCCGCAGCATCGAGGACTGGGGCCGCAGCATCAAGCGGGTGCGGCTTACCGACGCAACCATCCTCGAAGTGGACGACCCCAACGTACTCGACGAGCTGGCCGCCAGCCGCAAGACCTCCGCCTTCCTGCTGCGCCGCATCAGCCCCACCCTCGCCCTGGTCAACCTGCCGGAAACCAACGCCTGGTCGCGCACATCAGCGATGCAGAAGCTGGCGAAGTCACTGAAGACAGCGGGCTACTCGGCGTTGGCTCTGGAGCGGGCCAATGGCAACGGACAGGCGGAGAAGTGAAAAATGAAAAATGAAAAATGAAAAATGAAAAATGATAGCTGGTGAAGGTGGTAAAGTTGTGAACTCCCTCGGCGCTGGCGTAGGGGCGAATCGCATACGCCCTGTTGCCTCCCTCGGCGCTGGCGTAGGGGCGAATCGCATACGCCCTGTTGCCTCCCTCGGCGCTGGCGTAGGGGCGAATCGCATACGCCCTGTTGCCGCGCATCACGGTC
>JANXYP010000370.1 GCA_025355955.1 Chloroflexota bacterium
CCTCCCCCAGTGGGGGAGGTTGGGAGAGGGTAGTCGCATAGCACAGACCCACCCCCAACCCCTCCCGGCGGGAGGGGAGAGATCATCCCTCCCCCAGTGGGGGAGGCTGGGAGAGGGCAGTTTCACCAACAAGGAGGAACAACATGGCAAGCACTAAGGAGAAAGAAGCCGCCGATAGCGCCGCGCAGGGGGTGCAGGTTAGCGCCGAGATACACCCGATCGCGGGCGAGGAAGCGGCCCGCGCCGATGCCGCCAGCAGCGAGAACGGTTACGATGCAGAGCATCACGCCATCGCCAACACCAAGCCGAAGGTGCATTACACCGACCTCGGCCTAACCCCCGACGACCTGCACAAGATGTACTACTTTATGCTGCTAGCTCGATCGCTGGACGAGCGAATGTGGCTGCTCAACCGCCAGGGCAAAATCGCCTTCGTGATATCCTGCCAGGGTCAGGAGGGGGCGCAGGTGGGCCTCGCCTATGCCTTGCAGCCGGGCAAGGACTTTGCGTGTCCATACTACCGCGACCTCGGCATTATGGTGACGCTAGGGCAGACCCCCCGCGACGTGATGCTCAGTGTCTTTGGCCGCGCCGAGAACACCGACAGCGGTGGCAGGCAGATGCCCGGCCACTTTGGTATCCGCAAGCTGAACGTGCCAACCGGCAGCAGCCCGATTGCCACTCAGAATGTTCACGCCGCTGGTATCGCCCTGGCATTCAAGTTGCGCGGCATTGATGGGGTTGCCATCACCTCGATTGGCGAAGGTGGCACCTCACAGGGCGACTGGCACGAGGCGATGAACTTTGCCGCCACCATGGATCTGCCCATGATCATGATGGTGGAGAACAATCGCTACGCCATCTCCGAGCCGCAAGAGAAGCAGATGAAGATCCGTAACGTCGCCGACCGCGCTGTGGCCTACGGCTGCCCCGGCGTAATAGTGGATGGCAACGACATCCTCGACGTATACCGCGCCTCTATTGAAGCGGTGCGCCGCGCTCGCGCTGGCGAAGGCCCAACCCTGATCGAAGCGAAGGTCAATCGCTTTACCCCCCACAGCAGCGACGATGACGACAAGCGCTACCGCGACCCCAACGAAGTCAAGATGGCCCGCGCCCAGCAGGATCCGGTTACTCTCTTCCGCGACCTGATGATGAGTGAGGGCG
The DNA here is from genome assembly GCA_025355955.1 of Chloroflexota bacterium. Classification (GTDB taxonomy): domain Bacteria; phylum Chloroflexota; class Chloroflexia; order QHBQ01; family QHBQ01; genus QHBQ01. Next base: position 1,168 of record JANXYP010000370.1, read on the forward strand.
TATTGACCGAGGAGAAAGAGCAGGAGATCCGCGACGGTATCAAGCGCCAGGTTGATGATGCTACCGAGTATGCGCTAACCGCCGCCGACCCCAAGCCCGAAGACCTCTACACCTATGTCTATGCCGACCACACCGAGGCCACCGTCGAGTCGCAATACGAATCGTTGGGCGAATAAGCAATACCCCTCCCCCTTTGGGGAAGCGGGAAGGGGGGCGAGTCGCGCATCACGGACCCACCCCCAGCCCCTCCCGGTGGGAGGGGAGAGATCACCCCTCCCCATAAGGGGAAGGCGGGGAGTGGAGAGCGAGTCGCGCATCATGGACCCACCCCCAGCCCCTCCCGGTGGGAGGGGAGAATGAAGCAACAAAGGAGAGAAAATGCCAACCAAGCTACTAATCGAGGCGGTGCGTGAGACGATGCACCAGTTGATGGCGAAGGATGACCGCATCATCCTGATGGGCGAGGATGTGGGTAAACTCGGAGGCGTGCTGCGTACTACCGACGGGTTGTGGAAGGACTTTGGCGACAAGCGGGTGATTGACACTCCGTTGGCCGAGTCGTCAATCGTCGGCGCGGCGATTGGCGCGAGCTTCAATGGGCTGCTGCCCATCGTCGAAATCCAGTTCTCCGACTTCATCATGCCCGCCTTCAATGAGATCGTCAGCGAGGCCGCCCGCATCCGCTATCGCTCCAACAACGATTGGAACTGCCCCATCGTCATCCGCGCCCCCTACGGTGGAGGCATTCACGGCGCGCTGTACCACAGCCAGTCGCCGGAAGCGTTCTTCGCCCACGTCCCTGGCCTGAAGGTGGTTGCTACTGCCAGCCCCAAAGACCTCAAGGGGCTGCTACGCACCGCCGTTTACGACCCCGACCCGGTGATGGTGTTCGAGCATAAGAAAGCATATCGGCTAATCAAGGAGGACGTACCGGACGAGGAGTACGATATCCCGCTGGGTAAGGCCGAGGTCAAGCGCGAGGGCGACAGCCTCAGTATCATCACCTATGGGATAATGACCTACCACGCGCTGACCGCCGCCGAGAAGCTGGCTGCCGACGACATCAACGTGGAGGTGCTGGACCTGCGTACCCTTCGTCCGCTGGATACCGAGGCCATCTACGCGACGGTGCAGAAGACCGGCAAGGTGCTGATCGTCCACGAAGATAACCTCACCGGCGGCATTGGCGGCGAGATCGCCGCACTGGTCGCGCAGCACTGCTTCAGCTATCTGGACGGCCCGGTTGTCCGTCTCTGCGGCCCCGACGTACCGGCGATGGGCTTCAACCATGTGTTCGAGGGGGAGTTCCTGATCAGCCCAGAGCGCATCGAGGCCGCCGTCCGCAAGCTGGCAGCTTACTAATTGCAGATTACAGATTACTGATTTCAGATTGAGGTGACAAGAGTTGAGTCTGTTTCTTGTGCGCGGGATTTGGTGAGGGTGCATGGTTAAGCAACCTTTCTGCCAAAAGCTGATTCGCTTAATCTGCAATCTGCAATCTGCAATCTATAATCCTATCGAGGGGGGAGAGCATGGCAGACGTAACCGTAGTAATGCCCCAACTGGGCGAGACCGTTACCGAGGGCGTAGTCGGCACCTGGCTGAAGAAGCCTGGTGACAAGGTGGAGAAATACGAGAGCCTGGTCGAGGTAATTACCGATAAAGTGACCGCCGAGGTGCCTGCGCCAGTCTCCGGCATCCTCAAGGAGATCCTGGTGCAAGAGGGTGAGACGGTCAAGGTCAACACCAGCATTGCCACGATGACCAGCGATGTCGCCGAGCCTGCTGCGGTTGGCGCGGGCGAGAGCGCGGGCGTAGGTACTACTGTAGATATGCCACCCGCTGCTGCCGATAGCAGCCCCAGCGCGGCGCTATCGGGCAATTCTAGCTACGAGGCCACCGCGCCAATGATCAATCTGGCCCAGAGTGAGGGCAAGAGCAACGGCCAGACCGACGCTGCTTCGGCGATGCTCGATGAGAAGGAAGTCAACCGCCGCTATGCCCCGGCAGTGCGCCGCATTGCCCAGGAGCATGAAATCGACCTACGTAGCGCGCAGATTACCGGCACCGGCGGCAACGGGCGGGTGAGCAAGGAAGACATCCTCGCCTACATCGCGGCGCAGCCTGGCGGAGTTGGCGCAGCCGCCCCGCCGCCCAAGCCTGCCGCCCCGCCCCAGCCTGCGATGCAACCTGCACAACCCACAGCCCCGCCAGCCGAGCAGCCGATGGCCTTCCCCATGGGTGGCAGCATCGCGCCTTCTACACCACCGCCCGCCCCAACCCCATCTGCGCCGCAGCCGGTGCAAACCGCGCCCAGCCAGCCCACGCAAGCCACTGGCGCGGGCGAGACTCCCGTGCCGCTCACGCCGATGCGTAAAGCGATCGCCGAGCATATGGTACGCAGCGTGCAGACCTCACCGCACGCCTGGACGCTGGTCGAGATTGACATGACCAACATCTGGAAGTATCGCGCCGCGCACAAGGGGGAGTTCAAGCAGCGGGAAGGCATCGAACTGACCTTCTTCCCCTTCTTCTGCAAGGCGGTGGTAGACGCGCTGCACCAGCACCCCTACCTCAACGCCACCTGGCGCGATGGGCAGGTCGTATTGCTCAACCAGATCAACATCGGTATCGCGGTGGACATCACCGACGGGCTGATCGTGCCAGTAATCAAGGGTACGGACGGCCTTAGTATTGCAGGCATCGCCCGCAGCGTGATTGACCTCGCTGGTCGCGCCCGCGCCAACAAGCTGAAACTCGACGACATCCAGGGCGGCACCATCACGGTCAACAACCCCGGCGCGTTCGGCAGCATCATGTCCATGCCGATCATCAACCAGCCGCAGGCGGCCATCATCACCATGGAGCAGATCGTGCCGCGTGCAGTAGTGATTGACGGCATGATCGGCATCCGCTACATGATGTATAGTTGCCTCAGCTTCGACCACCGCATCGTGGACGGCGGCGGCGCGGGCCGTTTCCTGCAGAGCGTCAAGAAGTGGCTGGAAGGCTACGGCGGCGCGGGAAACAGCCTTTACTGAAGGTAGAGGGTAGAAGGTAGAAGATTAAAAGTAGGGCGCACCACCGTGGTGCGCCCCTGCTGTTTGCCCCTAATGAAACGTGACGCGATAGACCGCGCCGCCCGCATCATCGCTGATGTACATCGCGCCGTCCTTGCCGAAGACCACATCCACGGGACGACCCCAGTATTGGCCGTTTACCAGCCAGCCGGTAATTACCACCTGCGAACCGTGCGCCATCTGGCCGGGGCGCAGCGACACAAACCTAACCTCGTAGCCATAGGCGGGCTGGCGCTCCTGCGAACCGTGCGCCGCCACGAAGATGCCATCCTCGTAGCCTTTTGGCAGGTTCGCACCGCCCTCGTAGAAGCGGATGCCCAGCGGAGCCATATGCGCGGGGATGTCCGCTGCGCCGGTATCCTTGCTGGCGCAGAAGTCCGCCGACTTGCCGAACTTCGGGTCGGGCTGCGGCGGTTTGCCCACGCAGTAGGGCCAACCGTAGTCACCGCCGTCGCGGATGGGGGTGAGATAGTCGGGCGGGAAGTCGTTACCCTCCTTGTTGCGCTCATTGACCGAGGCCCACAGCAGGCCAGTGCGCGGGTCGAAGTCAAGCCCTACCGCGTTACGTAGGCCGCTGGCAAATACGCGCCCGCCGCTGCCATCATCGTTGAACTGCATAATTTTCGCCCGTCGCGTGTCACCCTCACACAGGTCGCAGTCCGAGCCGATGCTCACGTATATCTTGCCGTCCGGCCCGAAGGTTAGCGAACGGGTATCGTGGTTCACCCCATTCGCCAGGTCGTGGCTGGGGCCGTAGGGCAGATCGGCGATCTTCTGCGCCTTGTCCGCAGTGGTAGAAAGTTGACCGTCAGTGTAGGGGAAGCGGAACACCGCCTTCTCGCTGGCAACGTAGAGATAGCCGCTGTGGAAGGCCAGGCCGTGGGGCTTCTCCATGCCAGTCACGCCCGCGACGAAAACCTTACTCTCCTCGGCCACGCCAGTATGAGCGCGATCAGGCATGACGAACACCTGGCCGGTGCGGGTGTCGGAGACGAACAGATCGCCGTTGGGGGCAACCGCCATCATGCGCGGCCCGGGGCTGGTGCCGAACAGGCTGATCTGCATCCCTGCCGCGCCAGTCAGGTTGTGCGGGATCTGCCACTTGGGGTTGCTCTTGAACTTGTCCGGCACGATCAGCGGGGTAGAAGTGTCCGCATTAGGAGTTGCGGCGAATGGGAAGCCGCCAATCTGCACCCCTAGCAGCCCCAGCAGCACCTCGTAGGGTGTGCCTTTGTTCTCTGGATGGTACTCAAAGCGATTGCGCTCGAAGTATTGCACGATGTAGGTCTTACCGTCGGTACTCTGCTCTTGGAACTCCTCACTGATTGGGTAGCCGAAGATCGCCAGCCCGCCATGCTGCTCCCAGTATGCGCGGAACGAGTGGCAGAGGGTGTGGCTGGTGGGGGCGAAGTACAGACAAATGCCATTTTGCGGATCGATGGTGGGCAGGAAGGGCGGTTGACCCTCACGGCCGAGCGCCAGGTTGTGGCCCAGCAGACCTAGCAGCACGCGGTATTGCGGGTCGCTGTTTTCGGGGTGATACTCGAAGCGGTTGCGCTCGAACCACTGGGTAATATATTGCCTACCGTCAGTGGGGCTGACCTCCACCGCTTCGGGGCTGATTGGGTAGCCGAACTGGGCCAGCCCGCCATGCGCCTGCCAGTAGCTGAGGAAGCCGTGCGCGTCGGATAGGGTTTGGCCCGTCGGCGGGAAGGTAATGTCGCCCGCCGCCGTGCTGTGCTGCGCCCCGCCCAGCAACGCGACCAGCATCATCAGCGTGATGCAACATTTGCCTACCTTTGTAATTCTTTTCTTCAAATCAACCTCCTCGACATTTCTATGTATTAGCCACTAGGTGGAACGAACGGACCAGGCAACGGATGCGCCGATTATTTCATTTTGCAGCAGCCCTCACTTTTGCCTATAAACTTGACATTCTGCGCTTATTCTGCTAGTATCAATCCAATCCCAATACTGGAGGGGAGCGGCGAAGTTATGAAGAGTAGCTAAAGAAGGAGAAAGAGACGTGGTTAAATACAGGTTGTTGCTCCCGGTGCTGATGCTGGCCCTGGTGGTCAGTGCGGTGGCAGGGATGTTTGGCACCGTCGCGGCAAGTCCGGCCAGCGCTCCGGTCGCCGTTGCGGTCAATCCCCCGGTTACCAGTAATGCCGCTGCTAGCCTGCCAGCGGTCAAGGATGCGAACAAGGTTGTGGATGGCGTGGCCTGCCGCGACATCTCCAGGTTCGGCATCGACAAGCAGATGAATATCCACGCAGGTATGATCATGGCAGGCTGCGGCCTCGCCGGGCAGAGCGCCGCGCTCAATAGCGCCAGCCTCGCCAGCAGCCACACCGGCGGCAACATGGCGCTGCCCGCCAACTATGGCGGCACCGATGTTGATGTCGTCCTCCCCGATGGCACCTATCCCCATGTCACCCAGTCCGAGACCTTCGTCTGGGGCCATGGCTCGACCGTAGTCGTCAACTACAA
>JANXYP010000377.1 GCA_025355955.1 Chloroflexota bacterium
CGAGGTTTTGTGCATCAAGGACATCAGAGCAAGCGCTTGTGGCCCACTTTCCGGCACCATGTAGAGGGCGATATAGTTGCGCTCGAAAGCATCATTTAGTTGAAAAGGCACTGGTACTCCCTCAGTGGAAGCCAGCTTGAAGCCGCGCATCGCCGTCAGCCTGCCGCAATAACGCTCTTCCCACGCACATTGGTCAAGCTCTCGTGGGCTAAGGCTAAAGTAGAGCGTTAGACGCTGTTCGCGGTGACGGTTGATCTGACAGGATAGCTTCACTTCTCCATCAAGCCCCCGATCGAGCCGCTTCGCCCACTGATCAAGCTGCTTCGGGCTAGCCGACCAATCAGCATCGTAGTTCTGGGCAATGTGCAGCGCAGAATAGGTGGTAAAGTCGCTGCTGGAGAGCAGATGGTCGGGATCGTAGGCTAGCGCTATGGGCGGTTGGTAACTGTCGCGGAAGTTGAAACGGGCGGCTGCAGCGTAAAACTCTTCGAGCAGTGCTTGCCGCTTCTCAGTAGCCTGCTCACGAGCTTTGCGTCTACTAGGGTCAAGTAGCTGGATCTCTGCTGTTCTTACTCTTGCCTCATCCACAATCACCTCGGTATCACTATCACTTTGCTGCGCCAGTGCTAGCAGTGTGGCGCTGGCAACACCGAGGGTAAATTGTGGTGCCTCTATCTCTTGAAGTAGTTCTCGCTCCTGGGATTTCAGCTTGAGGTATCGGCGAATATTGCATCTCACCCGCTTGAAGGTCATACTTTGGCGCGTCTCGTAGACCTGGCCGAGCGCGTTGTATAGCTCCTCCATGCGCTGATCGCGATCATGGGCCAAAGACTGACCGAAGCCGTAAACCGGCAGGAACGCCTCGGCGATTGCGCCACTGCGGATATAATTATAGATACCATTCTTCTGAGGCAGAGTTTGGTTGACCAGCGCATTAAGTTCGAGACGGGTCAGGGTCTGGCCTGCCCGACCTCGTAGCGCAACAATCAGCTCATCCGGCACCACCGCCCAGGTTTCGCTGGGGATGTTCGATTCAGGCTTGCCTAGTACCCGCCCACCGCGCCCCAACCTTTGGATGAACTCGCCGCGGCTTCGGGCATCAAACAGCAGGAAGTCAATATTTTGGCGCGGCCAGTTCTCACGCTCGAAGTTATAGCCAATGTCCACTGTCGGGGTTGCTAGCAGCAGATCGGCGCAGCGGGCCTGTGCGCGACCCGCGCCTTGCTCCGCGCCAGTCAGCCGCCACACTTGATATTCGCTTAGGGGTTTGTACCGCTGGTACATCTGGTTGATGCGCCATAGCGCGCTGCTGATGATCGCACCATGCTGCCCGCTATCCAACCAACCCCTAATCGCATTCTTCGTCTCTAGTCCATCAGCAAGGCTAACCAAGCCGTCAGCCAGCGCATCGGCGCTGTAGAGGCGCAGGTGTATGGGCGCAAGCGCAGCGATGGTTTCCATGCCCGCTGCTACTTCGTTGTCGGGTGCGATTCTGGCAATGTCGAGTTTGAGGTTATCCAGATAGTGATCAACCTGTGCGGCTGGTGTTGCGGTGAGCAAGCACACCTGCCATCCGTCATGCCCCTTGAAATAATCCCACTCCCGCAGTAGGGTAAGGAAGAATAGGAAGTTGGCTAGCTGTTTGGCATTGTAGTAATGAAACTCGTCAACGATGATGTAGCGGAAATTGCTCACGAACTGCTTGAACAGCAATCGCTGATCGTGCGGATTGCCCAAGCCATATAGGGCGTAGTAAAAGATGTCGGGGTTGATAACCAATACATACGGATGGTGGCCGCTGATTGGTTCGTCGTTGTCGTCGCGTAGCACGGCGCGGGGATCTTCGAGCATCTTGTCCAGCCGCTCGCCCTTGCGCTGGAACTTGTCGGGTAGATGCTGGGTGGCAAGTTCCTTGACGGTTGCGGCATCGAGGCGCAAAACCAAGTGGGCGAGGTGGTTGTCGGCAACAAACTTCTTTACGTCGTGCTCGTGCTGGCGGAGCAGCTCGTTAGTGGGAGCGATGAACAGCACATTGGCGTTGCGTCGATATTTGCGATACTCGTCGCTCAGGTCGAGCAGGCGCAGTAGAGCAGCTTTGGTCTTGCCGGTGCCGGTGTTGTAGCTATTCACCACAATGTTGGCAGTGTGGGCCTGGTAGGTACGTAGCTGGTGGTAGAGCGGGGGGCTTCCCAATGCGTCAGCCACCCGCCGATAGTCCGAGTCTTGGGGGTCAGCCAACGTCTCCGAGTGAGCGGCAAGTTCAAGCTCTAGCATGGTTATGCTCCATAACTCATAGCGACAGGTAGCAGGGTCTTGGCATCGAGTTGCCAGAACTGGCCGCGCATCGCCACATCGCGCAGCACTGGCGCAGGGTGGATGTTGTAGGTGGAGTAAACGAGTAGCGCGGCGGTATCTTCAAGGTCGGCAGCGTTGAGCAACCCGCTAATCGCAGCGTTATCGAGCGTCACCTGATGCGGGGTAACCCGCTTCTGCCATTGCACCTCGGCCTTGCTCATGAACTTGCCGAGGCGGATGTAGGGTGGAAGGGTTGGGCCTTTGCCGTCAGCAATCAGGTGGTCGCGGTCGAGTAGATAGAAGCGGGCGCGGCTGCCAAGGCCGAGCATACGGATACGCCCGCTCTGTGGGAAGTTCATTGCCCGCGTCTTGTCGTGGGTGGCGGCAATCGCGTTCTGATCGAAGCGGAAGTAGTAACTGTCGGTCTGCCCATTGAAGGTGGTGAGAGCCATGTGCAGGCTGCTGAAGTCAGCCGGGGTAACGTACAAGCCCTGCTGATTGAGCGGGGCAAAGTCATTGTGGTAGCGCGGCCCGCTCTGCCCAGCTTCCAATCGATAGGGGTTGTTGGGGCAGAGACCCAGCGCGTAGGTCAGCGCGTAATTGCCGATTAGCGGTTCGCTCACGAACAGCGAACCGATCTCGCGGCTGGCAAAGAAGGTATGTTCCCATAGGATCAGGTCGGCAGGGTAAATGTGCATCGCTGCCTCCTTTATTTGTAGTTTTCGCTCAAGGTTCGCAATGCGCTGGCGATGCGCTCTGGCTCGTAGTACAGCGCGGCCACACCATCAAGCTCGGCCTGCAATTGTTCGCCGGTAAGCATCACCGGCTTGCGACTGAAAACGCTGCCGATTAGCCGCTCCGCCTCGCCTACCACAGCCTTAGTCACATCAGCATCGGCAAGTGGGAAATCGAGTTCATTCTGACCCGACTTCTTCAAGCGGTCGAACACTGCCTGGGTCAGTTCGAGGTTGCTGAACAGTTCGCAATCGCTGAAGGCAACCGCGACAATGTGGTTAGCCACCTTGCCAAGCCTGCTGGAGATCGCTCCGTAGCGGGTACTACGCATGACGTTACCAACAACATATTGCATCTCGGTGAGGGTAACATCCTTCAGTGTTTCAATGTCGAGGAAATGCGCCTGGGGCAGCACATATTCGTCCTCGTTGATACTCGTGCTGGGTGCGCCGGTTTCGGGGTTACGCATCGTGCCATTGTCGAAGGTGGCGTTGAAGGTGCGTTTGCCTGTGACCATTGCCACCGAGCCGAGTGAGTAGGCATCATCGGTCAGCACGCGGCTCTTCTGCGCCCCGCCCCCACCCGCCGCATAGCCGTAGAGGTAGCAGTCAATGCACTTCTCGCATGGTGCGTTGGTGTTGAGCATACAGACTTTACCACCCAAGTTCGACTTCAGCAGGTCATGTTCGCGTAGCAGTTCGCGTCCAGTACGCCGCTCCACGGCGGTCTGCTTGCGCTTGCTAATGACCACGCGGCGGATTGGGGTGGTATCTACCAGTCCTGCGCTGACCGTCTCCTTGACCAATCCCTCACCACTGCCCTCGGTGCGGAAGATGGTTTCCGACTCGGTCTTACGCACGATGAACAGGCTGACGTAGCGACCGCGTGGTAGGTTGCTATACTTAGGCAGTACGTATTGCTGGTATCCCTCGAATGCTGGCATGGTATGGCTCTCCTTTGTTGTGATGATTACTGTGCGAACTCAATTGCGATCTGGCTGACTTCCTCGGCCTGCTCAATGTCGGCCTGATGTTTCTCCTTCTGCGGCAGCGCCTCGCGGAAATAGATAAGGTAGGCACTACGCAATATCTTCTCACGTTGCAGTAGGCGGTTGACATCGTTGCCGTTGCCTTCACGCAATACACCGTCGAAGAAAATATTGACGTAATCCTTGATAAAATCTTGCTTGGCCTTGCCGGGCTTGAACTCGCTTTTGGCGATGCGACGGATATGCTCGAAGATCTGCTCCGCCGAGCCGTTCAACACCACGTCACGCATATCCTCTTTCGGTTCGCGCTCCAGGTTGTCAAGGATAATGTCGAGCGGCTTGAGCAGCGAGTTGCGTTTGAACGAGCCGCCCATGATGTGGTTCTCGGCGGCGAGACGGGCCATCTCCCTCAGTGCTTTCATTGGGTGCTACTCCTTTACGATTTGCTCGAGCAGCGGGGCAACGCGCTTGCTCAGGCTGGTGGCGAGTAGTTCGGGGTTGCTGGCTTTAGCGGCCTTGCCCTTGCCGCCGTCGCCGCTCTTGATCTTCTTCTCAATCGCACGGTCAACGATGTGATAAATCGCCAAGGGGTCGTCGGCTGCGGCGGTGGCGAGATCGAGCAGCAATTCGTCGGCATCTGTGCTGGTAAGCTGACGCGATAGCTGATACAGCGCCCATAGCCGCTTACTGATGTTCTCGAACGCCGCCTGGTTGCCTGGATAGCGCTGCTCGTCACCCCAGTGGTCGCGGCGTTGCTCATACACTCGCCCGCCCTCATCGTCACGGTAGGTCTCCAGACTACGGTACTCGTCGGTGGGCAGCAGCCAGCGCAGGTTGCGCGGGGTGCCGTCAACGAAGAATGCGAGGCGATTGTCATCCATGTATTCGCCAGTAAAGAGCGGCACTGGTGTGCGCGACATCACCACGCGACAGCCGAAGAAGTCGGCGACCATCAGCGCGTGGGTAAGGGCGAACAGAAACTGTTGCCCATAGTTCTTGCCCGGCGCGTTGAGCGGCAGGGTCGGCGTGTTACCTACGGCATCGCTGAAGTTGGGAATGCCCACCCCGTTGACCTTGGTGGAATAGCCCGTGAAGTCACTTCGGCCAGCGCGGTCCATTGCCGCCACCTGTCGCTTCAGCCCATATTTCAGTTCCAGGTCGAACTTCTCACCCCAGCGTTGGAAGTAGCCGCCCGCCTGAAGGAAGAAGGCGGTGTTGTCCTCCCTGCTTGTTCCCTTTAGCGCAACCCACATCGCCCCAAGGTAGGAGGCAGTGAAGAAGGAGTAGGGGTAGAGGTGGAGATAGAAGCTGGTGTATTCGCCGCCGTGTTTGTCACGATGGCTGGCCCAGGCCAGCTTCTCCAGGATGAACTGGGCGCGGCAGAGCGGGCAGATGTTGCGGGCGGGTTCGCGCGATGAGCCACCGACCAGCCGGTTGCTGAAGTTCTGCACCCCAATACTGCTGGGCGCGTTAGCGATTACCCAGGTCTCGGTTGGCAGCGACGAACTACAATTGCTACACTGACGATGCTCGTCCTTGACGTAGCGTTCGAGTTGGGCGCGGAAGTTGCGCGGGCCGCTGCTGGAGCCGATCTCAAGATTGGTAGCAAGATATGTAACAAAGTCGCGACTGTCGGCAGGAGCAGCCTCATGTTCGCCCGCAAGGGCAGCAACATCGGCCATCAGCCGCTCGAACAGCGTGTCAACCGTGTCACTAGTGGCGTTATCACGGGCGATGAAGTAGCCACGCCGATAGGGATCAACCTGATCGGCGAGTGCCTGTTGCTCAGTTTCAAGACCAAGAAGAGAGTAGACACGCTGCCAAGGAGTCTGCTTGCCCAAGTTGAGCTTGAGGTGGCCTTCTAGCAGGTTGCGATAAGCGGCAGCCAGCTCACCGCGTTGGAAAGCATCCTTAGCTAGCGGCACGATTGGCTGCGTGCCAGCTAGCAGGGCGGTAGCGGAAGCAGCGGTGGCGCTGGATTTGGCCGCCTCGGTAATGTCATCGTGCAGCCGTGCGCTGTAACCAGCGTGCCATTCTTCCTTGTAGCTTTTGCGCTCGACGATGCGGCGCATCTCCCAAAGGATGTCGTTGTAGCTGGCTCCCCCTTCGATAGCGGCGCGGTCAGCTTTGATGCCAGCAGGGCTGGCCTTGATGAATTGGCTGATGCTGGCTCCCTGCTTACCAGCCACTGCCTGAGCGACGCGCTGGGCAACTGCCTCGGTATCGGCAACGGACCAGCTAAACTGCTCACCCCCAGGCAGCAGGTAGGCGACCCCTTCGGAGTAGTAGAGCAAGTCAACGATCCTAGGGTGGCGGTCACGCAGATAAGCGACCACGCAATTGTGGATGATGTTGCTGAGGAGGCCGCGATTCTCGCCCAGCCGGTGAGTCTCCCAACGCCAGGGCTGTTCGGCGATTGCGTTGACCGACCGAAGGAAGGCCGCTTTATGGTCGGGTTCGGCAAGGGTATGGGAGAGGTCGAGGTTGTCGGCGGCGTACATCAGTTTGCCGAGTTGCACTAGTCGATCGTAGTCCAGCAAGTAGGATGGGCGATTGCGGCGATCAAGGTCTTCAAGCGGCTGCTTATCGTGCTGATGCAGATGGGCAAGCAAGCGGATGTCCTCGATATAGTCGCGCCAGTCGGTCGTGAAACGCTCGATTTGCAGCCGCTCAAGCTCCTTGCTGATATTGGCGGTGGTGGCGATCCTGGCGTAGCTCTCCTTACTGTCACGCACACCGTATGGCGGTATCTTGTTAATGTCGTGGATGGTGAAGGCGATGAGAAGCAATTGCTCTTCAAGCTCACTTATCTCGACCACGCCTGCGACGCGCAGCTTGTGCAGCACATTGATGCCGTCCATTACGTGGGCGTAGTAGCTCTGGCCTTTCTTTCCGCCACTCTGAAAGATGTAGCGATAGCTAGTCATCGGCCCAGCAGCGACCTCGCTGTAGTAGTCGGCTAGCAGGTTGCGTTCGCCATCTTCATCAGCCTCATCGGTGCTGATGCCAAGCCAGCTAAGTTCTGTTTCTGGTGCAGCCATGTTTCTGGTTCACCTCCCGTGCGTAGGATTTTGCCTGCGTGATGATTGTATCAAACACATATGTGCAGAATCCTGCTCACTGCTGTGGGTTACAATAGGTTTGGTAAAGATTGGTGGCGATTTGGCGGAACTCGGCTACCAAATCTGGTGGCGCTTCTACCGTGCAGTGTTCGCCGTAGGATAGCAGGATGCGCTTCGCCTCGAA
>JANXYP010000045.1 GCA_025355955.1 Chloroflexota bacterium
GCGATCGCTGTGGTCAAATGATTCTGATACAGCTTCCAGTTCTCGTAGAACGTGTCCAGGGTTTGGTTGTCTTCCGCCATCTGCTTGCCCTCCTGTTTATAATAAAGCTGTGGAGAATGCTCCAGCCAATCTTGCTGACACAATATAGCACGGATGTTTGATTTTGGCAAGTCTGATAAGGAGGATGATGGATACACTGGAACGTTTCCAGGGCTGCCTGGTCGGTGGTGCAATTGGCGATGCGCTGGCGAAACCAGCGCAGTTCCTGCCGCCCGACGAGGTGATGACCCTCCATGGCCGCATCACCGAGTTTGACCGCAGTCCCGATTACCTCTATCTGCTGCTGCCGGAGCAGTGGTCGGATGATACCCACATGACCCTGATCCACGCCCTGAGCCTGGCGGCACAGGGGCGATTGGATATGGACGACCTGGCCCGCCGCTACATTGCCTGGCGGGTTGGCGGTGACTTGCGCGGTATGAACATGGACCTCGATATTGCCATCGAGCATCTAAAGCAGGGCTATAGCTGGCAGGTTGTAGGGCGCACCGGAGAGCGGGCGGGCAGCAACAATGCCGCCGCCCGCGTCGCGCCTATTGGCCTGTTCCACTACCGCGACTACGCCAGCAATCCAGATGCCTTGCGCCGCGATGCCCACGATAGCGCGATCGTTAGCCACAACAATCCCGACGCGATTGCGGGGGCGACCGCGGTTGCCTACGCAGTCGCCCGCCAAGCCTCTGGCGATGGCAACCTCCTTGCGCTGCTGGCCGACACCATCGCCTTTATCGGTGTGGGCAAAGTGGCAGACGGCTTGCAACGGGCCGCCGACTTGCTGGCAGCCGTCACGCCTACTGCCGAGGCTCTCGCCCAACTCGGCACTGGCGGCTATGCGGTGCAAACCGTTCCCAGTGCCTTCTATTGCTTCCTCAAGACCCCCACCGACTTCGAGGAAACCACTATCGCAGCGGTGATGGGCGGCGACGATGCCGACGTAACCGCCTCGATTGCTGCCGCGCTGAGTGGTGCGTATAATGGCGTTGATGGTCTCCCTACTCGCTGGCGTAATGAGGTGGAAGATAGTGAGCGCATCATGGCTATTGCTGGCCGACTCTACCAGGCTGCAACGAATCAGCATGAGGAATAGCGTGGCGCGAGACTACCCTATCCTGGAGTTCGACCCAAACCTCGATGCCTTGATCAATCCGGGTCATAGCCGCCTGTCGATTGAGCTTGCAGAACACTGCGTCGTCTGCTTCTTTCAGGATGTAATTGACGAGCTGGTGCATCGCGGCCTGGCCTTTCAGGTAGATACTGAGCGCAGTGAAATCGGCACACACCCCATCTACGAGTTCGAGTTTGAGGGCAAGCGCCTCACGCTCTTTCACCCCGGCGTGGGTGCGCCCCTAGCCGCTGCGCTGCTGGAGGAGATAATTGCACGTGGATGCCGCAAGTTCATTGCCTGTGGAGGCGCAGGGGTGTTGATACCCGACCTGGCGCTCGGCCACATTGTGGTGCCGACCAGCGCGGTACGTGACGAAGGCACCTCTTATCACTACCTGCCGCCCAGCCGCGAGGTTGCTGCCAGCATAGATGCGGTTGCTGCGATCGAACAAACCCTGAGCGAGCGCGGCTTCGCCTATCTGAGCGCTAAGACCTGGACCACCGACGCGATCTACCGCGAGACAGTTGCCAAAATCGCTGCCCGCCGCGCTGAGGGTTGCGTCACCGTCGAGATGGAAGCAGCGGCTTTCTTTGCGGTCGCCCAGTTTCGCGGAGTTACATTCGGGCAGATGCTCTACTGTGGCGACGATCTGAGTGGCGCAACCTGGGACTCACGCCACTGGACGCGGCACGAGTCGCGCGAGACGCTGTTCTGGCTGGCGGCAGCCGCCTGCGCCCGCCTGTTACGCTTATCTTTACCCCCAAATAGAAACATCACTATCATTGCACTTTAGACGTTGCAGCCTGAAGAGCATTCATGTTTGGGCCGCTTTGGGAGTCCAGGGGTTCAGACCCAGCGGCTGAAATGTTATACCAATTAGCCAGGGTGATGCTCTAGTTCTGTAGGGGCGAACCGTTGTTCGCCCTGGCTCAATCTATAGCGGCACCATCGCTAATTGGTATTACTCTGCTGATCGTCTCCCTAGTGCTGCACCCATCCATATGCCTGTATGCACTAAGGCAAGCAGGAGAGTGGTCGAGCCACATAGCTTGCGATTAGCCTGGTCACATTGCACCCTCTGGCGGCTGAACCCCCAGACCCCCACAGAGCAATCACCATTAGGAACAAATCAGCATGATGTGGGCCGCTGTTAACTTGGCTTGAGTAGGGGCATATGCGATCCACCCCTACACCAATCTAGCGCATTTATACTAACTAAGGCTGTAATAATAAGGGCGACCCACAATTCGCCCTGGCCCAATTTACATCAGCACCAGAGGTAATTGGCATCACAACTTCCTCTACTCCTAGATGGCATGGTACTTTTGGGTCAGGCGCTTGACAATAACCCCGATGCTGTATTATAGTAAGCGCGGTATCTCCGTCGGTTTGAGAATAGACATGGAGCGATCGCTTGCTTAAGAGTAGGATACGGCAGCAGCAAAGTTCAAGACGCGCTCGGCCAGATGGCTTTACCTTGATTGTCTGGAGCGACGACGCGAAGCGGTCGCGCCACCTGCACATCAGTCGGTGGGCAATTGCGCTGCTGACGCTTGTCGTGCTAGGCGTGGCCGTGGCTATTGGTCTGCTGGCGCAACGCAACAACGAACTGGCCGCCGCGTTGATGCAGGCCAGCCAGGGCAGCCAGATGAGCGTCGAGCGCGAACAGGCCATGCATCAGGTGGTGGGCAGCCAACAACAAACCCTGAACAGCGCCCGTGGCGAACTTACAACTGAGCGCGAAAAGCTGACCGCTCTGCAATCACAGCTAGCCACGCTCGAGCAGCAGTTGAGCGACCTGGAGCAGTTCAGCAATCAGGTACGTACCCTGCTGGGAGGGCAAGTGCAACCAGTGGGTGCAGCCCAGGGCGGGCAGATAAATGCACCCATACCCAGCCCCACACCGCAAGGCTACGTAATCGAGCTAGCCTCATTGAGCGACAATGCCAGCTATCGCACTGTGCTTGCCAGCTACCAGGACGCAATCCTGCGCGACGGGCGACGCATCGCCGATGCGCGCACCGCGCTGGAGGATGTGCAAGCTGCCTACCTCGACCAGACCTCGACGCAGCAGGCGCAGGATGCCAGGACCCTAACCACCGCTTCAATCCTGGCTGACAAGCAAGCGCAGCAGGCGCAGCAGAAAGCTGCCGTCGCTACTAGCCTGAAGGCGGCCGATGCAATCCCGCACGGCTTCCCGTATTATGGTGACATTAGCAGTAGCTTCGGCTGGCGCATTTCGCCCTGGGACGCAACCAAGACCGGCTTTCACCCTGGTATAGATATACTTGCCGACGTTGGCACGCCCGTGAAGGCCACCGCCGATGGTATAATCCTCACCGCCGGGTGGAGCGACTCGTTCGGCAGGGTCATTCGCATCCAACACGCGGGCGGGTTGGTGACACTCTACGGCCACAACTCACGGCTGCTGGTAGGCTATGGCGACGCGGTACAGCGCGGTCAGGTGATCGCCTACTCTGGCAACACCGGAATGTCCACCGGCCCGCACATCCACTATGGCATCTATCGTGATGGGGTAGCCGTCAACCCCTTGAAGTATCGCTGAGGCATGAGGCACTAGTGAATATTGAGCGCTGCATCGGGACGAATAACTTGACCCTGTAACTGATAGTTGAAGCTGACCCGCGCAGCTAGCGGGCTATAGATAAGGAAAGGTTAGAAAGATGGCAATTTTTAGCACTAACAACCCACCACCGCCGAGCGCCGCCAACCAGGGCTTGCCAATACGCCAGAATACCGGCGCACTAGCCCAGGTACCAATGACTAACCCCAACGATGAGAAGGTCGAGACTCTGATAGGAGCCAGCACTAGCATACGTGGCAATCTCCGTGCCGAGGGAACCCTTCGCATTGATGGCGTGGTCGAGGGCGAGATTCAGACCGCTGGCAATGTCATCGTCGGGCGCGGTGGCAAGGTGATGGCGAGCATCATCGCCGCCAACATAATGGTTGCCGGTCAGGTCAAAGGTAACATCACCGCTACTCACCGTCTGGAGATAGTCGCCAGCGGCAAGGTGTGGGGTGATATTACGGTTGCCTCATTGCTGATCGAGGAAGGCGGAGTGTTCCGCGGTCAGAGTATCATGAAGGACGATGCTGCCAGTGAGCCGATGTTCGATCTACCCAGCACTGCGCTTGCCCCACTCAGCACACCTGCTACTTCCAGCGCCAACGGCAGCAAATAGCGCGACCCCGCTTAGTATTACAGCCTCACTCGACATATCTGCGCCAGATTGGTGTAGGGGCGAATCGCATACGCCCTGCCGACCAGTGTCCAAGCCAATCGTAACTACCTCATTATGCCAGCCAAGCGAGTCTGTAATATTAAGGCTGTACCTCTCCGCTGCGGCGCGGGCCGGAGGAGCGTTCGTGTATCCAGCGCATGAAAGCCGCATCCTGGTCGAATTGTTCACCGTTGATCACAGGATCACCGGCTATATATCCTCACGCCACGCCCGTCTGCTCGACGAGTTGAACGCAACTGGCCTCTCCTACCTGCTACTCGACGAGGTGAGCAGCACCAATCTGCACGGCCCGCTCACCCAGTCGGTCAGCATTGCTACGTTGCGTATCAATCGCAATGCGGTGCTGTTCGTCATTCCCCACGATAGCGAGGGGCCACCTGCGGGTCAGCGGCTCTACTCTTATGTCGCCAAGAAGCAATTGCTGCTCTACGTGATCATGCCCAATTTCGAGTTGAGCGGCAACGCCCATTTCGGTACTGTCAGCCTGAACATCCGTGATATGCTGCTCGACCTGCCCGGCGTGAACTTCACCCCGCTTACCGATGTGACGGTCAGTTTCCTAGCCAAGCCGCACATCACGCTGCAAAGCCCCATCGTCGCGGTCAACAAGGCGCTGATCCAGGCGGTGGGGATTATAGAGGAGTGATTAGAAAGTGTCTGAAAAGGGCGAACGACGGTTCGCCCCTACGAACAACGGAACGGCTTTTCAGACACTTTCTTAGTGATTGGTGATTCGTGACAAAGCTCTGAAGACTCCCCCCACCGGGAGGGGCTGGGGTGGGTCCATGCAGCGCGACTCGCACCCTCCCCAACCCCTCCCGGTGGGAGGGAAACTACATCCCGCTACCAATGTATCTGCTCTAGCGCGGGGTTGTCGCAGGCGCGGCGGCCCAGCTTTGCCAGGTCGTACCACTGGCCCGCGATCTTGACGCGCACGATGTCAGAGGTGTAATCGTTGTTGGTGTTGTTCTCATCGCAGTTATTGAGCATACTGCTGCCCACCCCGTAGATGTCGGCTGGCACGGCCAGCGCCTCAAACTGGCGGATCTTCTCTGGGGTGAACCCACCAGTTACCACAATTTTGATGTTGTGACACCACTGCTGCGCCCGCGCCTGCCAATCAGCCTCAAGCTGCCAATCTTGCCAGGCGTTGTCAATCGCCTTACGCATGGCAAAAACTAGGCGGGGGTTCACCCCCATGTCCAGTTTCTTGTCACCCAACGGCTCGACGCTGACATCGCGCATATTGCCGCTGGTGTCGGGGCGCACCCCGGCCAGGATATAACGTTTCGCCTCCTCAATTTCACCTCTGTCCATCAGTTCCTTGTATTTGACGAACATTCGCTTCATCACCGCCACTGAGGTGCCGACGCAATCGTTGTTGAAGTCCACTAGAGCGATGCGTGGGATGCTGGCGGGGCGGGTGGCGGCGAAGGCCATCACCGTTTCAGTGGTGTCGCCCAGGAAGCAGGCAATCGCGGCATGGGCAATCGTGCCGCCACCTGCGCCGCCCCACCAGTCGCCTTGCGCGTCGGTGCTGACTGATGAGCTAAGGTCGTTGCCGCGCCGCTGATTGGATAGTTGCACCGCGATGTGATAGGCGTAGCCGTCGGCGGCCTGCACCTCGTGGGCATCGAAGCGGGCGGGGAAGAACAACACCTGCTTGCCGTTCGCCGCCTGCATCACGTTGTAGACGTTGGTGGCGATGCGGCTGCCTCGCGTCAATGCGCCCAGGGTGGGGGTTTCGAGGATGGCAAAGTCGCGGTAGCGCCCGCGCACCTTGATCACGGGGTAAACGTGATGAGGATCACCATCATATTGCACGATGGTGCCATCAGGTACCGCGGTCACCTCGAGCTGATCGTAGGTGTTGACAAACTCGCCCTGCGCGTCGAAGTAGCCACTGCAGGTCTTGAGCATCGCCAGCGCTTTGTCCACGCCGACGACTACGCTGTACGGAGCGCGGCGGGTGAACCATTGCATCTCCACCTCGATGTTGCCCACGTCGATGCGGCTCAAGTCTACGCCGAGATCGCTGAGGTCGGGGTTGCTGCCGCCAAAGCGGTAGCCCTGTGTCGCTAGCTCGCTCAACACCGCCACAATATTATCGAAGTATTTATCCGAGTACCAGCCGCGCCGCATCCGTTCCACATCCAGCTTGAAGATTTCCGGTGTTAGCCGTTTGCCATCCAATACGCTCATCTCTATATCCTCCTTGTTACTGTTCTCATATGAATATGCGTGTATAATATACACTAAGTTTCATGATGATACCACTTTTACCCTGGTATTGTCAAGCGCTTTTGGCAGTTCGGGGGAAGTGGTTGGCTGATTATACCCAAAGCGGGTGTAAGCGTCAATGCTGGGGTGCGGCATAGCCAACCTACGACTTTGGGCCGAACTTACGCATCCTGCCTGACCGAAGCGGGTATAATAAAGCAGTCGACCAATAGATTAAAGCGTTATAGAAGGAGAAAGCGTTATGCAAGGTAGCAACAACCGCATATTGTGGAACCCACAGCAGTATGGCCGCTACCGCGATGAGCGTAGCCGCCCCTTCTTTGAGCTACTCGCCCAGGTGGACGCGCCTGCCGCACACACGGTTGCCGACCTCGGCTGTGGTCCAGGTGAATTGACCGCTACATTGGCCGAACACTGGCCGGATGCCCGCATCTATGGAGTGGATAATTCGGCGGAGATGCTGGCCGCTGCGGAAAAGCACGCTATCCCCGATCGCCTTAGCTTCGAGCTAGGCGATGCCGCTACCTGGCAGCCGCCTGCGCCGCTCGATCTGCTTGTCTCTAATGCCACCCTGCACTGGCTACCCAACCACGATCAGCTGCTGCCCCATCTGGTCAGCCTGCTTGCGCCGCAAGGAGTATTCGCCTTCCAGGTGCCAGGGAACTTCGACTATCCCAGCCATACCATCCTGAAGCAGCTACGCACCAGCTCGCGCTGGGCGGACAAGCTGGGCTGGGGGGCTGACCGCAGCGCATCGTCGCAGTCGCCCGCCTGGTATTTCGAGCTACTAAGCGGCCTGGGGATGAAGGTCAACGCCTGGGAGACGACTTACCTACACGTGCTGCAAGGTGAAGACGCAGTGCTGCAGTGGGTCAAGGGTACGGCATTGCGTCCGGTCATATCCGCGCTTAACCCTGAAGATCAGGCCGAGTTCACCGCTGAATACGCCGCCCGCCTCCGCGAAGCCTACCCCCAGCGCGAATACGGCACGTTGTTCCCGTTCCGCCGGATATTCGTGGTGGCCCAGCTTCAGGTATGAGCAGATGTGGTGTAATACCAATTAGCTAAGGTGCTGCTATAGATGGAGGCAGGGCGAACAACGGTTCGCCCCTACTGCACTATAGCATTGCCTCGGCTAATTGGTGTAACCTTCTGCTGTTCTCTGCGTATCATACCTTATGATTTTGCAACCGATAATAAAGGAGCAGAGGAATGGCAATCAAATGGGAATACTGGTCCTGTTTCCTGTCGGCTGATGCTGAGGCGCAGGCAGATTTCTTGAAGCAGCAGTTTCCTGGCTGGAATGTGCCGAAGTACGCGCCGCAGTCAATGATCCCTGGGCTGGACAAGTTTGGCGATGAAGGCTGGGAGCTTGTCCACATGGAGCCTGTAGCGGTCGGCGACAACCTCGATGTATTCGAAGGCGGTCGCGGCATGGGGGTTTATACTGCGGTTTACTTCTGCGTGTTCAAGCGGCCCAAGCAGAAGCTCGAGTTAACTCAAACCTCTGAATGTTGCGCCATATACTGTCTTGCCAGCCCCGCCGCCGTATCCTTATCGTCTTGCCCCAGATTGCCGTCCAGCACCAGACCCAGTAGGTAATCCTTCAGCGGCGCAATCCAGTGACCGGGTGGGCGGTTGAACATCGCCATCAGTTCGTTGCCATCCAGCGGGCTGTGCATCCTGGCAACCTCGGCTTTAGCCTGCAGGTCAGCGATGCGAACGGCGAGGCGGTCAATTCGTTCGCGGCCCGCCGCAACCTTCTGCTGGTTGCCGGTGGTCAGGTCGGCCTTTGCCAGTTCGAGTAGCTCCGGCAGCACCTCATCTGCTTCACGGATAAAGCGGCGCACTGCGCCGTCGCTCCAATCGTCGTCGTACAGTCCCGCTCGCAAGTGCAGTTCGATCAGCTTGCTCACTTTGTGGACAAGCTCATGCTCCATATGCAGACGGATCAATATCGTCCGTGCCATGCGTGCGCCGAGCATTTCGTGGCCGAAGAAGTGTACCTCTCCATTGGTTATGCCATAGGTCTGCGGCTTGGCGATATCGTGCAGCAGCGCGGTCCAGCGTAGCAACGGCGTGGCCGATACGCGACCCAGCACAATCAGGGTGTGGTGATAGACATCCTTGAAGTGGTATGCGCCAGGCTGCATCGTGCGTAGCGTCTCCATCTCCGGCAGGCAGACCGTTAGCAAGCCGAGGTCGGCCAGCAGACCCACCCCCTCTGCCGCCAGCGGCGCAGTCAATAGGCTGGTCAGTTCGCGGCCTACCCGCTCCGCGCTGCACTCTGCGATGCGCGGTGCTGCGGCAGCGATCGCCAGCGCAGTTTCCCCCACGATACGGAAGCCGAGTTGCGTGGCGAAGCGCACCCCGCGCAGTGGGCGTAGCGGGTCTTCCTCGAACCGGGCAGCGGGATTCTCCACTCCGCGAATAATGCCACTAGCCAAATCGTCCTGGCCGCCGAAAGGGTCGTAGAGTGCGCCACTCAACAGGTCGCGGGCCATCGCGTTGATGGTGAAATCGCGGTGGGCAAGATCCTGGTCGAGGTTCTGGCCGAACACGCCCGCCGCTTCGGTACGGAAGGTGGTGATCTCAATTGCCACTCCCTCGTGGATTAGGCTGACGGTGCCGAACTTCTTGCCAAGGTCGAAGGTAGTCGCGCCCGACTCCTGCGCCAACTTTCGGACTAGCTCTGGCGGTGCGGCGGTGGTCAGATCGGCATCGTGGGCAGCGCGGCCCAGCAATTCATCACGCACGCTACCGCCCACCAGGTACAGTGCGTACCCCGCGTCGGCAAATCGGCTGGCTAGATTGTGCAGAAATGCGTCCATAAGTTTGAAAGGTAGAAGGTAGAAGGTAGAAGGCAGAATGGGTTTGCTATAAGGGATAGGGGTTTCGCTTAGATGCAAACGCCTACATCCCGTCATAACTCAAAACTCAAAACTCAAAACTCATAACTGTCTTTCGCCAAAGATTGCCCGCCCCAGGCGGATGCTGGTTGCGCCTTCCTCGATGGCAAGCTCGAAGTCGTCGCTCATGCCCATGCTCAGTTCCCAGCAAGGGTGACGGCGCTTGTCCAACTGTCCGCGTAGCTGTTCGCCCAGCCCGCGCAAGGTGGCGAACACGCGGCGCAGCTCGCTCTCGGCAGCGCCAGCGGGTGCGATGGTCATCAGCCCGCCGATCAGCAAATGCGTAGTGTTCTCCGATACATATCTCACAAGTTCTGATGTTTGTTCGATACTAACCCCACTCTTGCTAGCCTCGCCCGCGACGTTTATCTCGATGTAGACTGGCACGATGCGTCCCAGCTTTGCCGCCTCGCGCTCGATCGCATCGGCTAGTCGTATACTATCCAGCGTTTCGATTGTATTGAACCGTGCCAGCGCCTGCTTCACCTTGTTGGTTTGCAGATGGCCGATCAGGTGCAGATCAGCATCGGGCAACGCGGTAAACTTGGTGACCGCCTCGACCACGTAATTCTCACCGAAGGTGTACAGCCCAGCCTCGTAGGCGGCTTGCACCATCTCCAGCGGCTGGGTCTTGCTCACCGCGCAGATATGCACCCCCGCCGCGTTGCGCCCCACCCGTAGGCAGGCAGCGGCGATGCGCTCCTGAATATGGATCAGCCGCTGCGCGATTTGCACGCTAAGGTTTGAACGTGGATGAATGATGTCCATTGCGCTTTGCACTACCCCTCTCCCC
>JANXYP010000411.1 GCA_025355955.1 Chloroflexota bacterium
GCCAGAGCAACGCATTCGCGCCCGCGAAACTGGCGACGCAGTGTTGGCCCTGGAACAGCAACTCGATGCCAAGGCGGCCATCGTCGAGCAACTGGCCGCCCGCTTCGCCCGATTGGAAGGCCATCACGAGGAGCAGATCAACCTAGAGCAACGCATTGTGCAGGCAGAGGTCGAGCGGCAGGCAGCGGTGAGCGCGCTAGGCAAAGCCCAGGCCGAGATTGAGCAGGCCACTGCCTTGCTGGACGAGCGCGATGTGGTGGAGCGCGGTCATGCTGACTTGCTGGCAACCCGCGTTGCGTTGGCCGCGATGGATGAGCAGTTCCACGAATACCATGCCCTCAGTGGCCGCCAGACTGCCGCTGAAGGACAGATCAAAGAAGAGCGCACCCGACTGGGCTATGATGTAGAGAAGGTGCAGACGCGCATCCGCCAGGTAGAGGAGCAGTCCAGCCACGTTGCCGAGTTCGAGGCCGAGCTAGAGCGGCAGCGCGGCTTGCTGGCGGGCTTCGACCTGACCGAGCAACAGGCGGAGGCCACTCGCCAGCGCGTCGAGGATTACAAGCGCCTGATCAGCAACCTGGAAGCCGACAACGAGCGGCTGAATGGCGAGATGAAGAGTCTGCGCGAACGCCTGACCATGCTGAAGAAGAGTGACAAGCAGAGCTGCCCCGTGTGCGCCAGCGAACTGGGCGAGGGCGGCTACGCCCGCATCGAAAAGCATTACCTGGAGGAGGGAACGCAGCGCAAGGAGCAGGTGGCCCGCAACCAGCGCCGCATTGACGAACAACGCCTGATGCTGGGTCAGACCGACACCGACCTTAGCAATCTGGAGCGACAACTAAAGGGCCGCATCAAGGCCCAGCAGCAAGAGGCAATCGCCCAGGATCGGCTGACCAAAGCAAAGCAGGTGGGCGAACAACTTGCCGATTTGCAGCAGCAGCGCGATGACCTGCTGGGCAAGCTAGAGCGCAACGATTATGCCGCGCAATCGCGGCAGGAGCTAGCCGCCGCGAAGCGGGAGATTGAGGCGCTAGCTTACGATAAGGTTGCTCACGAGCAGCTGCGCCATCGCCAGCGCGAACTCGCCCCTTTTGAGCAACGCCTGGTCGCCCTGCGCGAGGCGGAACACAACCTGCAACTGGCGCAGACCAACGCTACCCATGCCCAGGCCACTCGCAACGATAAGACCGCGCTGCTAGAGCAGTACCAATCCAGCCAAAACCAGCTTGCCGCCCAGCTCGAGGGCTACGATGCGCTGAAGGAGCAACTGGAAGATGCCCGCATCAAGCGGGGGGTGATCGAGCGGCAGCGCGACGATGCGCTGGTGCAGCACAGCGAGGCGAATCTGCGCGTCACCCAGCTGATCGAGGCCGAGCGGGAGCGCGATGACAAAATCGAGCAGCGCAAGGGCATCGCCGAGGACAAGGGCATCTACGACGAACTGGTAGTGGCGTTTGGCCGCAAGGGGGTGCAGGCTATGATCATTGACAGCGCCCTGCCGGAGCTTGAGGAGAACGCCAACGAACTGCTAGGTCGAATGACCGACGGGCGCATGACGGTCAAGCTGGATACCCAGCGCACCAGCAGCAAGGGCGATAGCATTGAGACTCTCGACCTGAAGATTGCCGATGGCGGCGGCTACCGCAGCTACGAGCTATACAGCGGCGGCGAGGCGTTTCGCATCAACTTCGCAGTGCGAGTGGCGATGAGCAAGCTGCTAGCCCATCGCGCCGGGGCGCAACTGCAGACCCTGATCATCGACGAGGGTTTCGGCACGCTGGACGGCAGCGGGCGGGAGCGGCTGATCGAAGCCATTCGCGCCGTGCAACCCGACTTCGAGTGCATCCTGGTCATCACTCATATTGACGAACTGAAGGATGCGTTCCCTGAGCGGTTGGAGGTGAGCAAAGGGCTGGATGGCAGCCATGTGGAGTGGGTCAGGGGATGAGCAGGTCGTACATGATCGCCTCGCTGGGGCTGGGGTTGGTGGCGAGCGCGCTGCTAGTCTACCTGATCGTCAGTGGCAGCGTGGGTGGGCTGCTCGACACCTGGGCGGCACAACGCATCATTACCTACGCGCTGCTACTGATTGCTCCGCTGCTGATATACCTGCCGATCAGTCAGGCGCTCGGCCTGCGCTACTTCTGGTTGTTCGCGGTGATCAGCTGGGCCTTGCTCGGCTACCTGTTGGCTTTCGTCATCGCACCGGGCAACCAGCCAGGGCAGGCCAACCCCATCCAATATGCGGTATTCCTTACCCTGTTCTTCGCCGTGCTAACCACCATCTTCACTCCGCTCACCTACCTGATCGGCTACCGTTTCTACTCACTGAAGGCGCATCGCCGCGACATCGGGCGGGCGCGGCGGCAAGCGATCCTGCTCTCGCTCTACATCATCGCTCTGCTGCTACTCGCCGCCGTCAGCGTGCTCAACCCACTCAATGCCATCCTGCTGGCTGCGGCCACTGCCGTGCTGGAGTTCTTCTTCCTTACCCGTTGGGATTGAATTAACTGGTAGGTGTGCAATAAGCCGTAAGTGAGCAAGGAACCGTGTTTGTTGCCGCTTTCGTACTCAACTGCACTGCCTCGCTTGTGCGTAAGCAAGGTTGAGTGTACACCTACCCACCCTGCTTGTTGTAATATTACTCAGCTAGCTGTATAATTATCCATGCAGCAGATCGCATGGATATGCGGAGCATAGTAGCAAACGCCGATCACAGCGAAGCAAATAACCAGTCAAACCAGCTAACCGATTGGGTATGCTGTGGAACATAATCTGGCAGATTTTGCCGCTGCCTGGCAGTAAAGAGGATGAAATGATAAGATTGATGT
>JANXYP010000004.1 GCA_025355955.1 Chloroflexota bacterium
GTGGCAGTCATAAGGCGACCAGGCAGTGGAGGCGGGATGAGCGGGCCAAGATACGGCTCGATCAGTACCGCAGTAGCAATGCTGGAGGTGGTCGGCTGGTTGGAGTAATCATAGTCCATAGCTTCAATTATAGCATAGGCAAGCAAGCGATACCACCTGCCCTTCCGCATCATGCCGCCTCTCCTAATCGTATGCTAGCCTGCCCGCCGAGGGAGGTTGCAGGACGTGATGCGCGGGCGGAGGCGCTCCCCTAATCGTATGCTGGGCTGCCAGCTAAGAGGGAGTATTGATGGTTCCGTCTAGCTACCCCAGCTAGGTTGTTGTAAGCTATAGGGGCGCATACGCATAGGTCTTGCGGTCGTAAGTGAATAGCTCCTTACCCTCGCGCATCAGCACGCTGCCGACCAGCGACTTGTCCACTCCAGCCATCCCTTGCCTTGTAAGTTCGGCAGCAACCTGCTTGGCGGTGCGTGGTTTGCCGTCGGCGAAGAGTTTGCGGCAAGCGGCCATTAGCGCATCCCAATTAACCTCTAGCCCTCTCAGTGTGGGTGGTCGGAGCTGGGGCGGCGGACGCATCGGGGTTAGCCAACGCATAGGTGTAGGTAGTGCGGTCGTAGCTGAAGCGGCCTTTACCCTCGATGGTGAGAACGCTGTTGACCAGCGTCTTGTCCACCCCCACCACTCCAGCTTTGGTCAGCGCAGCGGCGATATCGCGAGCGGTCATACGACTAACGTTTGCAAGGAGGCGGGTAGCGTGGGCGAGGACATCAGCGCGGAGGGTGTCGGGTTGGTTGGGCATAGAATAGCCTCTATCTCCCTTTGTATGTGCTTAACTTGCTAATTCAAATTGTGATGGGTCAAATGTGCGGATTCAGGATGTGCCAAATGTGCGGAATCAGGAAGGGACATTTTGCCATTTTATTTCAGCACAGACACCGATATCTGCTTCGCTAACCCACCTGCAACAGGCTTTAGTGGGCATGGGAAAGCCTTTCTGCCCTCACAGCTACCTTCTGCGCCAGATCCAACATCAAATAAATGTCTCTCCCGGATTCCGTGTTTCTGTCCAACTTCAGCAGCGCTTGTTGCACCAGGTAACAAGACTTATCCGGTCGGCATTATCTACTGCTCCCCTTGCCCATCAGCTATCACCCCTCTTGCCTACCTTTGATATAGGGGCAACGATGACGGTGCGAGTTTGAGTGCTGAAGGGGATACGCTAGCTGTGATAATGCTCACCCACCGCGAGGTAGTTGGCATAACGGCCAAGCAGCCTCGTACTGAGGGTCAGCCAGCGCCTACGCACCTCGTCATCGCGGTCGATATACAGGCTGGGGTTGTCGAACCAGCCATCGGGAGTGAGTATCGCCCAGCAGGTAATGTCATCGGGCAGGTCTTTGACCGCGCTCAGGTTGCGCTCCAGCCGCCAGGGTCGAGTAGTGCGGGCATCGTCAGCCTCATCACCAATTACCTACCCGTCCCAACACCTCCAATCACGAACCAGTCCCACTTGCCGAACTCGCGGGCGTGGCGATGTCCCTCGTCCGCACGATCAGGGTCGAGGCAGTTAGCCTGATGCGGGGTCCAGAGCAGTTCCTGGGAGTAGGGGGCCATCAGCTCGGCCACTCCTCGCGTTTATTGCCTCATCCTTGACCGCCAGATCTGGCTCTACCAGGACAATCAGAAATTGGTTCATTGGTTCTAATGCTCGT
Source organism: Chloroflexota bacterium (assembly GCA_025355955.1). Taxonomy (GTDB): domain Bacteria; phylum Chloroflexota; class Chloroflexia; order QHBQ01; family QHBQ01; genus QHBQ01. The sequence goes on from JANXYP010000004.1 coordinate 1,713, forward strand.
CGTTGCCTATTATAGCAGAGGGCGGCGTGGATTTGCCAGAGGTGGGGAGTTACCCTTGCAACAAGCAGTGAGCTGGGGTGCAGGCAGGGCGAAGGTGGTTGCACAGGGGCTGCGGAGGAGTGCAAAGGTGGTCGCGAAGAACAAGCGAGGGTAAGCGCGAAGCCGGGCGCGTAGCCCAGGCGAAGCCACTGGCGTAGGCTATGGGAGATGCGGATAAGGTGCTGTTCGCCACATGAGGGAGAAGGTCGAGTAGGCAGTGCAAGTGCTAGCACAAGAATAGCAGCCTCAGCGTCAGCCAAACAAGTAGCCAACCACAAGGACCAAGAGGGCCAGGTTACTGCGGTGAGCTATCGTGTAGACCTCAATACTAGGTCCCCTGCTGGCCAGGTTAAAGCACTGCTCTCCTGTCTGTGCTGCCATCGTAATAAGTAAGAGCCGCCCAATCAGGGTGGCCTTTATTTATCACTTATCACTGACCACTGCGGCCTAGCCGCGATCGCGCCGCGCAGCGTGCCTGTATCACGATGGAAAGTGTCTGATTCCAATTCTTGCTTTACCTCTCTATCTGTAGGTATAATTACCCTGCCACATTATATCGTGATCTCATATCGCACCGAGGAGGCTAGAGATGAAGCGCAAGGGCCAGAGTATCGCCATCGCTGCCGTGTTGCTACTCAGCATCATGGCAATCACGACCCCCGGCCCGGCGGTAGCTAGCAGGCTAGCCAAATATGCACCTGCTGATTGCTCTCCAGGCTGGAGTGTGGTTCCCAGCCCTAATCCTGGCAGCTACAATCAGCTATATGGCGTAGCCGCAATATCGCCAGGCGATGTGTGGGCGGTGGGCGAACAGTATACGGGCAACACCCAGGATACGCTGGTGGAGCACTGGGATGGCAGTAGCTGGAGCGTGGTTCCCAGCCCTAATCCTGGCAGCTTCAATCTGCTGTTGGGTGTATCTGCAGTGTCCTCAAGCGATGTGTGGGCGATTGGTGAGTATAGCATAGGCAACGGCCATACTATGAACCTGACCGAACACTGGGACGGCACCAGCTGGAGCGTGGTTCCCAGCCTCGACCTCGGCACGGGTGTAAACAAGCTAAATAGCGTAGTTGTGATTGCCTCAAATGATGTATGGGTGGTTGGTTACTATGCCGTCCGCGATGCTGCTGCGCCCCTGACCGAGCACTGGGACGGCACCGCCTGGCACGCGGTGCCCAGCCCGGATCCTGGCAACATCAACGACCTGACTAAGGTAGTCGCGCTCTCGTCAAATGATGTTTGGGCGGTTGGTTCGTATTCCGGTGTCAGCGGCCCTTCCAGGACCATGACCGAACACTGGGACGGTATCAGTTGGAGCCTGGTTCCCAGCCTTAACCTTGGCACGGGGGACAACCGGCTAGATGGCATCGCCCAAGTCTCGTCAAATAATGTGTGGGCGGTTGGTTACTATGCCGTCGGCGGCTATCCTACGAACCTGACCGAACACTGGGACGGCACGAGTTGGAGCGTGATCCCCAGCCCGGATCCTGTCGTTGGTAGCAACGAGCTAAATAGCATCGCACAAGTCTCGTCAGATGATGTCTGGGCGGTAGGCTACTCTTATTCCACTGAAGGGATTGGTAGCACGCTGACCGAACACTGGAACGGCACCTCCTGGAGCGTGGCTCCGAGTCCTAATCCTGGGAGTAATCGAAATATGCTAAACGCAGTCGCCCCCCTCTCGTCAAGCGATGTCTGGGCGGTTGGGGGAGCGGGTAGTGGAATTGATGTCCAATCGCTTACGGAACACTACAGCACAACAAGTTGTGGCACGAATACGCCAACTCCCACCCCTCAGCCAACCGTCTGCCCCAACCCCTTCGTAGACATCTACACCAACGTCTTCTTCCACGCGATCAACAGCCTCTACTGCCAGGGGGTCGTGAGCGGCACCGACGCTAGCCACTACGCACCTTCCGGCACCGCCTCGCGCTCACAGTTCGCCAAACTGGTCGCGCTGGCCTTCGGCCTACCGCTGACTACCCCGAGCAGCGGTCAGGATTTCACTGATGTGCCGCCTAGCTACTGGGCTTACCTCTACATCGAGAGCGGCTACGCTGCCAGCATCCTCAACGGCTTCGATGCGCCGAGCTGCGCCCAATTCGGTCAATCCTATCCTTGCTACCTGCCTGGCCTGCCCATCAATCGCGGCCAACTTACCAAGCTGGTGGTCAACGCAGGCGGCTATACCCTGAGTACCCCGACCACTGGGCCGACCTTCACGGACGTGCCACCCTCAAGTCCGTTCTACACCTACATCGAGACTGCCCATGTGCAAAGGGTGATCAATGGCTACCCCGATGGCACCTTCAGGCCGAACAATTCCATCCGCCGTGATGAGATGGGGGGAATTGTCTACACCGCGCAGCAGAACCAGCCCACCTCGCCCACGCCGACCGACACGGCTGTGCTGAGCGTGACGGATACGCCTGGACTTGGCATGACCGACACGCCGACCACGACAGCAACCCCGCTCGCCACCGACACGCATGGTACGCCGACCAGCACATTCACACCAACACCGCTGCCCAGCCCGACCTTTACACCTACGCTGGGTCTAGCAAAGTCCTGACTGGGCAATTTACGATTAACCCTGGGGGTAATCGGCCCTGGGTACGCCCCCGCCGGTGTGGGTGAGCCAGAAGCTCGCGCAACCCTATATGCGGCCACGCCTTGGCCGTAGGGCAGATAAGCCCCTTGTGGCTGGGTAGCCCTGAGTTTCACGTCCTTCGTCATACCTTGCCCACGCGACTTCCGACGCAGGCGCGAAGGATGACAGCTTTCAGGCGCGACCCTGCCACGCCTCGCGTACAGCCTACTGGCTGCAACGCTGTTCGCCCTACGCGGTGGGGATAGCCTTTATGGCGAGCAGCTCCCTACCTGAGCGTGACGGATCCAACAGATAGTGCCAATACCTAGGATAGTATGCTGGCCTGCTTGCCGAGGGGGTTTGCAGGGCGTGATACTCGGGCGGGGCGCTTCCAGGTTCGTGTGCTGGCCTGCTCACCGATGGGAGTTGGTCGAGCGCAGGCCAGTGCAGGCCTACGCCACCGCCTCGCCGCTCTCGGCCAGCACCATCAAACGCAAGCTGGCCGAGATTGACCGCTCCACTATCGCAGGAGCGCGTGACTATGCCATCATCGCCGTTGCCCTGGCGACCGGGCGGCGAAGTTACCCTTGAGCTGCTTGACTGGCGCGACGTAGCGCTTCAGGATAATGGACGGGTGCAGCTCACATGGCGGCGGATGAAGGGAGGTAAGGTGGGGCGGGACCTGCTCACCAGCTCGGTCAGTGTAGCGCTGATGACCTACCTTCACCAGTTGCACAGTGCGGCGATTGGCACGCTGGACGCAGGCACGCCGGTGTGGGTCAGCCTGGCAAGCAACTACCCTGGCGCACGCCTCACCAAGCAGGCTATCGCCAACATCTGCCGCAACCGCCTCGGTGTCTCGACGGTTCACAGCCTGCGGCACACCTTCGCTCGGGCAATGGAGCAGGTTGGAGCGAAGGTCAGTGATGTGCAGGCGAGGCTCGGTCACGCCAGCCTGGCTACCACTGGCAGATACCTGGCTGCGCTTGCCAGCGCCGAGAACCAGCACGCTGGTAGATGATGCCGATAAGTTGTACGTGTTCGCGGTGGCCTGCTCCACTCCCTTATGGCGTTCTCGCCCGCGCATCAAACCAGCTACTGCTCCATCGACAGGTCGGCCACGCAAGTATGCTAGAGTGGTCAGCGGCGCGGCCAACTGGCAACGTGTTGACCGGTTGGTAACGAACACTGAACTACAATGGCAGCGCGAGAGCGTTGGCGCAAGGGCGAAGGGCGAACAGCTTTACGATTGGTCCAGGGTGCGGGTGGTGGAACGCGAGAACCACCTGCCCCGCCGCGATGCGTGGCTGGTTATTCGCCGTTTGATCGCTAAACCCAGTGAACTCGCTTACTAGCTCTCCAATGCCGGTGAAGCGGTCAGCCTCCTGGAAATGGCGACGGTGGCCGCAACCCGCTGCGATAGAACTAAAGAGGATTTGCGAGCAGGCCCGCGCTGCCCAGCCGCTAGCGTGGAGGGGGCAAGGGGTAAGTGGAGGGGGCGGAAGAGCGTCGAGTACCTG
>JANXYP010000026.1 GCA_025355955.1 Chloroflexota bacterium
AGGTCGCCGCTGCCCAATGCCAGCTCGAAGTATTGCACATCGGCCTGCGCGGCGGCATCGAGGTCGGCGTTGAGGCTGGCGGCGAGGTAACGCCCAATGTAGATATAAGTGCCGAGCGCCAGGGCGGCGACTAGCAGCACCGCACCGACAACGTACAGGGCGGATAGGCGCAAGGTGAGGCTGTGCAGGCGGGTTCTCATCAGCCGACAAACTTGTAGCCAACACCCCACTCGGTTTCAATCAAGGTAGCAACGGGATCGATCGCGGTCAGCTTCTCGCGCAGGCGGCGAACGTGAACATCAACCGTGCGCTCATCGACGTAGCGGTCGTAGCCCCAGACCCGTTCCAGCAGGGCGGGGCGGCTGAACACTTGGCCCGGGTGAGCGGCGAGGAAGGCTAGGAGGTCGAACTCCTTGGGCCGCAGGTCGAGAGTTTGCCCCTGATAACTGGCGAGGCGGCGCGGCGCATCCATGGTAAGACCAGCAGGAAAGGCTTTAGCGGTGGTGCCAACCTGCTCACGAAGAGCGCGCACCTGTTCCAACCGCCGCAGCAGGCCACGCACGCGGGCGGCCAGTTCGCGGGGATTGAACGGCTTCATCACGTAGTCGTCGGCCCCCAGTTCGAGACCCACAATGCGGTCAACATCGTCGGTGCGGGCGCTGAGGATGATGACAGGCACATCGCTGCCACCATTACGCAGGCGACGCAGCACCTCGAAGCCATCAATGTCGGGCAGGCCCACATCCAGCACCACCAGGTCAATATCGCTGCTGGCGATGGGCAGCAGATGGCCCAGCGCCTCGTTGCCGTTAGCGGCGGAGCGCACGGTCAGCCCCTCGCGCTCGAAACGGCTGCGGGTGAAGTCCACAATGTTCTGCTCGTCATCTACAATCAACACTCGGTTGCTCATGCTGCGATTATAACACAAAGGCATGAGGTATGGGGCAGAGATATGAGTAATAAGCCGAAGGGTAAACAAGGTTAACAATTGCCGTAATATTTGATGGGGTGCTGTTCATCTAATCGCAAACTATGTGTGGTGTAGGGGCGGATTGCGTCCGCCCTGGTGGGAATAGCAACACGGTGAATTGCTCCATATCTAATGCAAGGAGCAGGTGGGTTGTGGTATAGTAGGTGCGTCGGGGCTGCTTTTGTTGTGGTAATATTTCAACACCAATTCGCTATGCTGGTGGTGCAAATTGCACCAGGGCGGGCCACCGCCCGCCCCTACGTAAATACGCCATCTGCCTAATAACTTGGTATAAGGAGGAATCATCGCCGTGACTGCCCACCAAACGAAAATCCGCAAGGTGCTAATTGCCAATCGCGGCGAGATTGCCCTGCGTGTCATTCGCGCCTGCCGCGACCTGGGTATCGCCAGCGTGGCAGTCTACTCCGAGGCCGATCGCGGCGCGTTGCACGTGCGAATGGCCGACGAAGCCTACTACATCGGCGCGCCTCGCGCCCGTGACAGCTACCTTCGTGGCGATTACATCATCGCGGTGGCAAAGCAAGCGGGAGCCGACGCGATTCATCCCGGCTACGGCTTCCTTGCCGAGAATGCGGGCTTCGCCGAGGCGGTTACTCAGGCAGGGCTGATCTTCATTGGCCCGCCTGCTGCTGCGATGCAGGCGATGGGCGGCAAGGTGCCAGCCCGCCAGCGGATGGAGCGGGCAGGCGTGCCAATCGTGCCTGGCACCATCGAGGAGGTCAGCGACCCTGGTGAGGCGCGGCGTATCGCTAGCGAAATCGGCTATCCGGTGCTGATCAAGGCCACCGACGGCGGCGGTGGTAAGGGCCAGCGGTTGGTGTCCAACGAGTCTGAGCTTGGCGATGCGCTTGATGCAGCCGGGCGCGAGGCGGCCAACAGCTTCGGCTACGCTGGCGTGTACATTGAGAAGTATCTACCCAGTGTGCGCCACATCGAAATCCAGGTGGTGGCCGACAATCACGGCAACGTCATCCATCTGGGTGAGCGCGAGTGCAGCCTGCAGCGGCGGCGGCAGAAGATCGTCGAGGAAGCGCCCAGCGCGGTTGTTACTCCCGACCTGCGAGCGCGGATGGGTGAAGCGGCGGTGCAGGCCGCCCGCGCCGTTGGCTACCAGAGCCTCGGCACAGTGGAGTTTCTGGTTACGCCGGAGCTAAACTTCTACTTCCTGGAGATGAACACCCGCCTGCAGGTAGAACACCCGGTTACCGAGCTAGTCACCAGCCTGGATTTGGTTACGCTACAGATCAGGCTGGCGGCAGGTGAGCCGTTGCCGCTCAAGCAGGAAGACGTGACCATCAACGGTCATGCCATCGAGTGCCGCGTCTCCTCCGAGGATGCCGCCGCTGGCTTCATGCCCAGCATTGGCAAAATCACCGCTGTCGAGCAGCCCAGCGGCCCCGGTGTGCGCCTGGACAGCGCGCTAACCGAGGGCTACGAAGTGTCCCTCTACTACGACCCGATGCTGGCGAAGCTGATTACCTGGGGCGAGAGCCGTGAGCAGGCGATCGTGCGGATGCAACGGGCGCTGGGCGAGTTCCACATCGAAGGCATCCATAGCAACCTGGCCTTCCTGCACACCCTGATCAGCACGCCGCAGTTCGCCGCCGCTGAGTTCGACACCGGCTGGGTGGAAGCCAACCTGGATCATCTAACCGCGCAGATGAACCCGCCCATACCCGACGGCGAACAGCAGGCCGCCGCCATCGTCGCCGCGTTTCTCGCCCATCAGCAAGCCGAGCGCAGCGGCAGCCACGCCCACAACGGCGCGGAGGCTGCCGAGACGGGCAGCAACTGGCGGCGGCTGGCGCGGCTGGGCAGTTTGCGGCGGTAGTTTTGAGTTGTATTGGCATCATCGTGGTATAATAGGGAATGAGAAACCTTGACGTAGGGGCGCACGGCCGTGCGCCCTTCCAGACTGGCAACAAAGCAGGGGGCTAGAAATGATTACCGAGCTGCGGCTCCAGAACTTCAAATCCTGGAAGGATACCGGGCCAATGCGCTTTGCCCCGCTAACCGGCTTCTTTGGCACCAACAGCTCAGGCAAGAGCGCGATCCTGCAATTCCTGCTGATGCTAAAGCAAACGGTGGAGAGCGCGGACCGCAATACGGTGCTGGCCTTCAATGGACCATACACCGAGCTTGGTACCTTCCGCGATGTTGTGTTTGGGCATCAGGTGCCGGGGGAGATTTGCTATTCTCTAAACTTGGAGCCGGATATAATTGGCTCTCAATATTACAGCAATCAGGCTCATGATCTTGAGTCAGGTGTTTCGGTTAGCATAGCTATTCAAGGGGCTGAGGATATAATTAGGGTTAAAGAGTTTGATTATAGCGCGTATGGGCAAAACGGAGAGCCGAACCATTTTGGTATGCGGCTTGAGAGTGCAGCAGAAGGTGGCGATCCCTTGTATACTTACATCGGTAACTTTGTTGCCAAAGGTGATGCCGCCCGACCGCAACGTTTCTCTTCGCCTGTCAAGGGCTACGGCTTTCCAAATGAGATAGATTACCTCTACCAGAGCGCGGAAGATATAGATTACCTCCAGCTAATCTATGAAGATGCGCTAACTAATATTTACTATCTAGGCCCGCAGCGTGATTACCCCAATCGTATCTTCATCTGGGGAGGTGAACAGCCGCAAGATGTTGGCGTGAGAGGACAGAACGCTATATCTGCGCTGCTAGCTACGCGGTCACGGAGCAACGGAAGCCACGACCATGCCCAGGTAGAGGAGCGGGTTGCCTATTGGTTGAAGGAACTGGGCTTGGCACACAGCTTCAAATTGCAGCCGATTGCCAAAGGGCGTAGGGAGTATGAAGTTAAATTGCGGATTCGCCCCCATTCCCCTGAAGTGTACCTCACCGACGTTGGCTTCGGTGTGCCTAATCTCATTCCCATGCTGGTGCTATGTTACTATGCGCCAAAAGGCTCGACCATCATCCTCGAACATCCAGAGCTGCATTTGCATCCACTGGCCCAAGCGGGATTGGCCGATGTTCTAATTGACGCGATTAACGAGCGCGAGATAAAGGTAATACTCGAGAGCCATAGCGAACATCTGCTGCGGCGGCTGCAACGACGCATTGCCGAAGAAACGTTCAGCAATGATGACGCTGCGCTATACTTCTGTAAGAACGAGACGGGTGCTTCAGAACTAGAAGAGCTTAAGGTTAATGAGTATGGCTACATCACCAACTGGCCGGAAGATTTCTTCGGCGACGAGATGGACGATCTGGTGGCGCAAAGCAAAGCCGCGACCCATAGGCAACGGAAGAAGGGGACTGCGGAGCAGGAGAATGCTACAGAGCAGGAGGCGGCCGCTTGACCTCATACCTCGTCGTAGACACCAACGTCCTGGTTGTTGCCAATACCGCCAGCCCATCATCACAAGTCTCTATCTCTTGCATCGAGGCTTGCGTTGATCTACTTGACAAAATCAAAGAGGCACATACGCTAGTGCTGGACAGAAACCGACTAATACTGGGCGAGTATGAGAGGCAAGCGCTGACCAAGCAGGTAGGGCCAGGCCAAGCCTTCATGAAGTGGCTGTACTCCAATCTGTTCACCGGGCGATGTGACATGATAGACATCACACCACAGGGCAATAGTTTCACCGAGTTTCCCCAGGACGATGCCCTCGCCGGGTTCGATCCATCTGACCACAAGTTTGTCGCCGTCGCGCTCACCCATCCGGCCAAGCCGCCAATCTACAACGCCACCGACTCCGACTGGGCGCAGCACTATTCCGCCCTCGCAAAATACGTCCGCATCGAGTTCCTCTGCCCCGATGTTGTTGCCCACCCTTGAGCCTATTTTGTGAACGTGAATGACCCTATCATCTGCGTGCCATCTGCGCCGAGCGGGATGAGCCGGTAGATTTGCCCACCGTGCGCCAGGTAGTTGAATTGGTTTGGGGCAAGCTGCTGCGGGTTGCTAACTTGTAGGCCACTGGCTCCGGCCAGCGTGTAGGGTTGGCTGGTAAAACTGGCGGGAAGCAATCCATTTGCCCGAAGCCAGACTTCCAGCGGCTGCTGGTTGGGGTTGTCATAGACCTCGATGGCAAGCGCAGGCGGCTGCAAGGCGGCAGTATCCGACTGCGCCAGCATCTTGCTGAGGAATTGCACTTTGTGCGCGGGCTGGGGTTGCTGCTGCGGCGGTATTTTGCTCGGCAGAAGCACGTAGTCGGCGGGGTAGTTAACCGCGAAGCTGTACTGGTTATCGTGATAAGTCTGCATCGGGTTGGCACTCCCTTCTGGGGTTGAAGCGACTGGCGGGCTGGGGGGCTGCGTCACTGGCGGCGCGCTACCTGGTTGTGCGGTAGGCGGGCCGGACGGTGCGGCGGGTGCGGCGCTATCGCAAGCAGAAACCATCATGCTGAACAAGGCAATGGTAAGCATTGTGACAAACCGCAATCTGCTGCTTTTGGTCACTGTAAACCTCCCTATAAATCGGAGAGGCAGCCCCCACTACTGTGAGGGCTGCACTGCTTAAGCCGTGAGGCGGTAGTTAGCGCCAGATAACATCGTTGTAGAGGTTGATAGCGCCATCGCCGAAGTAAGGGCCGTACATCGCTTCGGGCTGACTGTAATACTTCCAGGTGTTGACGCTGTTGACGTAGTTGCCGCCGCCAAAGTCCACCACCCAGGGACCGCCGCTGGAGCCACCAGTCATGTCGCAGCCAATTGCCATCCGCGCCGGGTTAGTGTAAGGGTCGTCGGTGGCGTGCGAAGCCCAGCAGCCAATCATGCGACTGCCGTCGAAAGGCGCAGCCTGGGGATAGCCGAGCGCGGTGAAGTATTGGTCGCGGCTGTAGTTCGCCATGTAGCCGAGCCAGCCAACCCACTGCGAGATGCTGTAGCCATATTCGTTGTTGTAGAGTAGCGCCATGCCGATATCGTAGCCATAGTTGCCACCCTGCCAACCGCTGAGGGTCCAAAGCTGGCTGGCGTACCACTGGCCGAGCGGCGCGTTGCCATCTTTGTAGGCAGGCACGAACACCCAGTTGGTCATCCACTGGCCGGTGCCGTTGTTGTAGACGCAGTGACCGGCAGTCCAGACCGCATGGTTGCCCGCAGAAGAGGCGGAGCAGACGTAGTTGAGGCCATCGCTGGGGTCGGTGAAGAAGACCTTGCCAATGGTGCTATAGGGGTAGCTGCTGTAGTCGGCGTAGATTTCGGAGCGGTAGTAGGGGAAGGGGTAGCCGTAGTCTGCGGGAGCTGCGCCGCCCTTACTGTTGAACGGGTCGGTGATGGCCTTGAGCGCCTTGACGTTTGGGTTGGTCGCTGCGCCGCCCGGTGCGCTAGTCAGCGGGCCGTTGCTGGTCGGCACACTCTGTGGCTGCTGGGGCGTAGCATCAGAGCTGGGGATGGGATAGGGCTTGGCGTTGAGCATCTCATCACGGGTCCAAACATGGACGCTATTCCGCGCCGTGGTCGCCGATGAGGCGACTTGCTCGTTGGCCCCGCCGAGGGGGGCGGTGGGAGCCGCATTGGGGCTGGCGGCCACCTTATTGCTGGGAGTGAAGACACCCACCGTGAGGGTGAGGAAGAGGGATAGTACGAGGAACAGGCTCATTGCCCGTGAGACCTGATTGCGCTTTACCACTGTGATTTTCCTTTCTTTCGGAAGCGGCGCTTTCGGAACACCGCCCGTTGATGCAGTTGATTGTCAGTTTTGCCAAACACCCAGGTGTCGAACTTTGCGCGTGCAAGCCAGATGATACCACTATCCCATACAGTAGGATATAAAGGGCTGTACACTACCGCTGTAAGATTATTTACATTTGAGCTATGAAAGCTGAAGCATAAAGGAAGGGCGTACCGTTGGGTACGCCCTTTTGTATCGATCGTTTTATCTAATCTGCTAGCTGGCTTTCTAGCGGTTATTGCGCCAGTGGGTATAGCAGCGCTGACTAGGGCTTTGGCGTGGCTGCCGGAGTGGCGGGCTGGGGTGCGCCCCCGGTGCCGGTCAGGTATTCGTCATAGACCGGAACGTAGTGGCTGTTCAGGGTTATGTCGTCTAGCTTGTTACCACTGGCATCGTAGACCTGGCGGCTGATGGTAGCATCGAAGCCATCCTGGTGATGCGAGGTCAGCACGGTGGTGCCAACCGGCAGTTCGCTGCTCTTACTATATATCGGTGTAGAGTTGGTTTTAACCACGTTGGTGACAACCGGACTGGATACGACCACCTTCCAGTTGGGGTTGGTGCCGAGCAATTGGAAGTGAACGCGCAGATCGGGGTGCGACACCCACGAGCGTACCAGCAGCCAGTTGCCGGTGGTGTTCTTCATCCGCAGATCAGTAGTATACTGGAACACCGTCGCATCGAGGCCAACTCGACCCAGCGGCGGCAGGCCGTAGAGACCAATCCAGTAGGTGTGGTTGGTGCGATCGACGACCTTCAATCCGCTCCACCAGGCAGTCTGGAAGAATGTTGTTACCACCTGGCAGATACCACCGCCGACGGCGGGTTCGGTGCTGATGTTGCCACTTGCATCGTGCGTAATCGCATAGCCGATCTGGTAGCCGTGGGCCACATCAATCGGGCCGAAGGCATCGCTGGCCGAGTAGGTGCCACCAGGGGGGATGAGCGTGTTATTGAAGCTGTTGGTGCCGACGGTCACATTGTTGGCGCGGGCGGCTGCCGAACCGTACAGGCTGGTCCAGGCATCGGCTAGCGTATCCGAGAACACGAGCGGCTGGCTCAAGTCATATGTCGGTGCAGGCGTGGCCGCGAAGCTGGCCGCCGCCTGGTTACCGCCCGCATCCAGCGCGGCATTGACGGCGGTAGCGGTGGCGACCACATCCATAGTCTGCCCGTCAATCGCTGGGGTGGCAACGTAGGCACGGTTGTCAGGGCCGAGGCGGTAGAGCGCGTCATGGTAGGGGTGGTTGGCAACGGTCGAGATGACCTGCAGCTTGCGGTTAAGCTCGGCCTGGTCGAAGGCAAGTTGGAAAGTCGGCTTGCCGCTGCTGTCGTCACGCTTCACTTGCAGCATCACCGCCATGCGCTCACCCTTGATTACCCAGGGGCCGCCGCTATAGTCGAGATTGAAGCCCTGCATTAGCGCATTAGCGCGGTCGCTGACAGCAGCCAGGTCGGCGGCGTGGACGGTCGGCTGGATGATGGTCACGGGCAGGTCGACACTGCGATTGTTGGGGTCCGTGGCGGCGTGGCGAATGGCGGCGGCGGTGGCGCTGCGGTCGAGTACGTGACCGACTACTCCCGGCTTAACGCTGGCGACCGCATTGGTGGTATCAAGTTGGAAGGCGGCATCAACGGCATCGTTGTTGATCTGAGGCACAAGGCGAGTAGTGAGCGCATCAAGCTGCGCCGCGTCCAGGCTGACGCTAGCGGAGCTGCCACCCTGGCCGGGGGTGAGATTGACCATCGGAGCAAGGTCGGCGGTGTTCAGAGTCTGCACGAAGTTGCTATCGGCATAGCGCAGCGTGATCGGCTGCACCATCACGCGGGCCGCGCCGCGTACGCTGGTCCAATCCGCTTCGGTAACGATGGGAGCCTGTTCGGTGACGACTACGCTAATATGCGGTGCGGTGGTACTGGTCTGCTGCAAGGTTGCGGCGATGGCCTGCTCGGTAGCCTGGTCGTCCACATGGCGGCTGGAATGCGAGGGGCTGACGTTGATGCTGCCGTCCGCGCCGATGCTCATCGCCGCATTGACCGCAGGTTGGTCAATATCCCCATGCAGCTGGGCGAGCAGCTTCGGCATGGTGGAAGGGTCGAACTGCCAGGCTGGTTGCAGTGGCGTACCGTTGCGAAGCGCGCTCCATTGGCTGGCAAGGTCGGCGAACAGGTTATTGCTGCGCCCCACTGCCATCGCCTGAGCGATACTCTGCTCGGTATTGAAGTTTACTCCTACTTCGGCAGGGGAGAGCGGCCACTGGCGGCCCGCATATTCGAGAACCACACCCGTATGAGCGGCATTGGCGTTGCCGTAGCGATCAGTTAGCGCGGCCCGCGCCTGATCCGCGCTCATCCCCCCCAGCGCCACATCACCAACTCGCACTCCGGAGAAAACCTTGCCCTGTTCGAGCAGGTTGTAGCCAGCGATTACACCCACCGCCAGCAACAGCAGCATGACGGGGATGAGTAGAATAAGCAACAAGCGGCGGCTGGATCTGGCTTGCGGCAGTGGGCGGGTAGCGGCGCGGCTCTCCTGAGCGGGACGATCGGGCATACTCTGGTCGAGCATCGGTAAGGTTCTCCTTGTATCCAGGCGGGGCAGGCAACGGGTTAGCAGCGGGCTAAAACTGCCCTAATTATAACATATCGCGGCCAGGAAAGTGCAAATTCGCAAACTGAAAGTTCCAGGTTGAAAGTTGAACCAGTAGCTGATCGCGTCGAATTGGGCAGCTCAATCTACTCGATCATATAACGTACAAACCAGCAGGCAGTTGCGTTGGGGATTGGTGTGTTTTGGCATCTTCTACGTCAGCATTGAGACCGCGCACCAGAAGGGGGTGATCAACGGCTATCCCGACCACACCTTCCGCCCCAACAACAACATCCGCCGCGACGAGATGGCCCAGATCGTCTACAAGGGCGTAACTACGCCGTAGCGGAGCGCTGAGGTTTGAGGTTTGAGTAAAAATGGAGGGCGCACCGCCGTGGTGCGCCTCTTGTTCGTATATCAGATTTAGGTTAAGGCCAATCACGTTTGACCGTTCATCCCTCGGCGACGGTAGCAGCTATCGCTTGTACCTGTCCGCTCGCCATCAGCAGTCCCAGCTTTTCACGGGTGGCTTCAGCGCGAGGGACGATCGCGGCAATCTTGCCCTTGTACATTACCGCGATGCGATCGGCAAGAGAGAGGATCTCGTCGAGTTCCGCGCTAATCAACAGCACCGCCACGCCACTATCGCGGGCGGCGATGATGGTGCGGTGGATGAACTCGATGCTACCCACATCCAGGCCGCGGGTCGGCTGTGCGGCAATCAGCAGCCTATTGTCGCGCGACAGTTCGCGGGCGACTACCACCTTCTGCTGGTTGCCGCCGGACAGGTTGCGGGCCGGGGTGTAGACGCTGGGGGTGCGAATGTCAAACTCCTTGACCAGCCTCGTCGCGTTGTCGCGGATGGCGGCCTCGTTGATGACGATGCCACGGGCAAAGGGCGGCTCGAAGTAGGTCGCCAGCACCAGGTTGTCGGCAATCGGGTAGCCCAGCACCAGCCCGTACTTCTGCCGATCCTCCGGCACATGGGCCACGCCATGCACGGTGATGAAGCGTGGCGATTTGCCCACGATGCTGACCCCACCGATAGTGACGCTGCCTCCGTCAATTGGGCGTAGGCCGGTGAGCGCCTCGGCCAGTTCAGTCTGGCCGTTGCCCTCCACCCCCGCCACCCCCACGATCTCACCTGCGTGAACCTCCAGGTCAATCGCGTTGACTGCCAGCAGAATGCCGGATCCGGCGCTGGCGGTCTTGTCGCGGCGCACAGTCATACCCCTTACCGACAACACTGCCGCGCCCGGCTTCGCGGCGGTTTTCTCCACCTGCAGGATGACGCTGCGTCCCACCATCATCGTAGCGAGGTCTTCTTCGCTGGCGGTATGAGGGTCAGCATCACCCACCACCTTGCCACGCCGCAGCACCGTGATCGCGTCGCTGATCGCCAGCACCTCCTTCAGCTTGTGGCTGATGAAAATGATGGATTTGCCCTGCTGCGTCAGCCCGCGCATGATGCTGAACAGTTCGTCGGACTCCTGTGGGGTCAGCACTGCGGTCGGTTCATCGAGGATCAGCACCTCGGCGTTGCGATAGAAGGCTTTGAGGATCTCCACCCGCTGCTGCACTCCAACCGACAGTTCGCTAACCTTCGACTTGGGGTTGACGAACAAGCCGTACTGGTTTGATAGCTCGGTGATGCGCTTCGCCGCTGCGGCGCGGTCGAGCTGGAATGGCCCCGCCATGCTCTCGTTGCCCAGCATGATATTCTCGGTCACGGTAAAGGGTGGCACCAGCTTGAAGTGCTGATGCACCATGCCGATACCGGCATGGATGGCATCGCTGGGGCTGTTGAACTTGACCGGCTGGCCGCCTAGCACGACCTCACCCTCGTCCGGCGGATAAAGGCCGTAGAGGATGTTCATCAGCGTGGTCTTGCCCGCGCCGTTTTCGCCTAGCAGCGCGTGGATCTCGCCCTTGCCAACCTGGAAGTCAATATGGTCGTTGGCAAGCACGCCGGGGAAGCGTTTGGTGATGCCCCGCAGTTCCAGCGCCAGTTCCATAATTCCCCCTCACCCTGACCCTCTCCCACAATGGGCGAGGGCATCTCTGTAGGGGCGAACAACGGTTCGCCCTGGCCCACCATTACCCCTCACCCTAACCCTCTCCCACAAGGGGCAGAGGCATCTCTGTAGGGGCGAACCGTTGTTCGCCCTGGCCCACCATTACCCCTCACCCTAATATTACAGCCTCAGTTGGCATAAATGGGCCAGAATGGGGTAGGGGCGAATCGCATACGCCCTGTTGCCCAGCTTCCAGGCCAATCGTAACTACCGCACCTTGCCTGGCCCACCATTACCCCTCACCCTAACCCTCTCCCACAAGGGGCGGAGGCATCTCTGTAGGGGCGAACCGTTGTTCGCCCTCGACCTCTTATCTACCCTTCTCGTAAACCTGCCCATCGGCGGCGGGAGCGACGGCGCGACCAACTACCCCGGCCAGCACCAGGATGGTGAGGATGTAGGGCAGCATCACCAGCACGTCTTTGCTAACCCCGAACTGGCAATCGCTCGACTGCTGCAGCGCCTGGAAGGTGATCGACAGCCCCTGCGACAGGCCGAACAACAGGGCTGCACCCCACAACCCCAGCGGGGTCCACTTACCGAAAATGAGCGCGGCCAGCGCGATGAAGCCGCTGCCGTGAGTCATGCCGGTCTCGAACGTGCCGGTGGATTCCAGGGTAAAGTAAGCGCCCGCCAGCCCGGCAATAGCCCCACCGATCAGCACGTTGGCGTAGCGCATGAAGTAGACGTTGATACCTACGGTGTCTGCTGCGCCAGGGTTCTCGCCCACGGCGCGGGTGCGTAGCCCCCAGCGGGTGAAATACATCACGTAATTCGCCACCAGCACGAGGATGACCGCCAGCCAGGTGATTGGCGGCTGCACAAACAGAGCGCCCAACACTGGGATCTGGTCCAAGCCAGGGATTCCCAGCTTGGGTAGGGTGACGGCTGCAGGCAGGGTGCCGCTATCCACGAACAGGCGATTTAGGTAGCCGGTCAGTCCTACCGCGAGGATGTTGATGACCGTGCCGCTGATGATCTGGTCGACCTTGAAGCGGATCGATAGCACGGCATGAAGGCCGGAGAGTACCACCGAGCTGATCACCGCGCCGATGATGCCAACCCACGGGTTCTGTGAGTAGGAGCCAACAATGAAGCCGAAGAAGGCCGAGGTCAGCATCAGCCCTTCGATGCCGATGTTGACCACGCCGGAGCGTTCGCAGAACAGGCCGCAGAGCGCACCAAGAGTGAGCGGCGCGGCAAACTCAAGCGTATTGGAGAGCAGGTTGATCAGCGTAACCCAGAAATCAGTGCCACAGATTTGCACCGTTCAGCCCCCCCAGCCGCGAGTGAGTACCACCTTCTCCTCGCCGCGACTCTTTACCCGATAGATGTAGCGCACAATCTCGTCGGCAGCGACGAACAGCAGGATCAGCGCCTGGATAATCGAAACCACATCCTGGGGCGTGCCAGCATAGAACTGCATACTGGGAGCGCTGCTCTTGAGCGCCCCGAACAACAAGGCGGCAATCACCACCCCAAACGGGTTGCTCTTGCCTAGCAGTGCGACGGTGATTGAGTCGAAGCCGTAGCCTGCGCTGAAGCCCTGGCTGTGATAGAAGTTAACCCCCGTGACTTCCACTGCGCCCGCCAGCCCGCCCAGCAGCCCACTGAGAGCCATCGCTAGCATGATATTGCGCTTGACGCTGATGCCAGCGTAGCGGGCGGCGCTGGGGTTGGTGCCAACCGTGCGCAACTCGAAGCCGCTGGTGGTGCGCCACAGCAGCCAGTAAACCGCGATCGCGGCAAGGATGGCAATGATGGGGCCGAGATGGATCTGCTTCAGCCCGGTGCTGGTGGCGATCAAAACCGGCAGATGCGCGTTCAGTGAAATATCGGGAGTGCGTACCTGACCATTACCGGGCTTGACCGCATTGACCACCACCGAGACGATCTGGATAGCGATATAGTTGAGCATGATGGTGGTAATCACTTCGTGTGCGCCGGTTTGCGCTTTGAGCAGGCCAGGGATGCCGCCCCAGATTGCCCCCGCCAGGCAGCCTGCCAGCAGACACATCGGCACCAGCAGCCAGGGGCTGAGGCCCGCGAAAGCGGGGTTGAAGCCAACCGCTGCCGCCGCCAGCGAACCAAGCGCAATCTGGCCCTCCACCCCGATGTTGAACAAGCCCGCCCGAAAGCCGAGCGCTACCGCCAGGCCACCGAAAATGTAGGGTGTGGCCGTCACGATCGTGGCCGAGATATTATCGAACGAGCCGAACGCGCCAACCCACAAACCCTGGTATGCCCGCAGGGTAAGGTTGAATGGAGAATTGCCGTACAGCGGGCTGGTAGAAACGGGCGGGGAGATGACATTAGAGATAAAGATAACCACCCCACCAATCAGCAGGGCGGTGACAACGGCGAGAAAGGGAACGAGCAGGCTGTGCAGGGCAGAGAAGATTGCCTGGCTGCGTGACGGGCGGGGCTTACCTCCCCCTGTCGACGGCGCAAGCTGGTCATCCACGCCTGCGCTGAGGCCGCGTGACTGGCTGGTGTCTGCTTCTTCTGCCGCCGGGGCCGATTGCGAGATACTCTGGTCTTCCACCGTTCCGCCTCCAGTGGGGGGCTGGGGTACAAAAGAAGGGCGCAGGGTGGTGCGCTCCTTGATTATAGCACAATGTGCCGCAAACAAAAAGCCTTCTCCCTGGTAGGGAGAAGGTTGGATGAGGGTAAAATGCCGACTTGTGACAGGCATTGTGGCATTGCGTCATTCACCCTCACCCTAACCCTCCCCCGATGATATGGGGGAGGGAAGAAAGCCCGAGTTACTTGGCGGGCTTGACCGGCGCAACGCCAGTCTTGACCGCGCCGCTGGCAATGTCGCTGGTTAGCTTGGTGATCTTGTCCTTGGTGGCTTGTGACACTGCGCTATCGAGGTCGTGGAAAGGCGCAAGGCCAACCTTGCCGGTGAAGTTGCCGCCCGGTGCCTGCTTGTTGGCTGCCATCGTCACCAGCGTGCTGGTGCCGTCCGACAAACCCTTGGTTGCGCTGGAGAGCAGGTACTTCTGCGCCTCCGGCACGGTCAGGTACTGGTCGGTGTCAACGCCGATGGCGTAGAGGGTCTTGCCCGACTGCGCGGCAGTCTGGGCCAGGCCAATGAGCGCGCCATTGCCGGTCTTGCCGCCTGCGCCGAAGATGACATCCGCACCATTGCTGATCAACGTGCCAGCGGTCTTGCTGCCCCAGTCGGGGTCGTTGAAGGCGTTGTTGTCCTCATGATAAATCGTGTCAACCTTGATGCTGGAGTTGACCGAGAGTGCGCCCTGGCGGTAGCCCTCACCGTAGCGATAGACTGGTGGCACGTTGTCGGTGCCGAGTACCGCGCCGATGTGGCCGGTCTTGCTCATGTAGGCGGCCAGCGCGCCAGCAAGATAGCCCGCCTGATCCTCCTGGAACACCAGGCTGGTATAATTCTTGGGACTCTTGGTCGGATCCTGGAACTGGTCGACCCCGATGAACTGGATGCCGGGGTTGGCAGTGGCAGCCTTGTTGGTCGCGTCGGCGATCAGGAAGCCGACGGTCACGATGATGTCATACTTCTGGCTGACAAACTGTTGGATGTTAGTGGCGTAATCCTTCTGGTCGGCGGTTTCGATGTAGTTAGCCTTGTAGCCGTTCTTGTCGGCAGCGCCCTTCACGCCTTCCCAGGCCGACTGATTAAAGCTCTTGTCGTCAACCTTGCCTACATCGGTGACGAGGCCAACCCTGATGGCCGCTCCCGCGGCGGTGGCGGGTGTGCTACTGGTGGCTGCGCCGCCTGCGGGCGTATTGCTAGCGGCTGCTCCGCTGTTGGGGGTGGCGCTGCTAGCAGTGCCGCCCAGATCGCAGGCCGACATCAGCATTGTCAAGCCGAACAGCACCGCGACCATCACCAGATAACTAAACTTCCGTTGCTTCATAACTTTCACTTTCCTCCTATGTAATATACTGGGTAAACCAAGGTGTGCCTTGCGGCACCCGTCAGGCAGCCCCGCCAGCCCAGGCGATGAACAACCCGGCACGGGGAATCCACTTCCTAACCCTGAGTACGCGCCGTGGGGTGTGGAAGAGCAAAGGATCTAGCCGTTTAGTGGGTTTGGCTGCTTGGCGGTATTATATCATAGAATGGCGGTTCGTCAAGCTGGTGGCAACCAACGGGTGGGTTACAGGTTATTGGGTAAATGTAGGGGCGGGCGGTGGCCCGCCCTGGTGAGGGCGCTGACCACCCAATAACTTATATCACACTCGCAACAAACATTGCGGTTATGCACATCAGCCGAGAATGCAACATACCTACAACAAACATCATGGCTTCGCCAGCCTCACCTTCACTGCAGCAACAATCTCATCTCGCCGCACCGTCGTCTGATTTGGGATAGCATCCTTATCCCCGCTCTCGCCGATCTCGCGCAGCATAACTTCGCCTTTA
>JANXYP010000061.1 GCA_025355955.1 Chloroflexota bacterium
AATTTCGTTCATGGCGCAGAGTATACGCTATCGGCCCGCGCTTTGACAAGCGCGTTCAGGCATGATGTGTAAGCATATTTGTCGTAGGGGCGCATGGCACACCGCCCACGGTGGCGCGGCAATGCCCATCGTGGTAATCAATGCACGCCTTTGGTACAGGGCAGCGGGGGCGAAGCCCCCATCCCCCGGAGCTGCTCCCCTTCCCCGCCTGAAGGTTCTAGGAAAAACGCCGCACACCGCCTGGGGTCAGCAGGCGGTGCGCGGTGGGGGATAGGTGGGCTGGCTTACTGGTAGCGTTCGAGGTGTTGCGGGTCAACCCGCTCGATCGAGTCGGCCATCTTTAGCAGTTCATCGTTGCTCACGTTGTACGAGGCCCGCAGGATGTAGGTAGTGAGGATGCGCTGGCTATGCTGCGGGTCGAGGAAGTAGACGTAGGCAATCTGGCTATCGGGCTGACCTGCTGCGTCGTAGTACAGCTCAATCAGCCGGTCGCTGCGTTGGTAGCGGCCCGTTTGCCCACTCTGCGGCACACTTGTGTCCTTCGTGTTCAACACAAAGCCTTCATCACCTAGCGTCGATTGCCCGAGATTGGCATTGGTGGTTATGCTGAGATCTTTTATATCAGCGGGGTTGGTGCTGTCACGGTAGCTCACCATCCACTGATAACGTGATGGCTCCTGAGTGATAGCGGGTTCGCCATCAAGGCCTATCACCTGGTAACTATAGAACCCGGTGGTAATATCACCGACCATCCGGTAGTTGGTAGACGAAACTGCGGGCAACAGGAAGGTTGGTTCGCTGCCCATGTATTGAGCGAAGTCGGTGAGGGTGAAGGTGTGCGTGATGTTGGGGCCAGCAATAGGAGTACCATTTTCATTAATGGTGAGGCAGCGGCTGCTCTGGTTGCAAGTTACGGTCCAGCCTTGACCGCCATTGGATACTTGCTGAGTGGCGTGGCTTGCAGCCTGACCAGGCGTGGTGATAGCCTGATTATGCGGTGCAGATTGCTCGGTGGCTGGAATATTAAGCCCCAACGGACCGAACATCATAAACAGCAACAGCGCAATCGCCATTGCATTTAGCCCAACCAGCAGCGGGCGCAGGCGAAGGTGCGGCCAGAAGGGGCGGCGCGGCGACTGGCTCTCCACCTGCCCGCTGATGCGCGACCAGATGTCCACGTTGGGCGCGGCGGCGGCCAGGGTGCGTAGCGAGTCTCTAATCTGTTCGTCATTCATCGAAGTGCCTCCTTATCGAGGGTAAGCGGGTTGGCGAGATATTCGTTCGCCAGCCAGGGATAGCGGTCGCGGATGATGCGCTCCAGCGCCAGCTTGCCGTAGTGTAGCCGCGACTTGACCGTGCCGAGGTTTGCGCTGGTGATTGCGGCGATCTCGTTTTCGCTGAAGCCAGAGTAATACTTCAGCGCCAGCGCGGTGCGTTGCACCTGCGGCAGTTGGGCGAGGGCGAGTTGCAGCGTGGCGCTCTGCTCTTCCAGCGCGGCCTGCGCGTGCGGGTCGGCAGGCGAAGGGATGTCGTCTTCGAGCGGTTGCGGCTGGGGGTTGCGCCGCTTCTTCAGCGCGGCATTGCTCAGGATCTTGTATAGCCAGGGGCGGAAGGGGCGGGCAGGGTCGTAGCGGCGGATGTTCAGGTAGGCATTGAGGAAAGCGTCCTGGGTGGCATCCTCTGCCGCACCGCGCTCTCCGGTAATGAGGTAGGCGAAGCGCAACGCCTCGCTCTGGTAGCGCCGCACAATCACGGCGTAAGCGGCGGTATCCCCGTTGCGGCACAATCTCAGCGCCTCGTCCTCATCCAGCCACTGGTAGTCCATCCTCGCGCTCCCCTTGCGTTGGAACGTTGGGCGAACGCAATTCGCCCCCTACAGCAACGCCGGTTTTGTAAAGGCGGCTGCCGCTGCTACCGTTGACCCCTTGCGTTGCGACTATACTCTACCTTATACTATCCAGCAGGGAAACAAAAAGTTCATTGAGCGCACTATTCAACCAGGGTGGGCCGCCACCCCTATCCGAACCAGGTGCGCGACAGGGCGAACAACGGTTCGCCCCTACGGATCTGCTCATCTTAAGGGAATGCTACCATGTCACCACCCAACGATCAACCACTTTCAACTTTCAACTTGCCACTTGCAACTCCGCCCGCGCCGCAGCTGCTGTTCGTTCACGGCAGCGGTGGCAGCGCCGACTCGTGGTATTATCAGACCAAAGCGTTGCACGGTGCGGATGCGCTGACCCTGCCCGGCCACGCCGCCGCGCTGGCCCTGCCTCCACCGTCGAGCAGCTTGCAAATCCCCACCCAACCCTGCCCCAGCGTGGCGGCCTGCGCCGACTATCTAGCCGAATACATTGCGGCGAAGGGTTATGCGCCGCACAGTGTTGTCACCGTCGGCCACTCGTTGGGCGGCGCGATCGTGATGACCCACGCGCTGAAGCACGCCGAGCAACTTGCGGGCATCATCCTGGTTGGCACTGGCGCACGACTGCGGGTACGGCCGGCGCTGCTCGATATGTTGGAGCATGACTACCCCCAGGCGGTGGAGATGCTGATCGGAGACTACTTCGGCGCGGATGCCGACCCCACGCTGATTAGTGGCACCCGCCGCAAGATGCTGCGCCTGCCCAGCGCTATCACGCTCAATGATTTCCGCATCTGCAACGACTTCGACGCGATGAGCGACGTGGAGAAGATCAACCTGCCTGCTCTGCTTATCTTCGCCAGTGGCGATCCACTCACCCCGCCGAAATATGGCGAGTGGCTGCGCGACCATCTGCCCCACTCCCGCCTGGCGATCGTTCCCGCTGCGGGTCATATGTTCCCCCTTACCCAACCTGATGCAGTCAACGCGCTGATTCGCGGCTTCATCACTGAACTGAAGGCCAAGCAGGAAGGGCGGCTGAACTTAGTGATTAGTAATTAGTGATAGGTGGTGATTTGCGAAAGTGGCGCAAAAAGCCTCCAGCCGGGGTTTGGGGCGATCTTGACCAGGACCAATGCCCATCGCAACCATTTTCGGAGTGATTAATGATTTATGTTGCAATGCGTCAGTAGGATGCAAAAAGCCCCCAACGGATGTTAGAGGCGAAATCTTTCCCGGCGACAATGCTGAAGGGGTGAGCGGCGCGTTCTTGCGGAGCAAGCGTTCAGCAAGGGCGAATCGTTGTTCGCCCTGGTCATGTATGCAAGAACGTGACGCACAGCCATGCTGAAATTGCTACGTAGCCAAAGCCTTTTCGGTAGAAGCAAAGCGGCCAAGCTTCTGGTTGACTGCCGCCAGATCAAATGCTTTGGGGTCGAAGTTGTCGCCGATCCAATCCAGCCTATCCTCATGTTCGGGATGCTGGGGGTCGGCAATCGCTTCCAGAAACTCGGCATAGCCCCATATGCCGCCCACATCATCCGGTGGACAGGCCCGCTTGCCCTCGATGCAGACTGGATAGTTTACCCCATCTGCGGCGGGCAGGATCTTCTCTACCAGGATTTCATGCACCCAGCCATCGCCAAAGTCATACTCGTAGGTAAGCAGGAATCTCTCCCTGGGTGCAACCTTGTTCAGTATCGCCTGCGTCTCATCCCTTGTCTTCAGTATGCCAAATTGAGTGTCCGCTGCAGAAGGGCCGTATTCTATTCCTCCAGCGGTGAAGCTGTGCAGGTGGTCGCCATCCCATCCCATCACCGTCTGGATCACCCCGTGCAGTTCGCCCAGGCTGATCTCGGCAGGCACCTGCACCTTGCGCCAAATCGGCGGACTGCTGTGCCTCAGCGTAATCTTCAACTGATAGATCGAGTCGCCAGCGAGCAGCGCGGCTGGTTTAGGGCGGGGCGGTTTCGCTGCTTTCGCCGTTTTCACTGGTTGCTCCACTTGCATGGGTTGTGCCGCCTGCCGTTTTCCACGCGGCAGTCTCTGGTTAGGCATTTTGCGCCTCCTTCACTAAAACTGACACCCTCTCGCCTGTACTTATACCAATTAGCCGAGCATCTGGTACAAATTGGACCAGGGCGAACCACGGTTCGCCCCTACAGAAATTATAGTGTCACCCAGGCTAATTGGTATTATACCAAATTGCTATGGTGAGTTTGCACCAGAACGAGTGCAGCCCACCCCTACAATAATACACCATCCAATACACCATCCGCCCGGCTAGTGGTTATTACTTGCCCCATGTTTGGTCAATATAAGCCCGTAGCTTGTCGTAGGTGGTGGATAGCAACTCCGGCAGCACGCGGGTCTGGCCCACCACCGACATGAAGTTGGTGTCGCCGCCCCAGCGCGGCACGATGTGCATATGCACATGGTCGGCGATGCCCGCGCCCGCCACCGCGCCCAGGTTCATGCCGATGTTGTAGCCGTGCGGGTTCATCGCCGCCTTGAGCAAGGGGATGCAGCGTTGCAGCAGCACCATCATCTCGGCGTTGGTTTCGGGGTCGAGCGCGGTCAGGTCGGCAGTGTGCTGGTAGGGGACAACCATCAGGTGGCCGTTGTTGTAGGGGTAGAGGTTCATGATGATGAAGGCGTGTGCGCCCCGCCAGAGCAGCAGGTGTCCGCGATCCTGTTCAGGGGGGGCGGCGGCGTAGGCGCAGAAGATGCAGCCGCCTTCATCCTTGCCCTTGTCGGCGGTCAGATACTCCATCCGCCAGGGCGACCAAAGCGTTTCCATGCGGCTATTCTAACCGCTACCAGCTCAGGCTGTCAACTGGACAAACCTGCTGGTATTAGCGTACAATTAGGCAGCAATTCTGATTGGAGGGCCAGTAAAAATGTATGAGCGCATCTCGATCAATCCGAAGATACATCATGGTGTGGCCTGCGTCAAAGGCACCCGCATCCCTGTATATCTGCTTGTGCGGATGATGGCGAACGGTGATACGGTTGAGGATTTGCTAGAGGAGTATCCCTCGCTGACCAAAGAAGACATCCTTGCGTGCCTGGACTATGCCTCTGTGCTGACGGAGGAACAGGTTGCACCACTTGAGGAGTTTGCAGGTCGGGTATGAAGATCCTGGCCGACGAGAATACCCTGCGTATGACCATACAAGCGCTACGTAGCGTCGGACACGACGTTCTGGATGTGCGGGATAGCACAGTCAAAGGGTCTGAAGATGAGGTGCTTTGGACAATTGCCCAGCATGATGGTCGCCTGATAGTTACCACCGACAAGGACTTTGCACAGTATCGCAACGAGCCTCACTTCGGCATCCTTATCGTTCGCCTTCGCCAGCCCAACCGCCACAAGATCCACCCACGTATTATGCAGGTGATTGCACAGTATAGCGCGACCGAGTGGGCGGGCTTGATGGTAGTGATGCGCGATACGGTGCAGAGTATCTGGCGCGTAGGGCAGAATAGGTAGTCATACCAATAATCACGCTATTAGAAAGTGTCTGAAAAGCCGTTCCGTTGTTTGTAGGGGCGAACCGTTGTTCGCCCTTTTCAGACACTTTCTTATACCAATTAGCCGTGGTGACGCTATAATTTCTGTAGGGGCGAACCGTTGTTCGCCTTGGCCCAATTTATACCATCTGCTCGGCTAATTGGTATTAGTAGTTTGGTGGAAGATCAATCCGTTCGCCCAGCAACCAGGCCCAGGCATCCGCCCGCTCACGCAGGCGGGTGGCCTCGTCCACTTCGCCCGCCAGGGCTTGGGCTGATAGGGTGTAATGCCCCATCTGGAAGGCGATGTAGGCATAGGTGTAGAAGGCAAGTTGCTGGCTGGTGGGGTGGTAGCCTGTCTGCGCCGCAAACGCGGCGAGTAGTCTCTGCGCTTCGTCGCGGCTCAGGTTCAGTTCGATAATCGCACCGACAATATCCCAGGCGATGTCCTGTGCGCCCACCAGATCGTGGCTGGCGTGGTGGTCGAGCGCGTCAGCTTTCAGCAAGCGGCCATCGGGCAGCAGCAGCCACTCCCAGGGCTGCATCTTGTTGTCGGTAAGGATGCGCCGCTCGGCTGCGGCTAGTTCGTCAATCCGGGCCTGCCAGCGCTCCAGGCGGGCGGCATATGGTTCGCCAATACTCTGCGCGGTGTTGTAGCGCATCATCTCGAATAGCTGTGGCACGGTTGCACCCGCTCCAGCAGGTGCAGGGAAGTGGCGGGCGCGGTGGGCCAGGTAGCCAGCGACGAAATCAACCAGCCGCGTGCGGTCAATCTGCCTGAGAAGCGCATTGGTGAGCGGTTTCGCCCCTGCCCACCACTCGCTGACGCTGAAGCCGTGCCGCAAACCCACCAGCGGCGCGGTGAAGCCCGCTTCGGCCAGGCTACGCGCCAGGGGCAGCTTGTCCTCACCGTAATGCCCCAGCCCTGCGAACTTGAGCAGCCATTGTCTGCCGCCCACACTGCATAGGTACTTGCGCCGCTCCTGCTGGATATTTACCGGCGGCCAGTCTGCCTCGGGTAGCAGCTTGGCCCGCCAGCGGCCATAGCCGATGTCTTCCAGTTCGCCCACCCCGCCGGTCAGGTCGCTAACCCACTCAGCCAGCTTACCTGTCTCGATGAACACGCTTTCGAACGAGGCAACATATTTGCGGGCGGTAGCCCAGCGTTCGCGGTGCGCCTCACTCGCCTGCGGGCCGAGCGGGTTGTCATGGCTGGGGAAGAAGACAATACGCTCTCGCGCCAGCCCTTGCGCTTCCAACCAGTCGGCTACCGCGCCAAAGCTGCTGCCCGACAGGCCGGGGCCTTCGTCTATGATTAGGTGCGAGCGTTGCGCCTGAATGGGATACTTTGTCCACAACTCGCCAGCGGGAGACAAACCAAGGCGGCGCTCGAAGGGATGCCCGTGCGGGCGAAGATAGTACCAGCCATTCAGGCCCCGCCGCGCTAGCATCGTGCCTGCCACTACTTCCGCCAATGCCGCGCCGATGCTGAGAATGCCAACCACTTGTGGTCGCTTCATCCTATCTCCAGCCAGCAGCTGTATCGCCGCCTTTACATACATTTCGGGGTAGAGGCTGTAATAAGCGAAGCCTTCCAGGGTCTTGACCTGAATCTGGCGGGGGAGTTTGATATGGGTCAAGGCTTTGATCCCGGCAATTAGCCAGGCGAGATCTGCCTCGAAGAAAGAGCGTGGCTGCATGAATGGTACCAGGTCAAGTTGCACACAGGAGTCGTGTATGATTGCGCCCAATGTCGGCTGACTTTCCAGGTGATGCACGCCGGATTGTCCCTGCCCGCTGTACCCTCCTGCCTCGTCGTAGGCATCTGCTAGCCCTTGCATTAGTTCGCCGAAATCCACCAGCAACCGAATCAGATCGAGATGCCGCCGAAGCCCTGGGCGGGTTCCTTCTAGCGATTCGAGCCGCTTGAGCAGGCCGTCAATCTGTTCACCTGGATCAACTTCGCGGCTGCGTTCACCGTAGACCAGCATAACGAGGTGGCTTCCTGATCCGCCAAGTGGGAACTAGGGTGAGCGCGTTGCACCACATAGCGGCGCGGTGTGTAGCAAATGACCGCAATGATCAGCGCGGGGGCAAACATGAACGCAGCGCGATAATCAAGCAACCACAACAGACTAGCTGGCACGTCCGACCAGACCACCCAAAGGAACAGGCTGGTACAGGAAAAGACCGTAGCCAGCACAGTTAGCGCATCCGGTGGACGCAACGCCACCAGCGCAACTAGCGGCCCTACATACCAGGGCCAGAACCAAAGCGCCACGAACAGCAGGTAAAAGAATACCAGCCAACTGCTGCTGCGTAGGAAGCTGTCGAAATTTCGTACTCGCCATAGGTTCCAGAGCGTCGCCACCGCCATTAGACAAACCGCAATCAATTTAACATCCTTGTCAATCGGATCGTCGGGGTAGATCGGCCACCGCTTCACCTGATCGTAGTAGAACTGGTTGTACTTGGGGTTCTGGGCCTCTAGGGTGTGCATATCAAGGCGTAGCCACTCCAGGTAGAACATCTGCCCAGGCGAGTTTATCATGCGCTTAACCTGATTGCTGCCCAGTAGCGTGTGGAAGCTAGCAATTCCTTCCCAGTAGGGCGTGTATAGGACGACGCTGATTAGAATGAACAATCCTGTTACCTGTGCGAAACGGATAACCCGCGCCCGCAAGGTGGGTACCTGCCATAGCAGGAGCAACCCGAAAGGAGCAAAAATGATCAGTAGTGTCACTTTCATCAATACTCCAATGGTAAACGCTGCTACGGCCCACATCGGCTTGCCCCGCAGGTAAAGCAATATGCCCGCCAGCATGAGGCTGACCATTGCGACATCGTTGTGACCGGAATTAGCATACTCCAGCAGCATCAGTGGATTCCAGGCATAGAGCAGCGTGCCAAAGTTGCGGCGCTCTGGTTTCCAACGGCTGAGAATAGCGTACACGAGGAAGATATTAACCAGATGAGCGATCACTTCCAGCAGCTTATAGAGTAGCACGTACAACGGCAGATTGGTATTCATATTCGGGTTGATCGCCTGAGCCACCACGGTAACTCCTCGTGAAAGGTCAATCCAGGCTGGGCCATACACCGAACTCTCATCCGGCCAATACAACTGATCGAGCAAAGTCTTAGAGACTGCCCCTCTAGGCACGCCGACAAAGGGATTGACGTTGTAGACCTGTGGCATCTGACCGTAGGAGATATAGCTGAACACATCGGTTGAGTTCATCCCTGGGGCGAACATCAGTGGCAGCGTGAACAATGCGGTGGATACGACGATGAAACCGAGCAGATTGGCGTGCTGGTAGTGTCGTACCAGGTACAGCGCTGCCCCATAAAGCAGCATCACTGCCAATAGCATCAGCGCGAAAGCGCTCATCTGCCCCACAATCCCGTTGTCCTCACGATTCACCTGGATCCAGGCCGGGTTTAGCCATCCGCGCAGGGTGTTATAGAAGTTGGGGGCTAGCTGATCAGCCATCGAGGAGTTCTGCCGCACTCCCCCGAGAAACATCAGGAAGAAGTAGACAATATAAGCAAGCCCGCTGCCGAAGGCAAGCAACACCAGCGCTAGCCTCATCGAGAGCAGCCCCGGCTTAATATCCAGCGCCTCGCTACTGTCCGCCTTGGATGCGCTTTGCGGGACGCTTTGCTCGATTGCATTTTCCACATTCATGATTGCCTTGGCACTCCTCTTCTCTTCTGCCTATTTATTGTACGGTATCTGCCTTGCCGCGAGTATTGTACCAGATGCCTGATGTTGCCCTGCTTCGGCAGGGCAACATCAGGCACACCTTGCGCGGGGCTGGCATTGCGAGTATAATCGTCGCCATGAGCGAAGAACTACGCGCAATGTTCATCATCAACCCGACCAGTGGTGGGGGGCGCGCCCTGAAACAGTGGCCGCTGGCTGATGCCTACCTACGCAGCCAGCACGACCTGCCCTTCAGCTACCATTATGCCTTCACCACCGCGCCGGGCGAAGCGGCGCAGCTGGCGGCCGACGCGGCCCAGGCGGGCTATCGCCTGGTGGTGGCAGTGGGCGGCGACGGCACCATCAACGAAGTGGTCAACGGCCTGTTTAGCAGCGGCCCGCCGCCCACCGATTTGCAGCTTGGCGTGGTGCAGGCGGGGCGGGGCAGCGACTTTGGCCGCACCGTGGGCGTACCGAGCGATATGCGCGAGGCGCTGGCCCGCCTGGTTGGCAGACGCACCCAGCGGCTGGATATTGGCCGCATGACTTACTTCGCGGGCCGTCGCGATCAAGAGCCGGGCAAGCAGCTTACTCGCTACTTTGCCAACGTCGCGGGGGTAGGCTTCGATGCCGAGGTTGCAGTCCGTGCTGACCGCGGCCGTCAGGCGATGGGCCGAGTGCTGGGTGGCAGCATCCCTTACCTGACCGCGCTTGGCTTGTCGCTGGTTCGTTACCGCAACCGCCGCGTGGTGGTCGAGGCCGATGGCATTATCCTGCCCACCCCTGCGCCGGTCTACAGCGTGGTGGTAGCCAACTGCCAGTTCTTTGGTGGAGGGATGCGGGTCGCCCCCGATGCCGACCCCGCTGATGGGCTGTTCGATGTGGTCATACTTGGCAACTTCGGCAAGCTGGAGGTGGTGCGCGAGTTGCCCAAGCTGTACGAGGGTTCGCACCTCAGTCTGGCGAAAGTGAGCGTCACCCGCGCCCGCCAGGTGGTCGTTCGCTCTGCCGACCCGCACCGCCGCCTCATCGCCCAGGTAGATGGCGAGGTGGCCGGTCGCACCCCGATCACCTTCGACCTGCTGCCCGCCGCGCTGACCTTGCGGGTGTGAGCGATTGCAGATTGCAGACTGCAGATTATAATGTTAGTCTCCCCTCCCACTGGGCTTATCTTTACCCACAAATGGAAACATTCAGCGAGGGGTTGGGGGTGGGTCGGAGCCACCAGTCACCTTCTCCTACGCCCATTGCTATAGCAAATAAAATGCCCCTGCTGAGTTGCAGGGGCATCGTTGCCTTACAAGGGCAATTATATCACATTATCGGCTGATTGAGCAGCCGATCAGCTGGCCCTGCAAGGGCAACACCTTCGCTGCGCCGCCATTAAGCGGCTGGGCTACAAGCTGGGTTTGCTGCTTTGGGGTGGCAGGATTGGCAGTTTCCTGGTAGAAGACGGTTGTGCCGCACACCTGCATCGTGCTGACTTCAATGTTGCTTGCGCCATCGGGAGCTTTCACCTCAGCCACCTGATTGTCAATCGGGGTACGCAGGCCAGCGCGGCGGATTTCCATGCTGCCCGGCTGCTTGCCGCTCTCGATGTAGAGCAAGCTGCTGTCGTCGGGGGCTTCGGCAAGTGGGCCAGATACTTGCTGCCCGCCTGCATCTGCCACCTTGCCGAAGCTACCCGAGCTAACATCATAGCGCATGATTATACTAAACGGGCCGCCGCTCCAAGTCCCTTTTTCATCTATAGCAAGGAAATACAGGTACTTACCATCGTTGCTCATCAAGGGCTTACTGTTCATGTGATAAGCATCTGTAGATACTATCTTGGTTTGTTTGCCGTCGGTGCTGCTGGCCCATACTCTTGTCCAACCACCTTCGCCAGCTTCCCAGTTGTAGATAAAGCCATCAACGCCCCAGCCTATGAAGATTGGGCGAATAAGCGCACTGGTTGGCAGCCCCGGTTGAGTGTGTGGCGTGGGTGGGGTAACAAGTTGACCCCTAGCAATATCAAATACTCCTGTATCTTCGTTTCCGTCATAAAACCTACTGTAGGCAAGCTGCTTATCATCGTGGGAGATCGAAGTGTCGGGCAAATCGGAGTAATAATTACTGCTCTTGGCACTGGGTACGGCCATGCTCCCCGCCACCTTATGGCTAGTGAGGTTATAGACCTCGACTTTGACATCATTGCCTTGATGAACTGTGTAAGCTGCATCAGTCTGATCGGGCGAGAGTGCGATCGGCGCATCCTTGATCACGTTGGGGCGGCTGGCGATAGTCTGGGTCATACCCGCGCTATCCACGCTGGTAAACACCAGGTTGGTGGATGACTCGATGGCGCTGGCCTGCACCGACTGCACGATTAGGGCTTGAGGCAGTGGGGTGCCAGTGGCATCCGGTTGCGCGACGAGCGTACCCTTGGCTGCTGCGGAACCCAGCGCGGGAGTAATCGAGGCTGGTACGCCCGCGGTGGGGCTGGCAAGCGCGGGCGTAGCTGGTATCAGCGACCGCCCAGTGAACATCAGCCCCAACGCCCCGGCGAAAGCGGCCAACATCGCCAGCGCGGCCATGCTACTTGCCAGGCGCGGGGCGCGGTTCACCACCCCAGCCATACGCACTGGCTTGAGACTGCGCTTGTCGGATTCGGACGCAGCGATCGCATTCATCACCACAGCGCGGACCCGAGGTGAGGCGGGCGGGTTGGGTAGAGTCTTAATTTGCTGATCGAGGGTGGAGTATGAGTTCAGGGTGGAGGTGCAGAATGAGCAGGATGCGAGGTGTTGTTGGAGGTTGGCGGTATCGCTAGTTGAAAGGGTATGACTCAGATAATCACTGATGCGCCGCGCATTAGTCTGACAAGCAGGCGTTGGCGGTGTAGTATACAATCCGGGGTTGTTGTGATTGTGATTACCAGTCATGGTTTACCTTATACGCTGACGCGAACCGTTTGGTTTGCTCCCGCGCGACTGCCTTTCCGTTTAACGGTTGCCTTTACTCTCATCCTCTTGCTGTAGGCGCAAGTACGCCTCTCTGAACGCCTGGCGGGCGCGAAAGAGGCGGGTTTTCACTGCTGCTTCGGTGCTGTTGGTAATCTGGGCAATCTCAGCGATGGAGAAGCCCTCGTGAATGTGCAATAGCAAACTGGTACGCTGCTCAGGGGTGATAATAGAAAGCGCACGCTGCACCATCTCTGCATCTTCGTTCTGTAGCGCAGGGTCAGCAGTCACGCCCAACCCAGCAGTAGAATGACCTCCCCCAAAGCCATCCCGCTGCTGAGCGGACGTGGCAGAAGAAGAAGAGAGAAAGGGAAGCAAGTTTGCTAGCGGTACCCACGATATAATCCGACGGCGGCGCAGCGAATTGCGGGCTACATTGGTCGCAATCGTATATAGCCAGGCGACGGCATTGCTATCGGGGCGGAGCCGATCGAATGCTTGATATGCTCGAATGAAAGTGTCTTGCGCGAGATCCTCGGCCAGGTCAGGGTCGCCGACGATGCGGTAGATGTAACCGATAATCGTCCGTTGGTAGCGCTCGAACAGTTCATTGAAGCTGGCGAACTGCTCAGGCGCTGGCACAACGTTGGCGGTACCTTCGTCCGCAGCAGGTAGGTCAAGCACACTATCGCTGCCTGCCACTGCGCTCTCCCGATTTCCTGCGCTCATATCACTCTCTAACTTATATAAAACCTGGCGTTGCCAAAAGGTTACACCGATCTCAACGAGTTTTCGACAAGTTTGCAATTCTTCCCTCCCGCCGAGCTAATTCTCACCTCTATTGGCAAGCTTTCTGTCGTAGCTGGAGGTTGGCGTTAACCCTGCCGAGTTATCGGGGGTTAGGGTAATAGCCCGATGCCAACCCTCAACCTGCGTAACTGGACAAGCGGCGGGTGATGCCCTACCATTACCGACCTTCACCACCTGTGGGTAACGATTAACCATGGTGCCGCTATAGCTTGAGCCAGGGCGAACAACGGTTCGCCTCTACAGAACTATAGCATCGCCTCGGCTAATTTGTATAACGATCAGCCTGATGGAAGGCGGCCTCAATGCTCCTCCCCTCGACTCTCAGCACGGGTGCGCGTCACGTTCTTGCGGAGCAAGCGTTCAGTAGGGGCGAACCGTTGTTCGCCCTGGTTGGGTATTCAAGAACGTGACGCGCACCCTCTCAGCACTCAGCCCTCAGCACACCGGCACACAGCACACAGCACTGGCTACTGGCAGATGGCCCGCACGCTGTCCACCCCCAGCAGACCGAGCAGCACATCGTTAGGTGGCTGGTTCTCGGGGTGGTTCTCGAAGCGCGCCCGCTCAAAGTATTGCACCGTGTAGGTGCGGCCATCGGTGGGGTTGACCTCGGCGATCTCATCGGTGAGTGGGTAGCCGAACTGGGCCAGGCCGCCATAGACCTGCCAGTAGTTGAGGAAGCCGCCTTGCAGCACGTGTTGAGTTTCGGGGAAGTAGTGCTGGGTGTTGCTGTTGGGTACCGGATCGTGGGGAGGGGCGAAGTTGTCGCCCAACGTCTGCGCCCCCAGCAGGCCGAGTAGCACATCGTAGGGCGGCTGGTTTTCCGGATGGTACTCGAAGCGGTTGCGCTCGAAGTATTGCACGGTGTAGGCGCGGCCATCGGTGGGGCTGATCTCGATGTGTTCCTCGCTCAACGGGTAGCCATAGATCGCCAGGCCGCCATGCTGCTGCCAGTAGCGTAGGAAGCGGCCCCCCAGCGAGTGGCCGGTTTGCGCGAAATAAACTCGCTCGGTGGTCGAGGGGAAGGCTGGGATTGGGGCGCAGCCGTTGCTGCCCCCACCACCTCCGCCGTCATGTGACAGCAGCGGCCAAAGCGCGGGATCTTCGTCACCTAGCCGCCACATAGCGATGCCGCTGAAGTTATACTGCTGGATTGCGTCCAATTTGGCATTGATGCTGGCGGCGTTCTCGTACCAGACTTCGTGTTGATTGCCGTCGCTGTCGATGTAAGTCATCCAGGGCGATTTATACCGATCAGCGAAGCCTTCCTGCCCGCCATATTGCTGCTGCAGGTTTTGCACCTGGTTGTAGTGAACCGGGCTGGCCTGGGCGTGTGTGGTCTTGTTCCAGTCGAGGCCATAGAGGTCAATCCCCCACACCACCTTCGCAGGCACAATGCGGCTGTTGGTGTAGGCGGCGATGCTGCTGACCCAGCCGAGTGAGGCGATCGGCCCGGGGTTGCCACCGCTGTAGTGTTCGTCGTAAGCCATGATCGCGGCGTAGTCGAGGATCTCGCCTAGTGCGGCGTAATCGTATACCCCAGCGAAGCTGCCACCATCCTGTGACTTGGCCGCCAGATCCATGGTGATCAGCTTGTGCTGGGCGTGCAGGCGGCTGGCAAGGCGGGTGGCAAAGTCGGTGTAGAGGGCCGCATCGGTGGGCAGCAGCGACTCGAAGTCCACGTTGATACCATCATAGTTGCCGTCGATGACCAGACCGTAGAGCTTGTCAATCAGCGCGTCGCGCCTGGCGGGGTCGGCAATCAGGGTGTGGAAGCCCTGATGCCCAACCAGGTTCTGCACCATTGGCAGGATTTTGACATGGTTGGCCCGTAGCAGGTTGTCGACGTTCGCCTGCGCGCTACCCACGATGTTGCCGTTGCCATCCAGCTTGTAGTACCAGGGCGATACGATGTCCAGATTGCCGATGTTGGCGCTGAGGCTATCGAACGATTTACTGTCATAGGTAACGTACCAACCCCAACGAATCCCTACTGAGGCAGCGTGGGCGGCAGGGGGTTGCGTCGCCAGTGGTAGCAGTGCAACCAGCAATAGGACAACCATACTAGTGACAAACCGTGGCGAATGCAGCATCTAAAGTCTCCTAAGCAAAGGTAGAATGTAGAATGTTGAATAGGTGTATTATTAATGTAAGGGCGGGTGTCGTTCGCCCTGGTTGATGTTGGAGACGGGCGGCGTTTGCCCTGGTGCAATTTACTTATCAGCGTAACGAGCTAACCGTCAAAAAGTTGCGGATCCGCAAGTCCGCTTTCAGCCTTCAACTCTCCCCTGAACCGCTGCTTCCAGCGCCCGCAACTGGCTGCGAGTACCGACCACGATCAGGCGATCGCCTTCGACAATGGGAGCGTCAAGGCTGGGGTTGGGGGTGAGATCATTCTTGGAGCGGTGGATTGCCAGCACGGTTGGCGGTTCGCCATGCACGGCGCGGAGCAAGGCTCCTAGTTGGCTCGGTTGCCCCACCACCACCTCCTCCATGTTGAAGTCGGTGGTCTCATCGTGCATCAGGGTGTCGAGGTAATTGGCAACCGCAGGACGGGTCGCCAGGGTCGCCATGCGTAGGCCACCAAGTTCGTAGGGAGAGACGACATGGTTGGCCCCGGCGATACGCATCTTGCTGGTGTTCTCGATGTTGCCGATGCGCCCCACGATCAGCAGATCGGGGTTGAGCACTCGCGCCGACAGGGTGATGAAGATGTTGCCAGCATCGCTATCGGAGGAGGCGATCAAGGCATGGGCGCGTTTAATGCCCGCCTCGCGCAGCACCTCATCGCTGGTGGCATCGCCATACAGCACCGGCAGTTCGCGGCGGCGCGCCAGTTCGGCCGAGTCGGCGTTGTTGTCAATCACCACTACCTGCATTCGCTCCTGCACCAACTGTCGTGCCACCATCTGCCCCATCCGCCCGTAGCCGCAGACGATATAGTGGCCGCGCATCTGGTTGATCTGGTTCTGCATCCGTCGCCTCCTTACCAGCCCTGAAGCCTGGGTCTCGACCGCCAGTTCCGTCACCGCGCCCAGCACGTAGAGCAGGATACCCAGCCCGCCAATCACGGTCAGCGAGGCGACCACCCGCCCCCAGCCATCCAGCGGATGCACTTCACCATAGCCAACGGTGGTAACGGTGATGATAGTCATGTATAGCGCATCACCGAGGCTCCAGCCCTCCACTAGC
This sequence comes from Chloroflexota bacterium, assembly GCA_025355955.1. Lineage (GTDB taxonomy): Bacteria > Chloroflexota > Chloroflexia > QHBQ01 > QHBQ01 > QHBQ01. The sequence goes on from JANXYP010000061.1 coordinate 16,031, forward strand.
ATGAACGCTGCCGTGCTGAGGGCGAGAAAAACCAGCAGGATGATCACGGTGAAGCGCAGCCGCCCCGCCAGTTCGCGGATACGTCTGACGCTCACCTCCGCCCCTAGCAGGGCGCGGCGCAGTCTGGCCCGCTGATCGCGCCTCTCTCCCTCACCCGGTTCGTCTTTCACGATCTGATTATAAATTATCGCGCTGTGTGCGTCAATTGCATCACTGATTCCACCACTTACCGGGGAAAGTCATATCTAAATCCATGCAAATGCGTTATAATAACTGCACCAGGCAGAGAACAACCTTTTATTGCCATCGTCGAGCATAGTCGGATTCAGGAGCGGCCAGGTGCAAGAAAGCAATGAACAAATAAGTCAAGCCAACCCCGCTATAGCGGCGGCGGCTGCCGCTCAGAGCGATGAAGTGGTATCGCTAGTAGACGCTGCCCGTAATGGTGACAGCACCGCACTAAGCGCCATCTACGAGCGCTACTGCGACCGCATCTACCACTATGCGTTGTTCAAGCTGGGCAACAGCCAGCAGGCTGAAGATATTTGCGCTCAGGTGTTCCTCAAGATGATGGAGAGTGTTGGTCGATTCGAGTGGCGCTCTGGCGGGAGCAATAGTCATCCGATCAATTCGGCCTCATTCTCATCCTGGCTATATCGCATTGCCCAAAACCTAATTACCGACCAAATGCGGCGCGAAGCCCGTCGCCCCGCCGTGCCACTCGACAGCGTAGCTAGCTATCTCCCCGGCAGCAGCGACCCCGCCCATGCCGCCGAAGAGACAATGTTCCGCGAACAGTTGGCGCTGGCACTCGAAGGTCTAACTGACTTGCAAGCCCAGGTGATTGCGCTGAAGTTCGGCAGTGGCCTGAGCAATGCCGAGGTAGGGCAGTTGCTGTCGCGCAGCGAAGGGGCGGTCAAGGCGCTGCAGTATAGTGCCTTGCAGAAGCTGCAGCGTTTGCTTGGCCCGGCGCTCGAGGCGTTACCTACGAAAAACTATGGCTAAAGTTAGTATTGATGAAGCATTGGACGATTGCTTGCAGCGCCTGCCGCACGAGGGGCTGGATGCTTGCCTGCGTCGTTACCCTGAATATGCCGATGAACTGCGCGGCCTGCTCCAGGTAGGAGTTATGGTCAGCCGCACCAGCGCGGCTACCGTCCTAAGCGACGAGGCACGGCAGAGGATGAGGGCGCAGTTGTTCAAGCCTGCTCCTGCTCTCACCGCCAACCCGGTTGTACCCGACCAGGCGGCGCAACCTACCCGCGTTCTGCCCCTGCCTACCACCCAGCTACGCCCTATGGGGCGCGGTGCGCTCTTCAGCCACCCGCTAGTTCGCGCCGCCCTCGTGCTGCTGATACTGGCCGCCCTGTTCCTCGGTGGCAGCGCCGCCTCGGCACATACCTCCCCAGGCGATGCGCTTTACCCGGTCAAGCGGCTATATGAGGGCATTCGTTATACCTTCAGCCTCAGCGACTCCGACAAGGCCAACGCCCGGCTTGACTTCGCTAGTGCGCGGCTCGACGAGATGGAGGCGCTCGTTCAGAGCAAGGGTACGATTGATGCCGACCTGCTTACCGACCTGACTGGTAATGTTTCCTACTGCAGCGACGAACTCAACTCCAGTAGCTTCAGCGCCAAGCAGCAGCTTGCCAGCGCCTTCGGCACGCTGCTGCAGCGCGAACAGCAGGTGCTGGGCGCAGTGAGCAGTGAAGTTTCCGCCAACGCCCAATCTCTGTATACCATGGCGAAGCAAAGTATCGTCCCATATTACAAGACAGTTACCCGCTACGCGCCCACCGTGCCGCCGCTAGCCAACCCTGTTGGCCTGCCCACCACTGTTCCTGGCGTAACGCCTGGCCTGCCCACGGTGCAGAATACCGCCACCGTATTGCCCAATGGGGCGACTCCTTCGGATACAGTTGTGCTGACTGGCACCGCTACCGTTCCCACCAATATACCTACCAATACACCCACTGTGCTGCCCACCAATACGGTGCAGCCCAGCCTCACCAATGCGGCGCAACCTAGCCCCACTAATGCCGGTCGTCATAACGGACCAACTAATACGCCACTGCCCACCACGCCGCGCCCTAGAACAAGTGACACGCCGCTACCTGCATATCTCAGCCCCACGCCCACCAATCTGCCTGCACCTACCGCTACGCATCCGCCGATCAAGCTCAGGCCGACCCCCACGTTCAAACCAACGTTCCTGCCCACTGTCATCGTGCCGCCAACCCCCAACCCGACCACGATCATGCCACCCATCGTCAGACCCACCGCCACTGCTGGCACGGCTGGCAGTAAAGATAGTAAGGGTAAGGGTAAAGGCAAGGGCGATGGTGGTGATGGCAATGGTCAGGGTGGTAATGGTCAAGGCAATGGGAGTTGATGCGCTCCGCCCAAGCTAGTGCAACCCGCCCCAGGATATACTTTCGCGGTTGCGATGGCGTTGCTAATGATTTTTGACCACCAGATTTGGCAGTCGGCAGGGCAAACACCACCCATACCCATCAAGTTAGTAGAGTTGGGCATCTGCGCGGGGGATCTGGGGTTATCCCCAGTTGCTGAATAAGTGATAATGCCCATCGTAATCAGCGTCTTTGTGGGTCGGTAAGTGCAAAGGTGAGGCCAACTTGCAGCATAGCGGGCAGGCAGTAGCTGTGGGCTGAACCCCCAGACCCCCAGAGAGCCATCACCATTAGGCACAAATCAGGCATGAAGTAGGCGGCTGTTTGCTTAGTTGGATGCCAATGGTCGATTGCAGCTCACCCCTATATCAACAATGCACTCAATCCTCAGTCCTCAATCCTCAATCTTCAGTTCTCAATCTTCAGTTCTCAATCCTCAATCTTCAGTCCCATCCCTAACTTCCTCCGCATCACCTGCCGGGCCAGGGCTAGTTCCTCCGCGCTGAAGGTGCGTAGGGCGAACAGCATTGTGACGTAGAGCAACGCCATCACCACCGCAGCCAACAGTGCGGGCAGGCCCAGCGCCAGTGTGGCCCAGATACCCGCCGCACCGATCGCCGCCGCCAGCGTAGGCCGCCAGGCGAGGGCGAGCAGGTTGGGCATTGTTCCCAGTTCGCCCCGCGTCCATATGTAGAGCGGTATCATCAGCACCAGCTCGCTAGCCACCGTCACCCAACTGGCGGCATAGAGGCTGAACATGGGGATAAGGATAAGGTTGGCAACGATGTTGAAGCCCGCGACCAACACAAAGCCGACCGTGATCAACCGTTGCCGGTTGAGCGCGATGAGGACGTACTGGGTCAAGCCGTTGAAAAAACTGAAGGGCAGGAATAGGATGAGGATCTGCAGCGCCCCCGGCGAGTCGGTCAGGAACTTGTCACCGGCGAACAGCCATATAATCGGCACACTGAGAAGCAGGGTGGCGGCCACCGCAGGCATGGCGATCAGCAGCAGCAGCTTGAGGGTTAGGGTGTAGGCCCGCAGCAGGCCGTCGCGGGCATCGGCAGCGTAGCGCGAGAGCAGCGGGAAGATGGCGAAGGTCAGGTTGGCGGTAATCAGCGGGAAGAAGTTGATGAATTTGTAGGCGGCATCGTAGCGGCCCAGCACCTCTTGCTTATACTCAGCCCGCAGGATCTGGTAGTCCACCTTGAAGAATAGGTTCTGCAGCAGGCTGTTGAGCAGTAGAGGTAGGGCGAGTAGCAGCAGCCCAAAGGCGAAGCGCCGCTCGAACTCCAGATGCGGCTTGAGCATGGTGCGGCGCATCCACACGAACAAGATACCCGCAGTTACGCAGTTGATCACCACTGGGGTAGCGCCCAGCGCGAGCAACATCAACGGCGTGGGCTGGTAGCTGTTCTCCACCCAGACTAGCGCCAACACGCCGAGGCCAATCACGAACTTGACCGTGGCGGTGATAATCGTGACCACTGCGGGAACGGTCATTCGCTCGTGGGCCTGGAATACTGCGGTGCAGGCAGCGGCCAGCGCGCCCGGCAGCAGCGAAACCGCCAGCAGCAACGTGGCGGCGATGGCGTAGCCAGCATTTTCCAGATGAGTGCCGAGCAACAGACTGGGATTGGGAATGAGCAGCAGGGCCAGCAGCACGATAGTCAGCAAGCTGAGGCCGAGGCGCAGCAGCAGGGTATTGCTGAAGTAGCGATTGGCCTGGGCTTTGTCGCGGGCAACATCGCGGATGAGCAACACGTCGAGACCCCAGTTGGTGATGGCGCTGGCGTAGAGCCAGATACTCACGGCAAAGGCATAGTCGCCATTCAGCTTGTCGCTGATCAGGCGTAGCACCAGCAGGCCATAGACCGTATCAATCGCCTTGGTCAGTAGCTGGGCCAGCAGCGGGTTGACGCTATTGCGGGCTACGCGGCGGGCGGTGCTAACGCTATCGCTCCCACCGTCGGCAGTCGGAGGGTGTGAGGGCTGCGACTCCCTCCCCCATATCGGGGGAGGGTTGGGGAGAGGGCTGTTCATTTGACCACAATCAGCAGGATAAGGGCAATCAGCATCATCAGAGCAATGCTGCCGATGGTGAAGAAGCCGACCAGCAGGATGAAGCGGCGGTCGGCGGGGTTGGCCTGCCGCCGCTCCTCGCTTGGCAGTGGCTTGGGCAATGACTCACGCGCTGGCGCATAGCCAGGCGGCTCTGGGGTGATACGGATTTGTTCCTGTTCGTCCATCGCCGCCAATTATAGCCGACAAAGGGCAAAAGCACAAAGTCAGCTTAACCTAAAGTCAAAGTCAGTCACCCCTCTTGACAAGCTATGGTATAATAATCATACAAGCAGCACAGAGATGTGCGCTACCGGCAGCATCGCTGCCCCGGCGAACATCTTTGGTATTTTGCGCCCCGCAACCTTGACAATTCGCAAGCCGATCTGTTATAATAACCCCCTAACGCAGTAAAGTTAAGAGCCGGTGTCAGTATCAGACACAAGAAAGGCCATTAGTGATTTTCGCTTCATTCGCAAGCAAGTCGCTCGTGTTGCTATTCTTGTGTCTAAGCGCGTCTATGGTGTACTATATTATACTTTAGACCACTTGTCCCTTGCCGCTCTCCTGATGCAACGCCGCGCAGGAGGGTTATTTCAGACCCAGCGCAATGGGGTCAGTGCCACGGACAGGCTGATGCTCGTCTTCTCTTTACCTCGGCTCAGTCGCTATCAGCGTACTGCGACCCCGACCGCAGCGTATTTTCCGCTGCCCCACCTCAAGGAGGCTCGCCTAAATGACCACCTCGACCATCGGAGACCCCACCAGCCCCACCGATGTGAAAGCTCAGAACCGTACCCTCACCGTAATCAATGGCCTACAAGGACTTACCTACGCCGAACGAACCCGCCTCGCCGAAGGCGCATCGGCTGATACTGGCCGCCGCAGCTACGCCCGCATCCCTACCGTGCTGCCCATGCCCAAGCTAATTGATATTCAAACCAAATCGTTCCAGGAGTTTTTGGACCACGGCCTGCGCGCCCTGCTCGATGAGATCTCGCCAATTCAGGATTTTACTGGCAAGAGCATGGAGCTTTACTTCCAGGATTATAAGTTTGGCGATCCCCGCTATGACGAGTTCGAGTGCCGCCAGCGCGACATGACCTACGCCGCCCCGCTCCGCGTCCGCGTCAGTCTCCGCATCAAGGAGACCGGCGAGATTAAGGATCAGGAAATCTTCATGGGCGATTTCCCACTGATGACCGAGAACGGCACCTTCGTGATCAACGGGGCCGAGCGCGTGGTGGTCAGCCAGTTGGTACGCAGCCCTGGTGTCTACTTCACCATGTCGGAAGACCCCGCCAGTGGTCGCCGCCTGTTCTCCGCCAAGCTGATCCCCAATCGCGGCGCATGGCTGGAGTTCGAGAGTTCCAACAAGGACATTCTCAGTGTCAAGGTTGACCGCAAGCGCAAGATTCCGGTAACTGTACTGCTACGGGCGATTGGCTATGGCACCGATGAGGAGTTGATGACCCTGTTCGCCGATGTCGACACCAACCCCGACCACCACTTCCTGCAGACCACCATTGACAAGGATCCGGTAAAGACCACCGACGCGCCCACCTTCCGCCAGCAGCGCGACCAAATCGAGAAGGATTTGCTCCGCTTCGAGAATGAGACGCGCAAGGCGATGGATGCAGCAGGCGAGGCCGATGCCGACGAACTCAAGCGCCGCGTAGATGAGAAGCGCATCGAGCTTAATGGCCGCATTCGCAAGCGCGCCCAGGAAGAGGCGGTGATTGAGCTGTACCGCCGCCTCCGCCCCGGCGACCCGCCCACACTGGACAACGCCCAGGGCTTGCTGACCGCGATGCTGTTCAACCCCCGCCGCTATGACCTGGCTAAAGTGGGCCGCTACAAGCTGAACAAGCGGCTCGGCCTGCGCGAGGATCAGGTCGACCTTGAAACCCGCACCCTGACCCAGCTGGATCTGGTGGAGATCGTCAAGACCATGATTCGGCTGAACAACGGCATCGGCCACAAGGACGATATTGACCACCTCGGCAACCGCCGCGTCCGCACCGTGGGTGAGCTAATCCAGGGCCAGTTCCGCATCGGCCTGCTACGCATGGAGCGGGTGATCAAGGAGCGGATGTCGATCCAGGATCCCGAGTCGGTCGCCCCCAACACCCTGATCAATATCCGCCCGGTAGTCGCCGCGATGCGCGAGTTCTTCGGCGGCAGCCAGCTATCGCAGTTCATGGACCAGCAGAACCCGCTGGCTGAACTGACTCACAAGCGCCGCCTCTCCGCGCTCGGCCCCGGCGGTCTCAGCCGCGACCGCGCCGGTTTCGATGTGCGCGACGTACACCACAGCCACTATGGTCGCATCTGCCCGATCGAAACGCCGGAAGGCCCCAACATCGGCCTAATCGGCAACCTTGCCACCTACGGGCGGGTCAACGAGTATGGCTTCATCGAGACCCCCTATCGCAAGGTTGCCCACGAGATTGAGAACCGCGCCGATGCGCTGGTCAATCACACCCTGCGTGAAAACGTGGTCAACGCCAAGACTGGCGCAGTCATCGCCGCCGACAGAACCATGATCACGCCCGAACTGGCGGCCCTAATCGCCCGCCAGAACCTGAGCAGCATCAAGGTGCGCCCTTACGTTACCAGCGAAGTCGAGTACATGAGCGCCGACCGCGAGGACGACTTCTACATCGCCCAGGCCAACACCCGGCTCAACGAGTATGGTGAGTTCATCAACGACCGCGCCGAGGTGCGTTACGGCGAAGACCCGCTCTACGAGTCGGTAGACCGCGTCGACTACATGGACGTTTCGCCCAAGCAGGTGGTCAGCGTCGCCAGTTCGCTCATCCCTTTCCTGGAGCATGATGATGCCAACCGCGCCTTGATGGGCGCAAATATGCAGCGCCAGGCCGTCCCCCTGCTCAAGCCGGAAGCGCCAATTATCGGCACCGGCATGGAGGCGCAAGCCGCCCGCGACAGCGGCCAGGTGGTGGTGGCTAAGGAAGATGGCACGGTCATGAAGGTGGATGCCACCGGCGTGACCATCAGGGTCAAGGCTACTGGTGAGGAGCGCGTCTACCCGATGCACAAGTTTGTGCGCTCCAATCAGGATACCTGCATCAATCAGAGTCCCATCGTCAGCCGTGGGCAGGAAATCGAAGCTGGGCAGGTAATCGCCGATAGTAGCAGCACCGAAAACGGCGAACTGGCGCTCGGTCGCAACATCCTGGTTGCCTTCATGCCCTGGGAGGGCGGCAACTTCGAGGATGCCATCCTGCTCAGTGAGCGGCTGGTGCGTGAGGACGTGTTCACCAACATCCACATCGAGAAGCACGAGGTCGAGGCCCGCGACACCAAGCTCGGCCCCGAAGAGATTACTCGCGACATCCCCAACGTCGGCGAAGACAGCCTGAAGGATCTGGACGAGCGCGGCATCATCTACGTCGGCGCGGAAGTCGTTCCCAACGACATCCTGGTGGGCAAGATTACGCCAAAGGGTGAGACCGAACTGACCGCCGAGGAGCGGCTGCTACGGGCTATCTTTGGCGAGAAGGCCCGCGAGGTGAAGGACACCAGCCTGCGCGTGCCACACGGCGTTTACGGCAAGGTCATCGAGGTGTCCGTGTTTGGCCGTGATAGCGGCGACGAACTGCCCGCCGGGGTCAATCAGATGGTGCGTATCACCATCGCCAAGAAGCGCAAGATTTCGGTTGGCGACAAGATGGCCGGTCGGCACGGCAACAAGGGCGTGGTCAGCCGCATCATGAAGGAAGAGGATATGCCCTATCTGCCGGATGGTACGCCGGTCGACATCATCCTCAACCCATTGGGCGTACCACACCGTATGAACATCGGCCAGATCCTGGAGACCCACCTGGGCTGGGCGGCGAAGAAGCTCGGCTTCCGCGTCGCTACCCCGGTGTTCGACGGCGCATCCGAGGAGCAGATCCAAGAGGCGCTTCACGATGCGGAACTGCCTGCCGATGGCAAGGTTATCCTCTACGATGGCCGCACTGGTGAATCGTTTGACAACCCGGTGACGGTGGGGCAGATTTATATGCTGAAGCTGGCTCACCTGGTCGAGGACAAGATCCATGCGCGAAGCACCGGCCCTTACAGCTTGGTGACGCAGCAGCCGCTAGGCGGCAAGGCCCAGTTCGGCGGGCAGCGTTTCGGCGAGATGGAAGTGTGGGCGCTGGAGGCTTATGGCGCATCGCACACCTTGCAGGAGATGCTCACCGTCAAGTCGGACGACGTAATGGGCCGGGTCAAGACCTATGAAGCGATCGTCAAGGGCGAGAGCATCATGGAGGCGGGCGTGCCGGAGTCGTTCAAGGTGCTGGTCAAAGAGCTACAGAGCCTCGGCCTGAACGTCGAGGTGCTGAACGAGGACGAGAGCGTGGTGCAATTCTCCGAGGACACCTCGTCCGACGTACTGAGCGAACTTGAGGGTATTAATCTGGCTGGCTTTGAGGCCGACGAACGCTAAGGAGAGCTAAACCAATGCTAGAAGTTAACGATTTCAACGCCATCCGCATCAGCCTGGCCTCGCCGGAGCAGATCCGGCAGTGGAGCTACGGCGAAGTGACCAAGCCGGAGACCATCAACTATCGCACGCTCAAGCCGGAGCGCGATGGGCTGTTTGACGAGCGCATCTTCGGCCCGACCAAGGACTGGGAGTGCTACTGCGGCAAGTACAAGCGGGTGCGCTACAAGGGCATCATCTGCGACAAGTGCGGGGTGGAAGTTGCCCGCGCCAAGGTGCGCCGCGAACGTATGGGCCACATCGAGCTTGCCAGCCCAGTTTCGCATATCTGGTACGTCAAGGGTACGCCCAGCCGCCTCGGTCTGCTGCTAGACATCAGCCCGCGTCAGCTTGAGGCGGTGCTGTACTTCGCCAAGTACGTAATCATCGACGTTGATGATACCGCCCGTGCCGCCCTGGTCAAGCAGCTCGACGAGGATGCCGAGCGGCAGAAGAGCGAGGTAGAGCAACGCGCTCGTGAGCGGGTCAGCGGCCTGGATATAGACCTAGAGGCTTTCATGGGCGAACTCGAGGACAATGACAAGCGCACCCGCCACACCATCGAAGACGAGTTCAACGAGCGGGCCGCCACCATCAACGTCGAGGCCAAGGCGCTACGCAGCCAGATCAACGCGCAGCTCGGCGAGAACGCCGAGGATAACATCGTGTTCGAGGCGTTGGGCGAGACGCTGGTCAAGGTCGGTGAGCCGATCACCAACGAAGTCCTCAGCCGCCTCAGCGAATTGACTTCCACCCGTACCAACCTGCTTGAAGCCGACATCCGCCGCCGCCAGGCCGATAGCCAGACCCTCGCCGCCGCCGAGCGCGACCAGCACAGCTACAGTCGCAACCAGGATGCCGAGGCGATCATGGCCGATGCCAATCACCAGATCGAGGCGATCAACATTGAACTGAAGCGTAAGCATGAGGAGCTTGAGGACGACATCAAGCCCCACGACCTGCTCAGTGAGCAGAAGTACCGCGAACTGCACGATGCCTACCCCACCGTCTTCCGGGCGGGGATGGGCGCGGAGGCAGTGCGCGATATCATGATGAGCCTAGACGTTGACAAGCTGACCGAGGAGCTACGCCTGGAGACCCTTACCGCCAGCGGGCAACGACGCAAGAAGGCGATCAAGCGGCTGAAGGTGGCCGAAGCCTTCCGCAAGAGCGGCAACAAGCCGCAGTGGATGTTCTTCACCGCCCTGCCAGTAATCCCGCCCGAACTGCGCCCTATGGTGCAACTCGACGGCGGTCGCTTTGCCACCTCCGACCTCAACGACCTATACCGCCGCGTGATCAATCGCAACAATCGTCTCAAGCGGTTGCTCGAACTGGGCGCGCCGGAGATCATCATCCGCAACGAGAAGCGGATGCTGCAAGAGGCGGTGGACGCACTGATTGACAACGGGCGGCGCGGTCGCGTGGTCAGCGGCAGCGGCAAGCATCGGCTGAAGAGCCTCAGCGATATGCTCAAGGGCAAGCAGGGCCGCTTCCGCCAGAACCTACTTGGCAAGCGCGTAGACTACAGTGGCCGCTCGGTCATCGTGGTCGGCCCCGAACTGAAGCTGCACCAGTGCGGCCTGCCCAAGAAGATGGCGCTGGAACTGTTCAAGCCATTCGTGATGCGCCGTCTGGTGGAAAAAGGCTTTGCCCACAACATCAAGAGCGCCAAGCGCATCGTCGAGCGGGTGCGCCCCGAAGTGTGGGACGTGCTGGAAGAGGTGATCAAGGATTACCTGGTGCTGCTCAACCGCGCCCCATCGCTGCACCGCCTCTCAATCCAAGCATTTGAGGCCGTGCTAATCGAAGGCAGCGCCATCCAGATCCACCCAATGGTTTGCTCCGCCTTCAATGCCGACTTCGATGGCGATCAGATGGCGGTACACGTGCCGCTATCGGCCAATGCCCAGCTAGAGGCCCGCACCCAGATGCTGGCGGTTCACAATATGCTCTCACCGTCGAACGGTGAGCCGATGGTCACGCCCTCGCAGGAGATCGTCCTCGGCTGCTACTACATGACCGTCGAGCGCGGCGGAGTGAAGGGTGAGGGCAAGATTTTCTCCTCGAAGGAAGAGGCGATGATGGCCTACACCGCTGGGGTGATTGGCTTGCAGGCGGGTATCACTGTGCGGACGACCCCGAAGGGTCAGTTCGATGACGGCTTCGAGCCGAAGCCAGCCCGAATACAGACTACGGTTGGCCGCCTCATCTTCAATGATGCCTTGCCTCAGCAAATCGCCTACCGCAACGAGGCGATGGACAAGGGCGCGCTCCGCAAGGTAATGGCCGAGTGTCACCATATGTTGGGGGCAATCAAGAGCGCGGCGGTGGCCGATAACATCAAGCGCGTGGGCTTCACCTACGCCACTCGCTCCGGCATGACCTTTTCGGTCGCTGATGTGGTGGTTCCAGCGGAGAAGCCAGAGCTGCTGCGCCAGGCTGATGTTGACATCGAGGATCTCGATAAGCAGTTCCGCCGCGGGCTGCTCACCGAGGAGGAGCGCTACCAGACGGTAATTGACATCTGGACTCGCACCACCGACCAACTCACCGACGAGTTGCAGAACACACTCGACCGTTACGGCCTGATCTACACGCTGGCAAACAGCGGCGCGACCAAGGCCCGCTTCAAGCAGATCCGCCAGCTTGCGGGGATGCGCGGCCTGATGGCCGACCCCAGTGGGCGCATCATCCCGCTGCCAATCCGCTCCAACTTCCGCGAGGGCCTGACCGTGCTGGAATACTTCGTCTCCACTCACGGTGGGCGCAAGGGTCTGGCCGACACCGCGCTGCGTACCGCCGATGCGGGCTACCTTACCCGCCGCCTGGTGGATGTGGCCCAGGATGTGGTCATCAACATCGAGGACTGTGGCACCGAGAACGGGGTATGGTTCGACGAACGCCAGCTACGCGACAACGCCGACAGCGTGGCCCTACGCATTATCGGGCGCTATCCGGTCGAGGCGATCGTCAACCCCAAGACTGGCGAGATCATCGTGGACAAGGGCGAGGAGATTGACGACGACAAGGCCAAGGCGTTCAAGGATGCGGGCATCACCCGCGTGCAGGTACGCACCCCGCTGCTCTGCGATGCACATCACGGTATCTGCCAGATGTGCTTTGGTCGTTCGCTAGCCGATGGCAAGATCGTCAAGCTCGGCGAGGCGGTCGGCATCATCGCCGCGCAATCAATCGGCGAACCTGGCACCCAGCTAACCCTGCGTACCTTCCACACTGGCGGGGTCGCTGGTGTCGCCGGTGAAGACATCACCCAGGGTCTACCCCGCGTCGAGGAACTGTTCGAGGCCCGCGTGCCGAAGGGCTTTGCCATCCTCAGCGAGATCGAAGGCGTGGTAGACATTGTGGAGGAGGACGGCATCCGCCGGCTGACCGTGGTCAACAGCGAGGTCTACTCCGAGGAACACGCGCTGCCGCAGTACCACGAGTTGGCAATCAAGGATGGTGACAACGTAACCAGCGGCCAGGTGTTGGCCCGCAACCGCGCCACCGATGGCGAACACCCCGACCTGGTAGCCGGTATCGATGGTCGCGCTTTCGTTGACGACGAGCGCAAGATGCTCACCGTGCGTAACGAGTCGCGCGACACCCGCGAGTATCAGATCCCGCACAGCGCCCAGCTAGAGGTGCAGAACGGCGACCGCGTCACCCCCGGCCAGCCGCTAACCAAAGGGCCGAAGAACCCCCAGGAGATCCTGCACATCCAGGGCCGCGAGGCGGTGCAGCGCTACCTGGTGGACGAGGCCCAGCGCGTTTACCGCGCCCAGGGCGTGAACGTTCACGACAAGCACATCGAAATCATCATTCGCCAGATGCTCCGCAAGATCAGCGTGGACACCTCTGGCGACACCGAACTGCTGCCCGGCGAGATGACCGACCGCTTCACCTTTGAGGAGATCAACGCCCGCATCCTGGCCGAGGGCGGCGAACCGGCCACCGCTCATCCGGTGCTGCTAGGCATCACCAAGGCCAGCCTGAACACCGAGAGCTTCCTCAGCGCGGCCTCGTTCCAGGAGACTACCCGCGTACTGACCGAAGCGGCAATCAATGGCAGCGTCGATCGGCTACGCGGCCTGAAGGAAAATGTGATTATCGGCAAGCTGATTCCCGCGGGCAGCGGCTTGGCCGCCCGCCTGGAGAAGCAGCAGCAGCTGATCGCCACTGGCACCGACATCGATAAATATCTCGGCGATGGCAACGCCGCCCGCGCCGAGGCCACCGCCGAACAAGAGATGAAGTTGGCGCTCGTCGATGCGGGTGGCGAATTCAACGTCAGCGAAAACGACGGCAACCTCGACGATCAGGGTCTCGCCGCACTGATGGCGGCAATCAGCAACTCGCCGCACGGCCTGTTCGGTGGCGACGAGCCAGAGAACAGCGGCCTTGCCCCGCTCGAAGACGACGGCAGCCTTGCCGACCAGCTTGAGCCTCAGCCCGTAGACATCGTGTAAGCCTTTAGCCCAGCAAACTATAAGAGAAGGGTCAGGATAACAGTCCTGGCCCTTCTCTTTGTTTTGCTCATCATCTACCAGGATAAACCGCCTGAAAAGCGCCTGAAAAGCGCCTGAATTGCGACTGCTTCTGGACTTGACGCTTACTCACAGGCTAGCTACAATTGTATATATCGAAGCGAAACGCCGATAAATCCGTTGCTGAAGAGGATGTACTAATGCCTGAAGGCACTGACCGGACGACAGAAGGCGCGCCATTCGTGCGTATACTTGAAAGTGGCGCATTGCCGATGGTGGTGTTCACGCTTGCCTGCGTCTGGCTGGCGATGCTGCTGGCCTTCCAGCAACCATATTCTTATACCCTCGATGTTAGCAAAGCTCACCCTGGCGAAACGACCGGCTTCAGCCCCATAAAAGATCTGGGTCAACCCGGCTACCTGTGGGGAAGCCAGTATGCCTCGCTCGATCTAGCTTCTCCGGGCAGCCCTTCGCAGATAACCATCCGTCTCGGTGGGCGCAGCGACGGTGCAGTTATCCCTTTCACCCTCAACCAGAAGCCGCTTGGCTCCGTCACCTTGCCAGGCGATGGCTCGATGATCACCCATACCTTCACTCTGCCCGCTTCGCTTATTAGCCGCGATGACTTGCACCTCGGCATCGTCGCCCCCGTCCTCAAAGCAAACAATCAGCGGCTTAGTGTGCAGGTAGACACCGCAACCATAATCAGTAACCCCTCCCTCGACCTCGCCTGGCCGCCCACTGGCGCAGCACTGGTCGCTACGTTGGCCGCCTTGCTGCTTGCTATGCTGGGTTGGCAGTTGCACAGCCCTGGGCGCTGGTTCGTGCCGGTGATGGGCGCGATCGCCTTGTACCTGCTGATGGTGGGGCGGGCCAACATTATCGTTCCTCTGCTGCTTTTCTGCGCTGCTCTGTTGCTGCTGCTGGTAGCGGTTAGCGGGGTCTGGCGCGTCTTGCGAGTCAGGCGCGCCTGGCTACCCGACTTGCGCTCCGGCTTGATACCAATCAGTTTCAAGCGCCTGCCCAGCCTGGTGCTGGCGAATGGGCCGGAGACAATGCCACTGTTTCGCGTCGCGCTCATCTTCGTTATTCTGCTGCAGATACCGCTCTACGGTCGTATGATGGACAGTGCAGAAGTTCCCATCAACTTTTATTATTTCGTTGGTTTGCTGTTGGTGGCTGTGGCTTTTGTGCTGCGTGGGCGCTATATAACCCTTGCTCTAGTCGGTGCGATGGTAGTAGCTGGAGTCTTGCTCCGCCTCTACTGGGCTAATCTGCCAACCACTAGCGATGTCTACTGGGCTAACACCCAGGCTTGCTACTTCATCCTGCACGGGCGTAACCCCTACGCTGAGATATTTACCTGGGTGCCGGGTGGTCAGGTTTATCCCTGGTATGGCTACTTCCCCTTCACCATCTTCAGTCAATTGCCATTTTATCTGCTTGGCGATGTGCGCTGGGGTCTTGGTCTCTACGATCTGGCAACCATTGCCTTGCTCTACCTGATGCTGCGTCGCCGTTGGGGGTCGGAAATTGGGCTGGCGGTTGCCAGCTTGCTGCTCCTCTATGTGCCTTTCTCTGATTTGACTATTTTCCCCGGCATCGTCGACCCGGTGATGGTGTTCTGGCTGGCGTTGTCATTCTATCTGCTAACTAAAGAGCAGTGGATGTGGGCAGCAGTGGCAGGCGGTTTGGCCTTGGCCAGTAAACAGTATGCTGTCTTTTATGTCCTCGCCCTGCTTGCATTCTTCGTCAAGCAGCGGCGCTGGCGCGAAGCAGCCATCCTGGTAGTGGTGCCAGCGATTATCATTGTGCCATTCTTCCTCTGGTCGCCCGCCGATTTTATTGGCGATACGATTCAGCTGCACCTGAGTTGGTATCCAGAACCCACACCGGGATCCTGGAACGTATCAATTTGGGCGCAGGGGGTTGGTGTGTTTAACGGCGGTGCGCCAGCAGCAGTGGCGCTCAAGCCGGTTGCCAGCATCATCGAGCTGCTGATCCTAATTGCGGTTGCCATAGTCAACCTGCTGCGCCCTACGTTGCCCCAGGTGATTGGCACCACCACGGTGCTGATGGCGATTGCCTTCGGCCTGAACAGTAACAACACCCAGTATTTCTACTGGCGCGATGTCGCGCTTCTACTGATTATATGGGCAGCCGTCTGGCAGCCAGCGTCTGGCCTCCAACCCACAACCGAGCTTTCCGTGCCGAACGAGCCCGCCCCTGCGCTTCTTCCTGAAAAACAAGCCGCGCAGGTTGCACTCAGCGCAGAATAAGCGCGGTTTGTCGTGGGCTTTGCTTTGGGTAAGCAGTTATAGGGTGCAATTCATCAAATTGCACCGAGTGTGTGGCGTAGGGGCGGATTGCGTCCGCCCTGGTGAGGATAGCACCGAATGTGTGGCGTAGGGGCGGATTGCGTCCGCCCTGGCGGGGATGGCACCGAATGTGTGGCGTAGGGGCGGATTGCGTCCGCCCTGGTGGGGATAGCTTGCTTACAGCAAGCCTACATTGTATAATCACGGAGCCGCTTTGCCTGCAGGCCGCACCTTGCCCCAGAATGAGAAGGAGAATGTCTAATGTTCAAACGCCCGCGCCTGATCGATAGCGGCGTGCTGTTTGTTTACACCCTCATCAGCATAGTGATGACCTGGCCAGTGACGGCCAACCTTCGCGGTGGCTACACCCTCTTCGGCTCACCTGATGAGTATATGTTCGTGTGGGGATTCTGGTGGATGCATTACTCACTGGCCGATCTGCATACTTGGCCATACCACACTAATATGCTCTATTACCCCTTCGGCACTGGCCTGGCATTCCATACCGATACGCCGCTTATTACCCTACTATTCAGCCCAATTACGGGCGCGTCGGGTCCAGCCGTTGCCTACAACCTGGCGATCCTGGTATCATTCATCTTCTCCGCCTTCAGTATGTACCTGCTGGTCAATTACCTGGTGCGCGACAAACGGGCAGCGTTCTTCGGTGGCATCGTCTTCGCTTTCTCCACCTTCAAGTTCATGCAGGCCGCTGGCCACATACATATAGTCAGCACTGAGTTCTTCCCTATATATGTCCTTTTCTTCATCTTGATGCTGCGGGAGCCAGCCCACCGCCATCGCTATGCGCTGTTCGCTGGGTTGAGCCTGGGCTTCGTCTTTCTGATTGACTACTATCAGACCGTCTACGCGATGTTCTTCTCGATCTGCTACCTTACTTACTACCTGTTCGGCAAGGCTGGCGCGAACCCGCCAGCGAACGGCGAGCCATCGCCCACCCCAGCGCCAGTAGAAGCGGCAACCGCAGGTGAAGCGCAGCTAACCTCTACCGACGAGCTGCCATATCTCGCCCCGCCACCAAGCGCGGTTCATGGGCTGACGACCATAGGCACGCGGCCTGCCAGCCGGGGCAGCCTGCGGCTGTTCGCTGGTCGGCGGCTGTTCAATCGAAAGGTGGTGCTATCCACCGTTGGTCTACTAGCGATATTGGGGGTCGTCTTCCTGATTATCGGCTCGCCGTTGCTCTATGCCGATTATAGTGACATTACCAACGGCTATTACGTCAAGTGGGGCGGCGAGGATATCTTCTATGCCGACATGGCGGGCTTCTTCGTGCCGTACACTCCGCTGCTAAGTAATTATGTCGTCGCGCATCTAAACGCCCTGATCATTGGTCCGGCTGGACCCGAAGCAGTGGTCTACGCTGGCTGGGCGGTCATCATCCTGGTGGCGATCGGCACCCTGCGGCTGACGCGCCGCCTGATCGGCTTCCGCTTCTGGCTTGTATTCATCCTTATCTGCTACGTATTCGCCTTGGGGCCGCAGCCTCACTTTCTTGGCACCGCCCTGCCCATCCCCGGCCCTTATGCGCTATGGGCGCAGATCCCGCTGCTCAACAACGCTCGCATCCCCTCGCGCTTCGACCTGCTGATCACCTTTGCCGGTGGAATATTGGTTGCCTACACAATTCGTGACCTGCTCACCTCGATACCGCAGCGCTGGCCGCGCATCAAGCAAGGGGCGCTGGCGATTGCCTTCCTCGTCCTGCTCACCCCGCTGATGCTGCTCGAAAATCTAGTTATGCCCCTAGCCACCCAGGGCTATCATCTGCAGGAGCCAACCGCCGCCTTCGCCCAGATTGCCGCCGACCCAAGTGACGGCGCGGTTCTCGACTTGCCACTGGATGGCGCAAACATCCACGATAGCATTGAGCATATCATGTATGAGCAAACCCTACATCAGAAGTTCGCCTTCAGCGGCAGCATCTCGCGCCCGCTCCCTGAGTTCAATCAGTATTACGGCAATGATGAGTATATCAGCCTATTTGACACCGACCCAACTGGCAAGGCTAAGGGCGGGGATCAGATCGAGCAGGTACTGACTAACACCAAGGCGATGAACTTCTACCGTCACGATGCGGCGCAGCTTGCCTACTACCTGGATGTGCATTACATCATTGCCCATCCCGCCAGTATGCCATTGAAGGCGCTACAGTTTCTCAGCGAAACCCTGCCGCTGGAGCAGCTAAATCCCCAGAATGCGGCAACTGGCAACGAGGTGGTTTATCGGATACGCACCGACCTAATCGCCCCGCTGGTGGAAACCAACACAATTCAGTTGGGCGGCAAGGGTGCTGCTATATTCCGGCTGATGGGCTGGTATGAGCCTTATACAGATCAAGCCGGGGGATTCAACTTTGCCTGGCTGGGAACGGCCAGCGGCCAACTGCTCACCACCGTGCGCGACCCGGCCGATTACACCGTAGCGGTGCAGTTGCAGCCGATGATAGTGAACAACCGCCCGCAGACCCTTACCATCTATGCAAATGATGAGACCAGCCCTGTCGCTACCTTCCAGTTGTCGAAATACGAATGGCAGCAGCGCAGCTTTGTGATCAGCCGCGAACACTGGCGCAGCGGCATCAACACCCTGCACCTGACCATGACCTATGCGACCAAGCCCGGCAACGGTGATAATCGCAGCTACTCGCTTGGGGTTAGGAGTATCAGCTTCATAGCCAAATAGCAATCGCCCCAGCTCTTTTGCCTGCATATAGCGTGGGGCAGCCACGGTGTTCGCGTGCATCTGATTGCGGTCGCCATCGTCAACTTGCTGCGCCCTAGCTTGCCCGCAGGTGATTGGTACCACCACGGTGCTGACGGCGATTGCCTTCGGCCTGAACAGCAACAACACCCAGTATTTCTACTGGCGTGATGTGGCGTTGCTGCTGATTATATGGGCAGCAGTCTGGCAGCCAGCGCCTGGCATCTGGCCTGCCACCGAACTTCCCGCGCTGAACGATTCCCCGCCTGCACTGCTCCTTGAAAAGCGGGCTGGGCAGGTTGTACTTAGCATTGTATAATCACGGAGCCGCTTTGCCTGCAGGCCGCACCTTGCCCCAGAATGAGAAGGAGAATGTCTAATGTCCAAACGCCCGCACCTGATCGATAGCGGCGTGCTGTTTGTTTATACCCTCATCAGCATAGTGATGGTGTGGCCTGCTGTAGCCAATTTGCGCGGTAACTATGGGCTTATCGGTGCGGTTGATGTGTATATGTTCATGTGGGGGTTCTGGTGGATGCACTACTCATTGGGAGTCTTGCATACGTGGCCCTTTCACACTACCATGCTTTACCACCCCTTCGGCACCGGCCTCTCCTTCCATACCGATACGCCGCTGATTACCCTACTGTTCAGTCCAATTACCGGCGCGTATGGCCCTGAGTTTTCATACAACCTTGATGTTATTATCTCCTTCATTTTCTCTGCTTTTAGTATGTACCTGCTGGTTAACTACCTGGTTGGCGATAAACGAGCGGCCTTTCTCGGTGGCGCAGTCTTTGCCTTCTCTACCTTCAAGGCGGTACAGACAATTGGGCATCTGCATATCACTAACACCGAGTTTTTCCCCATATATGTCCTTTTCTTTATCAAGATGCTGCGTGAGCCGAAACATCAGCTTCGTCATGCCATCTTTGCCGGTCTCTCACTTGGCTTCGTCTTTTTGATTGATTACTATCAGACTGTATACCTAATCTTCTTTTCAGTTTGCTATCTGATTTATTACCTGTTTAACTATCGCAATGACCCCAGCATCGTGCTAGGCGCGGTTGCACGGCCCTTCCAGAACACAATTACCTGGTTGCATGAACGCTACTTCGCCGATCGTAGCACCTTGTTTGCTTTGCTACGACGGCTACTAGTGCTGGGCCTTGTGTTTATAGTAATCGGTTCGCCACTGCTGATTGCGATCTACAGCGATATAAAAGCAGGTTATTACGTAAAGTGGGGTGGGGAAGACATATTCTACGCGGATATTGCTGGATTCTTTGTGCCGGTCACCCCATTGCTGAGTAAGATACCTGGCGTGGCCCAAGCCAACGTGCCAATTATCCATGCGGGAGGCACCGAGTCCCTCGTTTATGCGGGCTGGGTGGTGTTGTTGCTGGTTGCCTTTGGCACGATGCGCCTAGCGCGACGCTTGAGCGAGTTTCGTTTTTGGCTTGTCTTCATCATTATTTGTTTTCTATTCGCCTTGGGCCTGCAACCGCACTTCCTCGGCTATACTCTGCCCATCCCTGGACCATATGCGCTGTGGGCGCAGATACCGTTCCTCAACAATGCCCGAATTCCTTCCCGCTTTGATCTGCTTGTCACTTTTGCGGCTGGGATATTGGTGGGTTACAGTGTAAAGGAACTTCTAGCCCTACTAATCAATCGCCTACCTTCATTCCGTCCCGCTTTGCTTTCGGCGATTCTCCTCGTGCTTATCACCCCGCTAATGCTCGCCGAGCATTACGTGCTACCACCGCTGCTCCCTGGCGAGGAGTTGAAGGAGCCGCGCGATACCTTCGCGCAAATTGCTGCCGAGCCGGGTGACTTTGCAGTCCTCGACCTACCCCTTGATGGCCCTGCCACCCCGCACTATGGGCTGGAACACATTATGTATGAGCAAACCATGCACCATAAGAATGCAGTAGGTGGTAGCATCTCCCGTCCGTTGACCGATTTCTACGCATATTACGGTGGTGATGAATATATTGATTTGCTGAACTACGCGCTACCTAAAACTCCGCACCTCGCTGATGTTCGGGTCGTACTGAGTAACACCAAAGCAATGAATTTCTATCGTCACGATGCGGCCAATCTAATTTACTATCTCGACATCCATTACCTGATTGTTCGCCCCACCGTCCTGCCCACTAATGCTCTCAGCTTTATTCAGCAGACCCTACCTGTAGATCAGGTTTATCCCCCGGCGGGTGAGCCAGTAAGCGACACCGTAATCTATCGTGTGGACCCACAGGCAGTTGCGTCTCTAGCTGTTACGGATACAGTAGATATAGGTAGTAATTTGGGCAATGTGTTTCGCTTGCGGGGTTGGGGTGCGCCACAGCCTGGTTCAACCGAGGGGTTTCATTTCGCCTGGGCGCAGCAGGTAGAGAGCGAAGTACTCACTTCTGTGCGTAAGCCGGATAACTATACGGTTACGCTAAAGCTGCGCCCGCTAATTGTGAACAATCAGCCACAGACACTTACTATATATCTTAACGATGAGACCAATCCCGCCGCAATCATCCCAATGTCTAACCCTGAATGGCAGGAGCAGAGCGTAGGCATCAGTCGGGAACACTGGCGCGAAGGTATCAACACGATGCGCTTGCGAATGACCTATGCGGCGAAACCCGGCAATGGAGATCCGCGCACCTTGTCGTTGGCGATCAATACAATCAGGTTTACGCCAAATAAGTAATCAAATATGCCAGTTGAGCTAAAGTGCAAGCCCCTGAATCACGTTTGATACTTTATACCTTTTGGTCATATGCCTTGTGCTACTTACTTACCTTTGGCACCTCAGCAGGTGGTGGAGCGGTGAAGGGAACTGGTAGGGGCAGATGCTGATATACCGCTGGCGCACTGAAGGTGTCCTGCACTACCTTGCCACCTGGGTAGACAAACAGACGTTGTGCATGGTCGCCATTGCCAAACAGGATTGCCTGCTCCAATGATCGTCCATATATTCCACTGAACACTCGCTCCAAAATCTTGTCGTCGGGCCAAAAATAGTTGATCCAGTAATTGTTTCCCCGCTTCAGCAGTACAGGTGTCTTGTCCTTGCCATCGTTAGCGTAGAGCAATACCTCGGTGCTGCTGTTAGGTTTGATGTCCATCACATCATCTCGGGCTTCCACTGTTTCCAGCTTAACGCTCTGTACATCTACTATATCAACCTTGCGTCCACGACTGTTATAGTTGGTGCTATCGGCAAAATAGCTGGTCATATCGTTATTGCTGTTGACTAGTGGGTGGTAGAAGATAATTTTCTTGCTACCAGCCAGTTTGCTGAGTTCAGTATCCAACGCCGGGTTTGAGCGCTGCATTGATACTATCATGTCGTATCCGGCAAGATCTTCTGGCTTCACCTCGCTTGCAAGCTTGAAGTCGGCCTGAGGAATATAACGACGGAAAGGGAACATTACCGCCATCTCCTCAGCCGAATCGTGCCAATCTTTCTTGGCTGAGTTGCCGCTAAAATCGTCGGTAATTAGGAGGGTGCGAGGCAGAATGCGCTGACTGTTCTCCTTTATATCCTTAATCATCGCCTTCACCAGATTAAAGCGCGTATCGCCATAGGTCTCATCTGGCATGATGTTCGCGCCTTCATAATACTCATTCCAGTCATAGATAAACACTAGCTCTGGTTCACTATACTTAGCTAGCCAGTACATCTCCTGGATATAGCGAGGATCGTCACGGATTACCCGCATCAGGTTGAAGAGGTGCTGCACACCCAGATTATCGAAGTTGACGTTCCAAGAGACCTCATTGTGGCCGATCTGATGCTGCATACTGTCCATCACGAAGTTGAAGGGGCGGATGTTCTGCGGAAAATGCTGGAAACCGTACTCCAAAGACCAGATATTAATCGCAGTGATATACAACACTACGGGGTGGCCTAGGTTCTTCTCCAGATTGCTGATTAGCGTTTGATAGAATTGCTGCCAGGCCTGTGGGGTATTACTGGTGCTGGAATCAAAGCCGAAGGCAAATATCATGATCGGCATCTGCCCATGCTTATCAATTAGCCATTGCTCCTTGGGCAGGTAGGAATAAAACTCGGTTATCTTATTGACAACGGTGTTGGCGATTGCCACATCGGGCTTGACGTATATCTTGTCGCCAGGCTCTGGTCTGCCGGGGGCATTCTCCAGCGCCCAATCATAGAACGCCCCCACCTTGATGTTATGTCGTTTGATCGAGGCTGTTTCGATGTCGCTGGGGTGAATCATTTTGCCACCCAAAATATTGGTTTCGTAGGAGATGCCATCCACGCCTAGTCGGTTTAGGAAGTCGAACTGATTATCGTAATATTTAGCGGTGCGATCCACATCTGATGTGCTAAGGCCATACTTGGCCCAATCTATCTTATGAGTCCAGCCCGATCCATTGATCGGCCAAGGCTGCCTGGCATACCAGTCGAAGAAGTGAATAGTAAAGGTAGGCGGTTCCACCCTCTCTCCGCTGGTTGAAGCCGTGGATGTAGGTGTAACGGGAATTGGTGTGCTGCTATCACAGCCAATCGAGGTAAGCAGTATTACGATTGCTACTACCCGACAACATAGTTTTTTCAAAACATATTCTCCTGGTTAGCAGGGATTGGCAGCCGGAAACCTTATTGCTCAGTTAATGTTTGCTGGGTGCATTATATACCAGCGCACTGCGTCGGTCAAGCGTTGCCGCTCTCGCACTGCACTGGACAAGCACGGGGGATTCTGCTAGAATACTGCTGCCCAACAGATTACCACTGTAGGAGACTAGGAGAAGTGCCGAAAGGAAAACTATGCCGAAGATTACCCGCCGCATGATCAGAGATTATCTCGCTACATTCGAGTGGTTCAGGGAGCCGGTCAAACAAGGATACCTGAATCAGGCAATCGATCGCTTTACTCATACCTTGAACATTATTCCCCGACTGCCTAACCCTGAGCAGGTTAGGGTATTGGAGATCGGCGGTCAACCCTACTTCATGACTGTGCTGATCGCCAAATTCTTTGGCTACCAGGTCGAGGTTATAAACGAGCCATCGCCGAATAGCACAGAGGGCGACAACCACCATAGGTTGAATAACGATCTAGGCGAGACTTATGATATAACTTTCAAGATGGCAGACATTGAATATGATAGCTGGCCTTATAAAGATGACACATTTGACCTTGTGATTTACTGCGAAGTGCTAGAACATCTCGTTTACGACCCAACCCACACGCTGGTCGAAGCACATCGTGTGCTGAAGAAGGATAGCGGCAGGTTGCTACTTAGCACCCCCAACGCGCTCACTGTTATGGCACTAATACAAATGATAAAAGGCGACAACTTTTTCCCGCCGTATGATGGGATTAATTACCATGCTCGCCACCACCGCCTATTTAGCACCGACGAGCTTATTCACCTACTGCAGAAGATAGGCTACGAGGTTAGTGCTTGCTACGCCGCCTACGACGACTCCTACTTTCACCCTTCCAGGCTTGACAGGTTGATTAAGTTTGCCGCAAAGCGCGGATTGTTGAAGAAGCGTCTAGACGTTATCTATGCGCTAGCCAAGCCGGTCGGCGAACCGCGCTACATATATCCGGATAGCCCGCCTTTCATTATTTATGCAGATGTGCAAGGCTATCGGCGCATTGCACGTAGCTCGATGAAGATGTCTGATGAGGAGTCGGCGCAATTGGTAGATGGCTTCCACCAGCTTGAACACTGGGGCGGTGGTCTGCGCTGGACTGGTAAAGTTGGTCGGCTGTTCCTGCGCTACACCAACCAAACGACCCTCTCCATACATTTCTACAGCGGACAAGCGTATCGCGGGCCTGAGGTGCGTGGCACGATAATCATCGGCGATCAGTTCCGCCAGCGCGAGGAGAGGCATCCGTTTGCTGTTGCCAGCCACGATTGGTACACACTTACCTTCCCCCTGCCGGAGAATCCGCCCAGCGAGTTGCTAGTTACCATTGAGACAGATAACCCTATGATACCGGCACAGATGTCAAATACGCCCGATGACCGCGAAGTTGGGATTGCGATAAAGGAAGTAAAACTTTTGTAGACCTTACTACCAAGCACTTGGGCTAAACACAAAACATCCAACTTAGGCGCTATAATTATGGCGCAGCGTGCTGCTCCGAGGTGTTAGCTGTCACTGGCGACTCGAAGTCGGGCGGCGGTGGCGCGGTGCGCTGTCGCCACTGCGAGTATCTGCGCCCCCAGCCGATGGTCGGCTTCTCAAAAGCACGGTAGAAGAAATAGGCAAGCACGATTATCACCGAAGCCATACCGATAGTATAGGTGAAGAAGGCCGCCCAGCCCTGCCGCCCACCAAACCAGGTCAGCATCTCCACCATTACTGGCTCGTGGATAAGGTACAGACTATAGCTAAACGCTCCCAGCCACAGCAATGGTCGCCAGGTGAACAGGTAGTACATCAGCCCGCGCTTCGAGGCCGAGAGTATCAGGAAGAAGAATCCCGTGCCGAGCATGATGTCGCTCAACGGTGAGAACGGCCCCTCGCGCACGTACATATACGAATAACCTAGCCACAGTATCAATCCGCCCAGCAGCATACACATCGTGGGACTGATATGGTTGGGATAGCGCACCAGGATGTATGCCGCGAGGATGCCGAGCGCGAACTCGAACATCCTGCCTGGCCCGTTCCAGGTCCACTCCCAGATAGAAGTGTAATCGCCACTAGGAGCCACTAGGTTCCAGGTCGCCATGCGCCACAGGGCATTAAGCACCAGCACCCCGCCCATCATATTGAAAATACCGAAGCGGCGGACAACATAAATTAGCAGAGGGAAGAGCAGGTAGAACTGTACCTCCACCTCCAACGACCAGAACGAACCGTTGAGCAGCGGGAAGTTGTGATTGAGACCATAGGTGATATTAGCGACGAGCAGGCCATGCGCCAGCACTGGGGCGAGGCCGAAGGGGTGGAAGTGGGTATAATGGCTGGCATCGAAAAGTTTGTAAATCAGGGGCATAAACCAGCCCGCCAGGGAGAAAATCAGGATTGCCGCATAGTAAGGTGGCAGGATGCGGATGGCGCGGCGGATGAAGAAGTCCTTTATTCCGATTTTCTTCCAACTGCCATCGGGCTGAATCAGCCCATAAGCGAGCGAGAAACCGGAGATGACCAGAAAGAGATTGACACCAAAGGTACCCCAGCCGAACGCCTTGCTTACCCAAACACCGCCAATGGTGAGAACGTACCCGCCACTGAAGAAGAACGAATGGGCAATCAGCACAGTGAGCGAGGCAAAGCCGCGCATACCGTCAACAAACTCCAACCGGGGCCGTTTAGGTACGGCTGCGGTTGCTGTCTGTATCTCAGTTGCTGTTCTTGGTGTATTAGCCTCAGCGGTTGTAATCATGCCGCTATTCTATCACAATACCTAATCGCAGGCAAGCCGCGATCGGGTTTGCCCAGCGGCTTCACACTCATGATATAATAACCGCACCGTTTCGCACAAATCCATATCCGAAAGGAACAAGATGCA
Organism: Chloroflexota bacterium; assembly: GCA_025355955.1. Classification (GTDB taxonomy): domain Bacteria; phylum Chloroflexota; class Chloroflexia; order QHBQ01; family QHBQ01; genus QHBQ01. Next base: position 42,044 of record JANXYP010000061.1, read on the forward strand.
GAAGATCACCCGCCGCATGGTCAAGGATTACCTTGCCACCTTCGATTGGTTCAGGGAGCCAGCCAAGCAGGGCTA
>JANXYP010000083.1 GCA_025355955.1 Chloroflexota bacterium
ATCATCGTGGGGGTCAACCAATTTGTGGTGGAGGAGCAACCCGCCTCCGACCTGCTGCGCGTCAACGAGCGGGTGCAGCGTGAACAAATCGCCCGCTTGAGCGCACTCCGCACCCGCCGCGACAACAGTCTGGTTGCCGAGGAAAGAGGCAAGCTGCGCCGCGCCGCCGAGGGCCGCGACAACCTGATGCCCTACATCATCGCCTGCGTCGAGGCGCTAGTTACCCTGGGCGAAATCTGCGATACCCTGCGCGAGGTGTTTGGCGAGTATAAAGAGACGGTGTTTTAGATCCAGCAAATCTTCTCCCCAAAGGGGGAGGCTGGGTGGGGGAGTTGTCAAATGGCAGAAACCAAAGAAACGATCAAGGAAGAAGAGGCGGATATGTCCGAGCCCGAAGTAAAACCCTATCGTTGGAACCGCACCGCACTGAAGCTGCTCGATGTGGGCAATCGTTTGCTATCGCGCATAAGCGGCGGGCGGATAGGCAATCACCTGTCAGGGATGCCGCTGCTGATGCTCACTACGGTGGGGCGCAAGAGCGGCCAGCCCCGCACCCACGCCCTCACCTACTGGCGCGACGGTGGCAACATCGTGGTGATTGCCTCCAACGGCGGCGCGAACAAGCACCCCGACTGGTACTTCAACCTGATTGCCAGCCCACAGGTGAAGGTGAACATCAAGGGCAAGGATAATGAGATGACCGCCCGTAACGCCACCACCGATGAACGGGCGCGAATCTGGCCGCAGGTGGTGAAGGACTGGGGCAACTACGCCCGCTACAAAGCGGCAGTGAAGGACATACGCGAGATACCAATCGTGGTGTTGGAAAAGGTGTAGGGGTGGCTTACTGCCTGGTGGCTAGCAATGACGATTGAATAAAGGAGCTATAAGCGATATGTTGCCAGCAGATGACGAAAAGTGGACAATCTACGAACCTTTGGATAACGTCAAAGCCTACCGCAGCGGCGACGAGCCGGACGAGTCCGAGCCGGTGCTGGTGGTGCGGATGGGCGAACACACCCTCAGCGCGCTGCTCTACCAGTATGCGGGCGACACCCGCATCGGCGAAGCAATTATGCAGCACAAGGCCGAGATTATTCGCTGGGCTGCCGACGGCCTCGACGAGCAACGCTACTACTGCATCGGCCTGATGGTCGAAGTCAGCCTCGCTGGTGACGTGCAGGCCGCCGAGGTTGCCTTCCGCCGCCGCACCATTGGCATAGATGACACGCTGGCGGCTTGAGGAGACAAATGGCTAACCAGGGCTGGGTACCCAAACAGTCTAATCTACGGGTTATAAACGCGCTACGCGATGCCGGGTTGGATATTGCCATCATCCGCCACGACTCTGAGGCCCGCACCGCCGAGCAAGCCGCCGCCCTGATCGGCTGTGACCTGGGCCAGATCGCCAAATCGCTGGTATTCAGCGCGGGCGATGAGTTGGTAATGGTGCTAGCCTCTGGCGCAAATCGGGTGGACACCAACAAGCTAGCCACGCTAACCGGCCAGCCAATCAGCATGGCTAACGCCGAGGCGGTGAAGGCCGCCACTGGCTACGCTATCGGTGGAGTCGCGCCCGTCGGCCATCCCACTGCGCTGCCAATCTACATGGACGAAGACCTGCTGAAGTACGAAACCATCTACCCCGCCGCTGGCACGCCCAACACTGCGTTCGCCATCAACAGCCGCGACCTGCAGCGCATCAGCGGCGCGACTGTCGCTGACATCAAGGAAGGTCGCTAATGGCTGAGACCATCACCCTATTTGAACATGAGACCTACAAATATGCGGACGCTGTCGCCCTAACCATGCCGCTTGAACGGCTGAAGAACGCGCTCGGTTTTCATATAGTGCGCGTCGCGGCTGAAGGTTCGCAACCCGCTCTTCATGCCAGCCAGTATGTCGGCATCGTGCGGGTCGGCGGTACAACCATCCAGGTTTTGCCCAAGATCTATCGAACCAAAGGTGAGGGTGGTAAGGAGCTAACCCGCGAGGAGCAGGCTAAAGAAGCAACCCATAACCTGCTCTATCTGCTGAACTATGCGGGCTATCTCTCGATCACCCAGCACGACCTTGCCAACCTGCGTGGCTACGATGCCGATTGGTTCGAGGTACTGACCTATCTGTTCGCCACCCACCTGCTGGAAGAGTGGCAGCGAGGGGCATATCGCACCTACCAGGCGGTCGAGGATGAATTGCCGGTGTTGCGCGGCAAGCTGCGTGTGGCCGAGCAGCTACGCCACCCCGCCCGCTTGCAGATCTTCTCCGTGGTCTACGATGAGTTCACCACCGACAATCGGCTAAACCAGGTGTTCCGCTTGGTGGTCGAGCGGCTATGGCACATGACCCGCGACGCGCACAACCGCCGCTTGCTTGGCGACTTGCAGATGATGATGGATGAGGTAACGCTTTGCCCCTCGATCACCGCTGCCGAAGCCAAACCGGAGCGGCTGATTACCCGCCTCAACCAACGTTTCGCCCCGCTGCTCACCCTCGCCCGCCTGTTCCTCGACGATAGCACCTTGCAACTTACCAGTGGCGACCTCAGCACCTATGCCTTTGTCTTCGATATGAACCGCGTGTTCGAGGGCTTCGTGGTCAACTTCATTATCCGCCACCGCGACAAGATAATCCCTCATATGCAGGATTATGATCTGCTACCCCAAACTCGACAGGCGGGTCGTGCCCTTGCCAAAAATGAACAAAACAACCATGTCTTTCACCTCCGCCCAGACCTTGCTGTCCGTGACAAGACGGGCAAGTTTCCCCTATTGCTTGATGCCAAGTACAAAACCCTAGATCCTGATAAAGAAGACTACGATGTATCCCGTGAAGACTTCTACCAAATGTACGCCTACGCCCGCCGCTACGACTGCCCTCGCGTACTAATGATCTATCCCCAGACGGTTGGGATGAATGAGGGATTGTGTCGCCGCTTCACTTTGGAAGAGTTCATGGTTAAGAATGACAAAGAAGAAAAGCATCAAGGGAGTATCACAGTAGCGACTATTGACTTGCGAAAGGAACTAGCATATAATAATGAGCAGGAGCTAATCTGTAGGTTTAAGGAACTCATGATAGGAGAAGTGAAATGAGCGACGAACAGGCACAGCAAAGCTGGCAGCAGGATTTGCAGTCTTGGCTAGAAGCAGGCAATTCCAGGACTATGCCCGAGAGCCTGACGAAGTTGCGGGAAGAGTTTTTGCAACGCTGGCCGGAAGAGAAAATAGCTAAACTCACCTTGGATGAGTATGTTGAAGGCAAAAAGAATAAACTCGGCCAGCCCTATCCAGACACCTTTTGCCATTGGTTGGAGCATCAGACAGACAATTTGGGCAGGATTAGGGGCAGTTTTTCAAGTAAGTTCGGTGTCTACTGGAGTGAGGATGACAAGTGCTGGAAAGATGCGCGAGACAAAAAGACAGATGATCCCGAGACTATAATGCAACGCATAAGGGTTGGCCTACCAAAGCTGATCGAAACCGCTAAAAGCGACCCTGCAGCAGATCTAGATCGAGAAAGTCGTAGCCTTTTGGGTTACAAGTCAAATCTGATGTTTGGGAAGGTGTTGTATCTATACCTACCTTCTCTATTTATACCTATTTTTAGCGAACCTCGCCTAAAAGAATACCTAAACTGGTTTGGTGTTAGGACTGATGCGATCGCAGAAGGTCTGACACTTAACCGATTGCTACTAACATTCATGCAAAGCTTGCCTGAATTTAATGGCTTTGATACTCAACAAATGGGGCAGTTTCTGGAATATCGAAAGAAAAAGCTCGATAGTGGGGGTGGAGCTACGAATAGTAGCAGCAACGGCAACGAGGAGCAAGTTACTGTGCCGGTACCAACCATACTCAACGTACCGGAAGAACTCGTAACGATGCTAAACATCGCTAGGCAGACTAAAAATATCATCCTCTATGGCCCGCCAGGGACGGGGAAGACGAGGCTAGCAGTTATGTTTGCCAACGGCGGCGTAATGGTAGCTAAGTTCATCACCTTCCACCCCTCCTATGCCTACGAAGATTTCGTCGAAGGATTGCGGCCAGTAATTCAGGATGGTAGCCTTAACTATAAGGTTCTTCCGGGTGTATTCAAGGATATTTGCGATAAAGCTAAGAGCAATCATGGCACGCAGTATGTGCTTGTCATAGACGAAATCAACCGCGCCAACATTGCCAAAGTGTTCGGTGAGCTGATCACCTTGATCGAGGATGACAAACGCGAAGGGGTAGGCAACCAGCCGCCAATAACCCTCCCTTACTCTCAAGAACCCTTCCTTGTACCCCAAAACCTCTATATCATCGGCACGATGAACACCGCCGACCGCTCGATTGCCCTGCTCGACATTGCTCTACGCCGCCGCTTCGCCTTCTTGGAGCTTGAGCCACAGCCAGAGCTTCTCGCAGACTCGACAGTAGGCGTGGACTTGAAATTGCTACTGGAGGAGCTGAACAAGCGCATCGTTGCCTTGCTTGACCGTGATCACCGCATCGGCCATAGCTATCTGATGAAGAAAGACAAACCCATCATCGAGCTTGAGGACTTGCGCTTTGCTTGGTACTACCGCATCATCCCGCTGCTGCAAGAATACTTCTACAACGATGGTGAGAGGTTGAGGGCCGTGCTGGGTAGCGGCTTCATTACTGAGGACAAGGCTGACGAGGTCACTAGAAAGGTACTGGGTAGCGCATATACCGATGGGCTGGACACCAAGAGATACAGGATCAAGCGTGGCCCGAAAGATGCAAAGGATGAAAAGGACGAGACATACTTCAAGGATGATGGGGCGTTTGTTAAGGCATTGAGGACATTGGCAGGACAATCATCGGAGGATGGAAAGAGCAATGGAGACAACGCTGGACAAACAACTACAGAAGCAGATCAAGGAACGCCGCAAGGAGCAGGAGAAGCGGCTGAAGCAAGGCCCGAAGGTTTACGATACCGAGAAGCAGTTGAAGGTGCAGCAGAGCGGCGGCAGACAGGGCGCTAAGGAGTTGGGGATGTTCGCGCCACTGGCTCTGGTACGCATCCTTGCTGCTCTGTTCGTTGACCTGAAGCGCTACGGCAGTTGGCCCTACGTCATCCTCGGCTACGTCGGGCTGCGCGAGTATCAGCGGGTGCAGGAGCATAACGCCCGCGTCAAGCGCCGCGAGGAGTGGGAGAAGGCGGTGAAGAAGTTATGAGTTTTGAATTATGAATGTTGAATTAGGCTAGGGGAGGATGTGCGGTGCTTCGGCTTTGATGCCACACACGCGGTGAAGGTTACGATCGCTGGTGTATAGTTTTGCGTGAAGCGCCTTGGCACAAGCAGCAATTAGCGCATCAGCCACGCTCAGTTCGTCGCCATGAAGATAATGCTCACGCAGCATCTCCAGAGCCATAGCCATATCACTTGGGTGGCGTGATATACAACGCCATGCTTCTTGATGAAGCTATCCAGTTCGATAATCTCCTGCTTGTTTCGGCAGCCCCTGATCAGTTCCATAACAATCGGTGTCGGAAAAACGATCGTCTCGTTTTCCAACACCGAGTTCATCCACTTCACCACACTGGGATTTCCATGCCTGACTTGCACCAGAAGGTTAGTATCTACGATAATCAGCGCAGGCATTGGCTCTCCGATCGCTATAAGTTACGCAAGCGTCGCGCAAACTCGTCGGAATCGTCTATATCGGTGCGATCTTTCCATACTCCGACGAACTCCGAAGCAAGAAAATCTTTAACGCTTATAGTGCCAAAGCCATCCTCACCGGGCTGCGGCTCGACAACCTTCACCTCCTGCAAGTTCATCTCTCTGACGCGAAGTTCCTCTGCTCCTGGCGATAGCTTTGCCTCACCTGTAACTTCCACAAAGCAGTCCAGCGCCTCTTTGACTGATTCTTCCAGCAGCTGATCGAAGAAGCAGGTAATATATAGTTTCTTCTCAATATAGACACGGCAGGACTGCTGCGCCAGGTTGATGCTCCGCAACCGGCCTCGAGTTGTGTATTGAAACGTTAGCTGACCTGAGTGGATGTTTGCCTCGTCAATAGGGCGGCGGGCCAACTTACGACGAGCCTGTCGCTCGGCAGCAGTGAGCAGATAAGCCGCCATATCCTGGTTGCCCCTTGCCTCATCAATCAGGTTTCGTACCTCATCAGGCACTTCAACGGTAATGGTGGTCATGGCACTGACCTCCCTCATCTAGCTGATATTCTATCGCCAGGCCTGGTTACACAGTTTCACAGGCATATTGTACCACATATGTCTAGTGCTGCCCAAGGTCATGGGAGTGCGTCACGTTTTTGCATACCCAACCAGGGCGAACAACGGTTCGCCCCTACTGAACTCTTGCCCTACATGAAGGTGACACGCACCCTCATTTACCATTTACCATTCACCATTTACCATTATCGTGAGGCGGTAGGGTTGTGGCCCTTGAACAGCGAGTAGAGCAGCCACATCGAGGGCAGCAGCACGATTGCGCCGACCGCCAGGGCAATCAGCATCGCCAGGATGATTGCGTTGGCCGAGGCTGAGTTGTCAATCGTAATGTCGGGGTAGAGCAGATAGGGCGATTGCGCCAGCGCCCAGCCGCCGATGATCAGCGCAACCTGGGCGATGCCCGCAATGCGGGCCACTTGATAACGGCGCTGCCACACCGCGATTACCGCAACCGCGCCGATGATTACCGCCGCTGGCACCAGCGCGAGGCCAAAGCCACTGGTCAGCCCCGCCCAGATGCGCGGCGCAGCGCTAGCCGAGAACGGCAGCGCGAGGGTGGCAAGCACGACCGATACCAGCCACGCGCCAATCGCCCGCTTGCGGAAGTCCTCCTGCAAATCACCTTTAGTCTCCAGGGTTAGGTAAATCGCCGCCAGAAACGCGCAGATCGCCAGGGCTAGCAGACCGAGCAGTAGCGGGTATGGGGCAAGCCAGGCCAGATAGTCGTTGACCGCGCCAGTTTTGGGGTCGACGTGGATGTTGCCGCTGACAATTGCCCCAAAGCAACTGCCCAGCAATACAGGCGTGATAATGCTGGCCGCGCTGAAGACGATGCCCCAGATGCTAACCTCGCCAGTGGCCTGCCTGCCGTGGGCGCGAAACACGAACGCCGAGCCGCGCAGCATGATGCCGACCAGCGCGATGCTGAGTGGCACGTTCAGCGCGGTGAACAGCGCGGCGAAGGCGGGCGCGAAGCAGACAAACAGCAGCACGATCACGATGATCAGCCATACATGGTTGGCCTCCCACACCGGCCCCATTGCCTCGGCCACGGTGCGGCGTTGCGCGCTGGCCCGTGGACCGCGTGCCAGCGCATCCCACACCCCGCCGCCAAAGTCGGCTCCGCCCAGCACCGCATAGATAATCAGCGAGATGACGATTACCCCAGCCGCAAGATAGTTAAGTGGTGGCAAGGCTGCTGCCCTCCTTCTGCGTTGCCTGCTCACCGGCCATCTGACGCAGGAACCAGATGACCATCGCGGCCAGTAGCAGGTAGAGCGCCACAAAGGTTGCGAGGTAGACGATCAACCCAGGCGCAGTAGTTACCGCGTTGGCGGTACGCATCACGTTGTAGATGATGAAAGGTTGGCGGCCCAGTTCCGTCACTACCCAGCCCGCCTCGATGGCGAGGAAGCCGAAAGGCCCGCTGATCAGGATAGCCCGCAGCAGCCACTTATTGTCTGGCACCCGCCGCTTGCGCCAGGCGTAGATGACGCTGGCAAGCGCAACCAGCAGCAGCAACGTGCCGCTGCCCACCATGATCTGGAAGGCGGGGTGGATAATCTCGGTGGCGGGGCGCAACTCCACTGGCACATCATTCAAGCCCTTGACCAATGCGTTAACGTCGCCGTAGCCTAGCCAACTGAGCATCCCGGCTATCTCGATGTCGAAGTTGACCTTACCCGTCGTGGGGTCAGGGATACCGCCAATCCGCAACGGCGCGTTGGCCTGGGTCTGGTACTGGCCCTCCATCGCCGCGAACTTGGTGGTCTGGTTTTCGGCCAGGAAGCGGGCGTTGGCATCGCCGCTGATGAACTGCGCCGGGGCAGTAAGTACAATCAGGGTGAGGCAAATCGCCAGCGCCTTGCGGTGGTAGTCGTCGCGCCTGCCCTGCAACATCCCCCAGGCGTAGACTGCAGCGGTGGCGACCGCAGTGGCAAGATACGCAGCAATGGTCATGTGGATGACCTCCACGCCCCAGGCGCGGTTGAACATCGCGGCGATGGGGTCGACGTTGGTCACTGCGCCGCTCTGGGGGTCGTAACTGAAACCGGCGGGGCTGTTCATCCAGGCATTGACCATCACGATGAAGCCGCCGGAAATCGGCCCAGCGATGGCAATCGGCAGGCCCGCCAACCAGTGGGCGCGGGGCGATAGCTTATCCCAGCCATAAAGGTAGATGCCGATGAAGATGGCCTCGATGAAGAAGGCGAAGCCCTCCAACCCGAACGGCAGACCGATTACCCCACCTGCCACCTTCATGAAGCCGGGCCAGAGCAGCCCGAACTCGAACGCCAGCGCGGTGCCGCTGACCGCGCCAATGGCGAATAGGATTGCCGCCGCTTTCGCCCACTTGCGTGCCAGGTCGTAGTAAGCCCTATTCTTTGTGCGGAGCCACTGGCCCTCGGCGATTACCATCAACAGCGGTAGGGCAATGCCAATTGATGAGAAGATAATGTGGAAAGCCAGCGAAATTGCGGTAAGCGCCCTTGCAGCAACAACATCTGTCATAACCAACCCCCTATCTGAATCGCCCCCTATTATTACAGCCTCAGTTGGCATATGTGCGCCAGATTGGTGTAGGGGCGAATCGCATACGCCCTGTCGCCTAGTGTCCAAGCCATTCGCTGAGGAGCAGGTGGATTATCCTTAGGGCGCAGATTTACCGCGCCCATCCGTTTTATAGCAGCACAGCGATTTGGTATCAGACAATACTTCGTGATAAATTATACAAAGTAATTAGCGTAATGTCTACACTTACTGCATTTATGTTGTATAAAAACCGACAAGACAAAAGCGGTCAGCCGCTTACGCGCCGTTGACCGCAGGCTCTCTTCTTCGTTCCGCTCGGCGCGACGCATCACCGTGGGTCGTCCCAATACACAAGATCAGGTCAAATCACTGGCCCGACGTTAGGGGCGGCAACAATATCCCCGCGCCGCGCACCAAACTGCAGCCCGACGATTGCCAGCAATACCAACACGGTGAAACTGGCCCCGCCAGCCACGCCCCAGTACGCCAGCAGTTGGCCCTGGATGAAGGGCAGGATCGCGCCACCAAGCGAGCCAGCCAGCACGCCCAGGCTGGACACTGATGCCGCCCAGTCGTGGCGATACAGGGTCGCCAGCGCGAACGAGGTGGGAAAGATGGGGGCGCAGCCGACTCCCACCAATACCGCGCCGATAAACAGCAGCGCGGGGTTGAAATTGAAGAGGACAACCAGCGCCCCGCCGCCTGCCGCCAGCAACGCGCCGCTCACCACCAGGGTGCGGGCAGTGACAAAGCGGGCGACCAGGCCAGCCGCCAGCCTACCGAGGGTAAAGGAGAGCCAGAAGGCGGTCACGATTAGGCTTGCGCCTGCGACATCGAGGTGCGCCCCGATGCTAGCGAAGCTGTAAGCCCAGCCACCAAAGCCTGCCTCCGCCCCGACGTATAGAAAGAACGTCACAATCAGGATCAGCACATAGCGGTCGTTTAGCAGGGTGCGAAGTGGGGGTGATGAGCTAATTGGCGAGTCAACAGTCTGCAGCCCCGCCATCGGCAGCAGCGCAAAGCCCAGGCTAGTAAACAGCGCCACTATGCCCAACCCGATCAGCATCGTTTTCAGGCCGCCAGGCGTGCCGCTGCTGGTGCTGACCAGCAAGGGCGCGAACAGCGCACCAGCGCCGAAAAAGACATTGATCAGGTTGAGCGCTGCGCTACGGGTGCGAGGATACAGCGCCGCGGTTAGCAGGTTGAGGTTCACTGCAAGCCCGCCCACCCCCAGGCCGAGTAGCAAGGTGACAGCGATGGCGACCGCCATACCTGGCGCAAGCGCCACTCCCACAAAGCCAAGCGCAAGCAGCAACGCGCTTACGCTCAAGGCCAGGCGCAGGCCGATGCGCCCCAGTAGTTTACCAGTCAGGGCTACCGCCATGAACGAGCCGGAGAAAAGCATCGTATATAGCACGCCGCCTTCGGTCAGCGGCACCCCCCACCTGCTGGTAAGCTGCGCCAGAGCCGGGCCGAGGAAGGCTTCAGCCACCCCCACGGTCATAAAGCTGACCAGCAAGCTGACGTTCAACGCCAATCTGCTGATCATCTGTTTATCTCGATTAATCATGAACCCCTATCAAGCAGCGGGCTAGAACTGGTACCCACGCCCCACCCAGTAGTGCCAATCGGCGATTGCCTCGCTGGTCTCCTCGCCAACCTTCACCCCTTCCAATTGCGCCAACGGCACCGCCAGGCTGCGATTACGCAATTTGATCTTGACGAACATCTCGCTATTGCACTCATCTTCGGAGGCCATGCCTACCACCTCGACCTTATCGCCAACCCGCAAAGATGAGATTTCCCGTTCCGCGATGCACCTGGCCCGGAAAGGAAACTGCAGTTTCTCTTCAAGGTAGTAATACCAGCCGAGCGCCTGCTCATCTCCGCCGTTGGCATCGACGATTATATCCATGTGAATCCGCTCTTCGCGGGCTTCATCTTTTTCAATATCACTCATTATCTTCACCGTTCCTTTGTTCAACCCTCTTCCCACTGGGAAGAGGGAGTAAAGTCACTCATGCCTTATCCGAATAACGGCTACCAGTAATGCTCCTTGTGCTGACGGTAGAAGTCTATGGTGCGGCGCAGGCCATCGTCCAGCTTGACCGCTGGGTGCCAGCCGAGGTCGCGCTTGGCCTTGTCGCAGTCGGCCACGAAATCTCCCGTTTCGATCGCCTTGCGCTCGTCGGGCCAGGGAACGCTGACTAGCTCTGCGCCAGTGGCAGCTAGCATCGCCACCTTTTCGATCAGCGCAGCAAAGCTCATCTGCTCGCTCTGGTCGCTGCCCAGGTTATAGGCTTCGCCATTGGCCTTGTCGGTGGCGGCGGCGCGGAGGAAGGCATCGGTCACATCGTCGACATAGTTGTAATCGCGCAACTGCTGGCCGGTGCCGTAGACGGTCAGCGGCCTGGCATCAAGCGCCAGGCGGATGAACCAGTTGAGGATGCCGTAGCGGGCGTGCTTCATCTGATGGCGCGGGCCGTAGGTGTTGCTGATCCGCAGGCTGGTGGCCCATAGGCCGTGGGCGTGGTGGTAGATCATATGGTACTGCTCGGCGGCGTGCTTGTTCGCGCCGTATATGTCCACCGGATAGGTCGCGTCGGTTTCTAGCACGGGGATGCGGACGGGTTTGCCATACTGGGCGCGAGAACCAGCGTAGACAACGCGGGCGCTGGGGGCGTGTTGGCGCACCGCTTCGAGGAAGATTAGGTTGCCGCGGCAGTTAATGTCGGCATCGAGTAGCGGGTCGGTCATACTATCGAGATGGCTGGTCTGGTTGCCGATGTGGAAGATAACATCCTGCCCCTGCACCAGATGAGCGATTGCCCCCGCGTCGCGGATGTCGGCAATGTTGACCGTGACCTTGTCCTTGACTGACTCGATGTTGTAGAGGTTGCCACCATAGAGCGGCAGCATCGCGTCCACCAGCAGTGGCTTCGCCCCCAGTTCGACCAGGCGGATCGCCAGGTTGCTGCCGAGGAAGCCGAGGCCGCCAGTGATCATCACCCGTCGGCCCTTGTAGTAATCAAGATAGTTGTCCAAATCCCTTCGCCTCCTATAATAAATTGCCGCCGCTATAGTAACAGCCAGCGGCGGCGGTTGTCAAGGTGATAAAGGCATGAAGGCATGAGGACGTGTTACTAGTTATGGGGTAAAGTAGGGGCGGGCGGTGGCCTGCCCTGTTTGGGTAATGCGAGAATGTGACGCGCACCCAACCCACTAACCAGGTTTTGATGAATTGAACAGGATTTGATATACTCACACCGTAAATACACCAGTGGGATAAGGGGGAAAGATGAGCGAAGCGATCTACGAGCCGCTCAATTTTCAGCGGCTAACCGAGGAGGAGCAACTGCGGCGGTCAGAGGAGTTTCTGACAACGATGCAACAGCGGCGCACGGTGCGTCATTTTTCGCCACAGCCGGTGCCGTTCGCGCTGATCGAGAACGCGATTGCTACCGCTGGCACCGCGCCTAGCGGCGCGCATCAGCAACCGTGGAGCTTCGTGGTGGTCAGCGATGCACAGGTGAAGCACGAGATCAGGTTGGCGGCGGAAGCGGAGGAGTACGAAAGCTACACCCATCGCATGAGCGACGAGTGGAAGGCGGCGCTGGCAAGGTTGGGTACCGACTGGCATAAGGATTTTATTGACGTTGTGCCATATCTGATTGTCGTCTTCGCCCAGCGCTACGGCATAACCCCCTCCCCTATATCGAGGGAGGGTGGGGGTGATCAGCAGTTCAAGCATTATTACGTGGACGAGTCGGTGGGCATCGCGGTGGGGTTGCTGATTGCCAGTCTGCATCAGGCGGGGCTGGCGACGGTGACGCACACACCCAGCCCAATGAACTTCCTCAGCCGCATCCTCAACCGCCCCCGCAACGAACGCGCCTACGTGCTGCTGCCAGTTGGCTACCCGGCGAACGATTGCCAGGTGCCACAATTGGAGCGCAAGCGGCTTAATCAGATTATGAGTGTGGTCTAGGTTTCCTCGCCCGCCAGCGCCTTCCTTGCCTTCTCGTTCAGTTCGATATTAAGCGTATTGAGTTGCTGTTGGTCCACTGTGTTCGGCGCGGCCATCATCAGGTCGCGGGCGCGTACCGTCTTGGGGAAGGCGATCACGTCACGGATGTCGTCGGTGCTGCCCAGCATCATCACCAGCCGCTCGATGCCGGGGGCGAACCCCGCGTGCGGCGGCGCGCCGTACTCGAACGCTTCCAGGATGGTGCTGAACTTGGCGTAAGCCTGCTCCAGATTGTAGCCCAGCATGGCGAAGATGCGCTCCTGGATGTGGCGCTCGTGGATACGCACGCTGCCGCTGGCGAGTTCGTAGCCGTTGCAAACCACATCGTAGGCGGCGGCCCTCACCCGACCAGGGTCGGACTCCAGATATTGCACATCGTCAGCATTGGACATACAGAAGGGGTGGTGCTGGGCATCCCAGCGGGCCTCCTGCTCATTCCACTCGAACATCGGAAAGTCTACCACCCAGGCGTAGGCCAACACCTGGGCATCCTTGAGGTTGAGGCGGCTGCCCAGTTCGCTGCGTAGCCTACCCAGCGCGTTGGCCGCTACCTTCTGCGGCGCGGCAACGAACAGCAGTAGGTCGCCCAGTTCACCACCCATGCGCTCGACGATGGCATCAAGCTCAGGCTGGGGGATGGCCTTCGCCGAGGTACGCACCTGCCAGTGGACGTTGCCCGCGCTGTCCACCTCCTTGTTGGGCAAGGCAATCCAGACCAGCCCGCCCGCACCGAACTTCTTGACCAACTCCGTCAATTCATCAAGCTGCTTGCGCGAGTAGTCGGCGCAGGCCGGGGCGCGCAGGCCGCGCACCACCCCACCGTTGGCAACTGCCCCAGAGAAGACGCTGAAAGGGCTGTCCTTCACCAGGTCGCTGATGTCCTCAATCTCCATACCGAAGCGCAGGTCGGGCTTGTCGCTGCCGTAGCGCCGAATCGCATCCTTATAAAGCATGCGGCGGAACGGTCGCGCAATTTTTACGCCGATGACGCGGAACACATCTTCCATCACGCGTTCGATCACGTCGAAAACGTCGTCCGGGCGCACGAACGACATCTCCAGATCGAGCTGCGTAAAAT
>JANXYP010000171.1 GCA_025355955.1 Chloroflexota bacterium
CGATACCATCCTCACCGCGCTCAATGCCTACCAATTCCGCTATGTCGTGCTGTACAAGGCCGACTTTGAGCAGGATAGCGACCTAACCCGCACCCGCACCTTCTTCGACCGCTTGTTCGCCAGCGCAGGTCAGACCCAGCCGGAGGTGTATGAAGACAGCGATATTGTCGCCTATCAGACCCCGGTTAGAGCCTTCACCGCACCGCTGATGCTGATGGGCGAGAACTGGTACGCCGCCGAGTCCACCTCGGCTGGCATCAGGCGCTGGATTGACAAGGACAGCGCCACCCTCCGTCTGGTAATGCCGCCGGGACAGGCGGGTAGCTATCGGCTCAGCTTCAACGCCGCCGCCTTTGCCCAACCCCGCCGCTTGCACCTCAGCCTGGGGAGCAACCCAACCTGGGAGCAGACCATCCCTACGGCGGTGACTAGCTATACCATGCAACTGAACTTGAACGCAGGCACCAACTTCCTTAGCCTCAATGTGCCAGACGGCTATGCCTCGCCGCGCAGCCTCGGCCTCGACGCTAAGGATTATCGTGACCTCAGCGTGACGATTGGCGGGCTGAAGCTGACGCGCTGATGCAGTAGCGCGGCTCCGGCAGTGAGCATTGCGCGACCATAGCGCTGCCACATTATAGAATGAGCAGGTGGAGTTCTCGGTGCAGCACTCACTGATCCTAAACGCCTTCCGCCTGGTAGCGCACGGCTACATCCAGCCGCAGAGCGCCGCGCAGCTATCGTATTATGATTTCCCCTACTTTACTGATCAACTGCTACCAGCGCTGCTGCTCATATTGGTGGCGGTGGCCGCCCTTCAGCTTAGAGATACTTATCGAACCAGCCCAGCATCAGGCTAGCCCACTCGACCGCATGGCGGGGCTGACCGCGGCGGAACAGGCCGTGCGACTCGTTGGGGAAGCGCACGAAGGCGACCTCTTTGCCCAGCCACTTCAGTGCGGTGTAGAACTGCTCGGCCTGCTCCATCATGCAGCGGTAGTCGGCCTCGCTGTGCAGGATTAGCAGCGGAGTGCTGACGTTACGCACGTGGGTGAGCGCCGAGCGTTCCAGATAGAGGCTGGGGTCGTCGAAGGGCGGGCCGCCGAACTGGTCGTTGTCGAAGGTGGTGCCGGTGTCGCAAGTACCCCAGTCGCTGTGCATATTGCTGAGGCTGGCCTGAGTGACGGCGGCCTTGAAACGGTTGGTCTGGGTTACGATCCAGTTGGTCATGTAGCCACCGTAGCTGTAGCCGGTCACGCCCAGGCGAGTTTCGTCAATGTACCCCAGGGCAATGACATGATCCATCGCCGCCATCAGGTCGCGGTAGTCGCCGCCGCCCCAGTCGTTGAAGCAACCTCGCGCAAACGGTTCGCCATAGCTGCTGCTGCCACGACAGTTGGCGTAGACCACTACGTAGCCCCGCGCCGCCAGCAGGATGTTGAAGATTACCCAGCCGTCGCCAAAGCTGCCCTGCGGCCCACCGTGGATCTGCAGCACCAGCGGGTACTTCTTGCTGGCATCAAAGTCGGGCGGCTTGAGGATCCAGCCGTCAATCGGCAACCCCTCGTTCTCGATGGTAAACTTCTCAAGCGTGCCGAGATCCATCTCGCCCAGGACGCTGCTCATCAGGTTGGTGAGGCGGCGTTCGTCCGTGCCGTCGGTGGCACAGGCGAACAGGTCGGAGTGGTGGAAGGTGCTGGCAGCGGTGAAGGCGATCTGCCCAGCGTTGGTCATGTCGAAGGCGAACAGGCGGCGGTCGCCGATAATCAGGCGCTGCAACGGTGTGCCGCGCTCCGGCCCGCGCTCTGCCGCCTTTCTGGAATCATCGAGCGGCAGGCGGAACAGGCTGCTGTTGCCACCATCGGCGGCCAGGAAGTAGATAGCCTTGCCATCCGCGCTCCAGTGCAGGCGGGGCGCATCAACCGTCGCGCCCTCGCCGCCGATACTCCGATCGAAGCCAGCGCTGAGGTCGTGGAACTCGCCCTCGCCGTCGAGGTCGCGCAGCCAGACGTGGGTGCTGACCACGCCAGCGGAGTCGTCACCCTGATTGTGGCCGACGTAGGCAAGCTGCCGCCCATCGGGGCTGATCGCGGGCGCGCTGGCTATGCCCAGGCTGCGGGTAATCGGGCGCGGCTCGGGGTTCTGGCCTTCAGGCGAGTTGGTATCCACGATGAACAGGTCGCTCATCGCGGTGCGGTGGTCGCGATCTGGCAGCCGATTGCTGACGAAGATGAGGCGGCCATCATGCGTCCAGGTCGGTTCGCCATCGTCGTAGTCGCCAAAGGTAAGCTGGCGGGCGCGATCGCGGGGGTCGCGCTCCTTAGCCTTCTTCAACCGCTCGTTGAGATGCTTGTCGCCCTCGTCTTCCTTCTTGTCTTTCGGCTTGGGCTTGCCGATCGCATCTTGCTCGGCGAAGATGGTCTCGAAATCGTCCTGGGCGGGCGGCACGTCAATCACGAAGATGTGGCTACGCTTGGTCTCGAAGATGCCGGTGCCGTCGAACTTGTAGTGCAGGCGGGTGATGACCTTCGACTTGTTGGCCTCGACCTTCTCCTGTTCGCCCAGCCCTGGCTCCTCGCCCACTGGCTGCACCACCCGCCGCTCGGCATCGCCCTCCATGCCTGGCACGCCGCCGCTGTCGGTGCGCGGCGCTGGCGCTTCCTCCAGCGCGACCTCGATCGGGGCGGTGAAACTTAGCATCTTCGCACCCAGCTTGCGGATACTGTCCTCGGCCTCCACCAGCGCGGGTTCCTCCACCTCGGCGACGAAGGTGATGCGCTTGCCATCCGGCGACCAGGCGAAGCTGGACACCCCCTCGCGCACGAAGGTGAGTTGGCGCGCCTCGCCGCCGTTAAGGTCGAGCAGCCAGAGCTGCGGCTTGCCGCCACCGCCCGCCTCTTCGGCCTCGTGTTCGCGGCCCCGGTCGGAGATAAAAGCCAAGCGGCCATCGGGCGACCAGCGCGGGTGGCTATCGGCCTTCTGCCCACTGGTGAGGCGGCGCGGTTGACCGCCGTCAAGCGGCACGCCCCAGATGTTCGAGCGGTAGCGGTTGGCAGCGCGGTCAGTGGTGGTGACAACCAGCGCCACTACCTTGCCGTCCGGCGCGATGCGGGGGTCGGTGCAGGTACGCATCCGGTACATATCTTCGGGCGCGAAACGCCGCTTGTTATCTGCCACTTGGGGATTCTCCTTTGTCTGTCCAACCTGGTCTGTTAGTTAACCTCGCCGTAGCACGGTTAGGAGGATGATCGCACCGAACATACTAGCGGTGCTGATAATGGAGCCGATAATTGCGATGGTTCTCGCCCTACCGAACTGATTAGCCCCTATGAGTCGGACGCGGGTTACGTAACTTACTAGCGAGCCAAAACTGGCTAGAAATACAGATACGGCAAGGCTCTCGGAAGGTACGCACGACACCGTGCAACTGCTGGTGTTAGCTACTGAGCCAACCAGCGCGAGGATTTCGAGTACGCCAGCACTTGCGCCCAGCAGCAAGCCGAACACAGCGCCGATCATCAGGTCTCTAGCAGTAAGTACGCTCATCGTTGCCCTCCGTGACTAATGCCCCGCCACCACCTGGTCAACGTGTGGCCCAGTCGGGCCGAAGGAATAGGGGGTCTGATAGATGGTGGTGCCACCAGTGTTGTAGACTGGCAAGTAGCCAAGCTGGGTGAACTTCTGATCCGCGTTGGGGATGGCCTTCATCACGTCCTTCTCGATCTTGCCGACGAAGATGTAGTCAATCTGGTACTTGTCTACCATCTGCTTGGTCTGGTCGGCGCTGCCGGTGAACACCGCTTGCACATCGTTGGTGCGGCCGGGCATGGTGTCGAGGATTTTGCTGTCGCCGTTGTGCCACTGGTATTCGTGACCGCGCCAAGCCAGCACTGCCGCCAGCCCGGTGTAAGAGGAAACTCGCCCACCGTCGACCCCCATCTGATATTCGACCTCCGGTGCGCCCTCCACAATGGTCGCATCCGGCGCAGCGTTGGCCCGCAGCCAGTTCATCGCCGCGAGGTCGCTGGCGCTACCCTGACCAAAGTCGTACCAGCCGTCG
>JANXYP010000255.1 GCA_025355955.1 Chloroflexota bacterium
CCGAAGTAGGGTGCGCCAAACAGTTCGCTAAGGTAGAAAGACACCCCCACCACCCCGACCACCGCTGCTGCTAGCTTGATATCCGCAGTGAACAGTTGCAGCATTATACCGACTGCCGCGCCACCAACCCGCATTAGGAGCGTACCGATGATCACCAGCCACAGCCCGCGACCCAGGCTGACCTTTGCCCGCTCTGCCAGCTTCGGCTTGTCGCCAGCGGTGGGGGTCTGTACCACTGCGGTTGCTCCATCAAATATCGCCACATCACCCGCAGCTAGCTTCTCCGCCCCTACCGCTCCATCCAGTTCCACCCCGGTCGCGACAGACTTATCGGTTACATCGGTCTGCACTGATATCCTCCACTTGGTTAGACACGCTTCAGAGACGATCGCGCGCCTTGCGCTAGCCACATTATACCATACGTTGCTGGTATTACGTGGTTTTCTGCGTCAAGTTTCATACAGCAGAAAGTCATGTTTGATCCAGTACCAAGGTCATATTGACAGCTATTTGGGGCGGGTCTATACTGCCAACCATCGGCAGTCAGCCTGTATTCACCACCAGAGAGGTGCAATTATGTTTGCCCACCCCCTGCTAAACCGCCCGCTGCGGCTCATCCTCAGCCTCGCCGTTGCTATTTCCATGCTGTATGGCACCATACTTAGTTCGCCAGACACAACCAAGCCATCAAGCGCCGCTACACTAGCTAGCCGCGCTTATCCTCAATTGCAGGCACATCCTCTATCGTCAATGCTTGATGTCCACGCCGCGCTGGCAGCGGGGCGCAAGACTAAGCCAGATCGGATTGCGTCTTCTGGCATAGGCGGAGCGGATGCAGCAATTGTACCCCATTTGGTTGACCCCTCCTCTTCCCAACCCCTCTTCTTCGCCTCTGGCTTCACGCCAGGTGAAAACATCAGCCTATACATCAATGATACTCTGGTGACACAATCCTATCAGGCGGATGCTGATGGCTTCCTACCAGTACAAACCGGCAACTTCGTGGTTGCTGGCATATATATGTTCAAAGCCGTAGGTCTATCCAGCCACCGAATTGCCGGGGATGGCGTAGTTGCCGTTGATGGAGTTGGGAGTCAGTTCGAAACCGCAGTTATTCCCCACGCCGTGCGCCATGGTGATAAGCTGTTCATCGGTGGAGCAGGATACCCCAGCAACGCGAACGTCAGTGTGAGAAATGGCCTTAACGTCTTCAGTGCGCTTACTGCTGATAGCTTTGGTCAGATCAGCGGGATTATTACTACCAACCCTGCTATACCAGATGGCTCGGAGGTCTTCAATGCCGATTTGCTGGGCAGCACAGGGTCGCTTGCCGGTTCATCAATCGAGGAGCGGGCGGATGCCGGGCCGCCATATCTCCCTGATGCGAACCGTGCGCCCACGATCGCTACTGTTGACCAGGCAACCGGCCCAACAGGTGGGGCATATTTCGCTCTTGGCGCAGAGGGCTTTCAGCCAGGTGAGACAGTGCGTGTAACCATCCTCAGCGACAACTCTACCCTACTCAATATGGCTGCTGATAGTCATGGTAACGCCGACAGCACCTTCCAATTGACCGGCAACCAGCCTCAGCAGGTTAGTCTCAAACTATATGGTCTCAGCAGCGGCAAAATTGCATGGGCTTCGATTGTGCTGGATGACGATGGCGTAGCGCGCCCTGGCGCGTTGATAATCCCCAACACTGCCCCGTCCGGCCAGAGCCACAACCTGCTGTTTACCAAGCTGCCACCTAGCACCAACGTTGCCCTCTATTTCGATACTCAGCAATACAGCAACGCTACCAGCGATGTTAACGGTTTGATAACTACAACCATAACTACATCGGTTGGTATATCAGATGTGCATATGATCAGCTCTGATGTGGCGGGCAACGAAATCTCATCCGTTGCAGTTGCTGCGCTTACTCTACTTGGGCAGCCTGGAAGCACCG
Source organism: Chloroflexota bacterium (assembly GCA_025355955.1). Classification (GTDB taxonomy): domain Bacteria; phylum Chloroflexota; class Chloroflexia; order QHBQ01; family QHBQ01; genus QHBQ01. Next base: position 1,949 of record JANXYP010000255.1, read on the forward strand.
GCACGATGACGGGCAGGGTCAGCGATGCCTCGACCCCTCAGGGCATTACCGCCACCGTAACCATCTCCGGACTGGTGGGCAGCAGCGGCTCGAACGGCAACTACAGCATCGCTAATATTCCGATCGGCACCTATGTTACCACCGCAACCGCGCAGAGCGGCTGCTATGCGCCGCTTACCCAGACGGTCAGCATCGGCACCGGCTCAGTGCGGGTAAACTTCCCGCTACGCAACATCTGCCTTACCACCACGCCCACCCCGCCCGTGGCAACGCCCACCAATACGGCAACCGCTGCGCCAACCAGTACACCAACCCGCACCCCAACATCAGCGCCAAGCAATACGCCCGCGCCAACCAACACTCCCGGTGGCCCGACCAACACGCCACTACCGACCAACACGCCCATGCCGACCAACACACCGCCCGGCCCGACTAACACACCAGCGCCGACTAACACCCCCGGTGGCCCGACCAACATGCCGCTACCCAGCATCACGCCGACCGACTGCCCCAACCCATTCGTGGACATCAACGCCAACATTTTTTACTTCTTCATCCACACGCTGAACTGCGAAGGGATAATCAACGGCACCAATGCCAGCCACTACAGCCCTGCCGCGCCCGCCACACGGGGGCAGTTCGCAAAGCTGGTGGTGCGCGGCTTTGGCTTCCCCTTCTACACTCCCAGCGATGGCCCCACCTTCAGCGATGTGCCAACCAGCTACTTTGCCTTCGCCTTCATCGAAACCGCCTACAATCGCGGCATCGTCAGCGGCGCAAACAACGGCTCCTGTCTGGCCCGCGGTCTAACGCCACCCTGCTTCCTGCCCAACGATGCCATCACCCGCGCCCAGGTAACCAAGCTGATTGTCAATGCTCATCCCTACGTGCTTATTACGCCAATTGACGGTCCGCACTTCGTAGACGTTCCCGCCAGCTACTGGGCCTACAGCTATGTCGAGACTGCCTTCGCCCACGATGTAGTGCGCGGCACCGACGGCACCCACTTTGAACCCAACCGCAACGTGCGTCGCGACGAGCTAGCCAAGATGCTCTACCTCGGCATAGTCGCACCCTGAGCAGATACCGAAGTCTGGGGCTGCAAAAAGCCCCCAGCAGGGGTGGGGAGGAAATGCCGCCAAGTAAATAACCCTGAAGCAAGCCGCCACGCAAAAAGCCCCCAGCAGGGGGTTGGAGGAGAAAACTAGAACCAGACCAATGCTGAAATAATGCCAATTACGTTTGGAGGTGGTGCAAATTGCACCAGGGCGAACAACGGTTCGCCCCTACCGAACTATAGCATCGCCTCGGCTAATTGGTATTACTTCAGCATTGCGCCTCGGCAACAGCTCTCCCCCAAACCCCGCTGGGGGCTTTTTGCCTAATCTCCCTACCACCCTCAACCCGCCTTCTCCCACAGTGGCAGCTTGAGCGGCGCAGTCTCCTGCCGCACCTGCTCACGCAGCCGATCAATCACCACCCGTTCGCCGCGCTCGTCGAGGTAGTACCAGTGCTGCCAACCGTTGCAAGCGGGCTGGCCCGCCAGTTGCGCGCCCAGCCGGTGGATGCTGCCGTGCAGTTCGCCCGCCTGCAAGCTGCCATCGGCCAGCACCTGCGCCGCAATGCCGTGGGCGGAGTAGAGCGTCTGCCCTGGCTGCAGCAGGCCACGCTCCAGCAGCGTGCCGAAGGGGATGCGCGGCGCAGTGCGGCAGTTGTCGCCCGCGTACACCTCGTCGCTGAACAGGCCGGGGGTAACGGCGGCAATACGCTCCTCCGCCAGATGCACATACTCCGCCTCGCGCTCGATGCCCACATAATGACGGTGCAGTGCCTTCGCTACCGCGCCGGTGGTGCCAGTGCCAAAGAAGGGGTCGAGGATAACATCGCCGGGGTTGGTGCTAGAGTGAATAACCCGCTGAAGCAGAGCCTCGGGCTTCTGTGTAGCGTGGGCCTTTTCTCCATTGACTTTCAAGCGTTCAGGGCCGGTGCATAGCGGTATCTCCCAGTCGCTCCGCATCTGCTTTTCACCGTTCAGTTCCTTCATTGCATGGTAGTTAAAGGTGTATCTCTTTTGATTCTTCGATTTTTTAACCCATAGAAGCGTCTCATGTGCGTTTGTAAAACGCACACCGCGAAACTGGGGCATAGGGTTAGTCTTGACCCATACGATGTCGTTAAGAAACCAGTAACCTAGATCCTGCAGGATCTTGCCAATACGGTATATGTTGTGATAGCTGCCGATAACCCACAAAGCCCCGCTATCCTTAAGAAGCCGTCGGCACGCGGTAAGCCACTTGGTGGTAAAACAATCATATTCGGCAAAATCAGTGAATTTGTCCCAGTCATCGTCCACCCCAGCAACACGGGTCATGTTCGGTCGCCACAGCTCCTGCTGCAGCTGCAAGTTGTAGGGCGGGTCGGCGAATACCAAGTCCACACTACGCTCAGGTAGGCTATCCATCACTTCGACGCAGTCACCCTGTATTATGGTATCTATAGGCAGGCTCATTCGGTTGTCCTCATCTCTGGTTGTCTATGCGGGAGAGCTTCGCTTCTATAAGTTCACGGACAGCAGGGATAGCAAGCATCTCATTGAGCAGGTAATCCAAGTTCTCTTGCTGCTCAACCAAACGGCTTTTAACTAGCTCATCATAGTCTATACCTATGAGTTCGCAAAACTGCCTTCCGGTAAGAACCTGATCGGTACGAAACCTACCCTTTGTACCTTTGACGATTGCTTCCACGCTGGTTTGGTTAAAAGAGCATATGGAATAACTTGCTTCATAGCCAAGTTGTTGGCCTAGACCCTTAGCAAAGTGATTCAAGCTATCTACTTCGCCACTAGATTTCTTTGTGTCGAACGTGTCACCATCTTTTAGCTCACTACTTGGCACAATTGCCTTGCGTGGTCTACAACTAGAAAATCCGCTCTCGTGCCAGGTATTTTAGGATTGTAGACCACCAACACTGGGCAACCCTCTGGGTGTTCGTTCTTGCTGTTCAGTATGTACTCCAAGCTAACCAAGCATTGAGGTCGCGTTTTCTTAATCTCTGCGACAATAAGGGCTTCCAGTTCATTGCCCATTCGTATCACCGTTGCCTGTACTCTGCTGAATAGCTGACCGAGTTCCTTATTCCCCAGCATTCGTACATAGCCTGAATTGCTATCGCGTCTGCCTTTGCTACTTTGCATCTTAGCCATGGCTCGTTGCTCCTCTCTCGTCTTGTATAACACATGAGGAAATAAGTTTCATCGCCTTGTCGCCAGCGCAATCATAGACGCGCTCCTCTTGACATAATTATAGCATATTTGCAGCGGCCTGCATATAACAGCGGATTAAAATCGCAAAATTAGGGCGGGCCGCAGGCCGCCCTTATACCAATTAGCTGAGGCAATGCCATAGATCTGTAGGGGCGAACCGTTGTTCGCCCTGGCTCAATCTATAGCGGCACCATCGCTAATTGGTATTACAACGTATTCCCCTCTTGGGGAGGTGCTGAGGTGGGGAGTGATGCGCGACTCGGACCCACCCCCAGCCCCTCCCGGCGGGAGGGGAGTCTCAGCCCTCATCCATCAGTCCTCAGTCTTTAACCACCGATCTGCTCCCGCTTCTTGAACACGGTGTAGTCAATATCGGGGAACAGGTTGTCGCGCTCGTAGTATTCGCGGCAGCGTTGCAGCGCTTCATGGGTGAGGTTGGGGGCGAGTAGCGCGTCGGCAAGGTCGTTGAAGCGGCCCACATGATCGTTAAAACGGTTGGTGGCGTACTCGCGGGCCTGGCCGGTAGTTACCAGGAAGGGCCAGTCGCTGCTCTCCAGCAGCAGCAGTTCGCGGGCCGCCTGCTGCAGCATAAAGTGATGGTCCGCACTCCCACCCCCTGCCTCTCCCGCCGGGAGGGGAAACCTGGCGACCAGTTCCTCCATGCGCTGCTCGGCGGCGTGGATGATCGGCCACATCCACTCGGTGTCGGCATTCTTCCAGGTGAAGTGGTTGCCCGCCTGCCCCCACGAACTCTCAGGCAGGTCGAGGACCTCGGTTGGTGGGTGTTGCTCCAGCCAGTCGGAAGCGGTGGTCTGCTCCACCACATCGCTTTCGGCCAGGTTATGCAGCACCTGCTTCAACCAATCGGGACCCTCAAACCACCAGTGGCCGAACAATTCCGTATCGTAGGCGGAGACCACGATGCCGGGCTTGCCGTCATTGTCGCGGGCGTATGACGCAACTAGCTCCTCGATCAGGCGGCTGAAGTGGTTGGCGTGTTCGGTGACGCGCTGCTGCGCCCAGTAGGGGTCGTATGGCTGCTTATGGCCCAGGTCGACCCCCACGTCGGTCACTTTCCAGTATTGCATCCCGCTGATGCCGTCCTTGCGGTGGAACTCGCGGTAGTTGAAGTCGCCAGGGTAGCCGTGATCCGCGCTCCACACCTGCATCCCGCTGCGGTCGTTGCGGCCCATCGCTGCGATCGCCGGGGTGCGTACATAATACGCCTCGTAGGTGGTGCGGTTGGTCGGCTCCTCGTAGTCGGGGATGGGAACGACGTAGCGCTGGGGAATCGCGCCATAAGGGCCAACCACGCCGCCGGTCGCCTTGCCCACCGGCCTGCCACCTTCGATCGCGTGGGTCTCGGTGAAGAACAGTTTTTCATCATTCTCGGCAAGGAACTCCTCGATGCCCGGCTTGCGGTAGTGGCCGTTCGGCCCATCCACCCAGTAGGCGGGGCGGTAGGCGCACTCCGGCAGCCAGACGGCGCGGGGCTGGCGACCAAAGTGGTTGACATAGCTGTGGCGGCCCACCTGCAGCTGGCCGCTGATCGAGCTGTCGCGAGCCAGCAGCGGCAGGTAGCCGTGCGTCGCCGCGCTGGTGATGATTTCGATGTAGCCCTCATCCTGCAACAGCTTGAACGCGCCAATGATGTCGCGCTTGAAGCGATTGAGGAAAGTGGACTGCACCTTGAGGTACCAGTCGGCGTACCACTCGGCCAGGTACTTCATGTGGCCGTCGCCGATCTGGGCGAAGCGTTCGATGTCCGACTGCGCGGCTGCGACCTTACCGGAGAGGTATTCGAGGAAGTGTTCCATCACCAGCGTATCGGCCAACTGCTCGGTCAGCACCGGAGTGAGGCCAATGGTGAGGCGGAACGGCACGCGCTCATCGCGTAGGTCATATAGGGCGTTGAGAATGGGAACGTAGGTCTCGCTGGCCGCCTCGTGCAGCCACTCCTCACCGTGCGGCCAGCGCCCGGCGCGGCGGGCATAGGGCAGGTGGCTGTGTAGCACGAAGGTGAAACCGCCTTGTTTCATCGTTTGCTCCTCTGGGGAGTTGAAAGTTACAACGTAACGTTCGCTCATTTTGATTCAAAGTAAAAATGAGGCTAAATCTACAGCGGCTAGTAGTGAGCAAGCGGTAGTAATCGCCTGATAGAAGTGGTTTAATGCCACCGTCTCGTCGCTTTAAGCCTGGCTACTAGCACCAGCGCTAAATAACATTGTGGCTAGTAGGTATCATTTCGCCGCTTTGTTCAACATGAGCGAACCATACGTTGAAAATCGAAAGTTGAGTTTTGGCGCTCAGATTTTGCTATAGCGCAGCAGACACAAGATGATAGCGCACACCATATTATATCACACCACAGATTATATACAACTTCCATGCCAAGCCACCGATGCGCGTCAAATTGTAGTATAACCGACCAGGGCGAACCGTTGTTCGCCCCTACCAAACGCTTGCTATGCAAAAGCGTGGCACGCCCAGGCCACTTGCAACTTTGAACGTAAGGTTCGCTCATTTGCCAACAAAGTGACGGGGCCAACCGCCAGCCGTGCTTTAAGCCTTGCATCCCAGCCCAGCAAGGTTAGGATGTGCCGCTGCACCGCCGAAAGAGGGATCAGATGGTAGCTCCTTACCCCATCTATGAGCAGCATCACCATGCTTATCTCCCCGAACATTGCCAGCAGCCGCTCGGATGTCGGTCGCTAGCTGCCGCGTCCCGCTTCCCCGCATAGATGCCGCGCATCACCTCACCACTCGCGGCCAAGCGACGACGCACCTGGTACTCCAGCAGCGCCAGCCCTCGCAACGCCACGCTCAACCAGCGCACCAGTCCGCGCAGCCGGGTCTTCGTCTTGCAAGTACATCGGCCCCAACCCCAGGCGCTGCCCCTTCAGCCGACTGAACTGCTTACTTGACACATTGAGGGTTGGAGTCACAGCCCTGATCAGCGAAGCGCATCAACGCTTGCTTTCAGCATTGATGCGCTTCAACATTCTCACTCAACCTCCGCCAGGGGCTTTTTACCGTTTGCCCGCTTACTCCTGGCTGAAGCTGTGCTGCATCATGATTTGCTTGATGCGCTGGCTGACCGAGATGGCCTGCTCGTAGGGGCGCTGCCAGATGTTGCGGCCAAAGATGAGTCCGGTCGCGCCATTCTGCATCGCCTCGGTCGCCTTCTTGAGCAGATCCTCGTCGTCGAGCTTGGAGCCGCCGCTGAACAGCACCATTCCGTGACCGGCGCTTCGCACCACGCGGGCAATCGCACTGGCATAATCCTCCTTCAGCGCCTGATACTCTTTAGGCATCTTATTGAAGGCTTCGGCCTCCTTGGGGTCGTTCATATTGTAGTCGAAGATCGGCACATTGACCTTGACCACATCCGCACCCACTTCGAGCGCGGCGCGGGCAGCGTATTCCACCGCGTAGAGAGTGTCGATGCCGCCCTTGGCCTTGACTGCATCGCCACGCGGGTAGCTCCACACGATAATCGGCATCCCATAGCGTTCGGCATCCTCGCGCACCTTCCAGAACTGGCGGAAGTCCTCATCCTGACGGGCCGAGCCGACGTAGAGGGTGTAGCCCACCGCATCCGCACCCAGGCGCACCGCGTCTTCGACGCTGGCAAGCTGAGGCGAGAACGGGGAGTTGTCAGCGGGGATGTTGGTCTTACCGTTCAGCTTCAGCACCAGCGGCACGCGGCCCGCGTAGCGGCGCATATACTTTTCGGCCAGGCCAATCTGATAGACAATGCCACTGAAGCCGCCCTCCAGCGCCAGGCGCAACTGAAAATCGGGGTCGAGCGCGTCGGGGTTGGTCAGAAAATCAATCGGGCCATGCTCCAAACCCTGATCAATTGGCAGAAACATCATGGTGCCGTTGCCGGGGCCATATTCGTACATCAGGCGATGCAGGCGGGTCTTCTTGCCGGTACTAAAGCCCATCTCATCGAGGGTATAGCGGCGCACCTTCGCGGCAGCGGCGTTGCCCGTCCCGTTGGTGGAGGGCTGCATCGCCGTTGGCGCAGTCATGGTATCCATGTTCCTTCTCCTCCTTGACAGATTTGCACGCCAGAGACGAATGCGCCGCTGGCGGATGATGTGCGTATTCAGACACATTGAGTATACCACACGCTGGGCGGTGGGTCAAACACCGCGCAGGGATGAGGCAAGGGGGTTAGGCATGAGAGAGACAACCCTGTGCTATAATCAAACCATGCAAGACGAACAGCAAAGCCAGATCGGGCAGACAAACCCCTCACCGCCTGCCGACTTCCATGCCCTGCTTGCCGCCCGCCTGGCGCGGCCAGTGGCGCGGGGCATTGATGTGATCACCAGCCTGCGCCACTTTGCGCTGGTTTCATACCTCGTGCCAATCGCACGGCTGCGCCCCTATGTTGACCCCGCCTTCGAGATCGCGCCTTTCACGGTGGATGGGGTTACTGGTGGGTTGCTCTCGGTGGTGCCGTTCCTCGATGTGGACTTCCGCTTCGCCCGCCTGCCCTTCCTACGCTTCAGCATGGGCCAGACCAACTACCGGCTCTACGTCACGGATAGGAGTGAGCCGCTGGCCTGGTTCCTCGGCACCGCGCTCGACTCTTTCTCTGTAGCCGTGCCGCACTACCTGTGGAGCCTGCCCTGGTATCGGGCGCGGATGCGCTTCGAGGTGGCTTACTCGGCAGCAGAGCAACGCTACCTGCGCTACCACCTACGCACCCGCAGCAAATGGGCGGGGGCAGACCTGACCCTGGTAGGGACGGCCCAGCCGATGCCGCTGCTGCCTGGCTTCAACTCAGCCGAGGAGCAGCAGCTAGTGCTTACCAACCCGGTGCGCGGCATATTCTACCGCCGCGATGGGCGGCTGGGCAGCTACACCATCTGGCACCCGCCGATGCACCTCAGTGTCGGCCAGCTAAAGCACGCCCGCTTCGCCCTGCTGGAGCGGCTGGGTATCCTTAGCCCCACCGAGGCGCAACATCCCCACTCCGTATTGCTCACCCCCGAAGTGGAGTTTCAGATCAGCCTGCCACCCAGCCGCTATCGGCGATTTTAGATCGTTGTTGCCATACTGACGAAACCTCCGACTGATATAGCCGTTATACTAGCGAACTTGTGAAAACAAGCAGGACTCCGCGCTCAGAAGCTAATCCCACATCTTTACCAAAGGAGTTTCGAGTTATGCTAATCAAGCGAATAGTAAAGCTGACCATAGTGTTCATGATGTTGATAACCCTGATCGCCAGGGCGAACGCGCCAGGCCCGGCGCAGGCGGCCGGTGGCTTCGCCGACCCAGCCTTCCTCCAGGTATGGCAGCGCACCGACGCGCCGATCGCCGCGCATAAGGTTTCCCGCAGCTACTACTGGGGGCCAGCCCCCGGCTACTCTACCATGGAAGACTTTACCGACGCGCCAGGTGGCAAGCGGCTAGTGCAGTATTTCGACAAGAGTCGCATGGAGATCAACGACCCTAACGGCGACAAGTCAAGCAAGTTCTACGTTACCAACGGCCTGCTTGCCACCGAGCTGCTGACCGGCAAGATGCAACTGGGCAACAAAGGCTTCATTGACCTAGGCGCACCGAGCATCGCCCTTGCCAGCGACCCCGACGACCCCAAGGCCCCTACCTACGCCACATTCGGCCATCTCCTCACCTATGCTGCAGTTGGAGTAGGCAGCTTCGTCAATCAGTCGATTAGCGGCGAAGATTATGGCCCCATCACTACTGATATCAAGCTCAACGGCTATGCGGTAAAGTATGTATACACCGAACCCACCACCGGCTACAGCATCCCCAACGTGTTCTGGGACTACCTTAACACCAGTGGGCCGGTACTGGTAAACGGGCAGCAGGTAACCGCCCGCCTCAGCGACCCCTACTTCTACGCTACTGGCTATCCCATCTCCAATGCTTACTGGGCCAGCGTCAAAATCGCAGGCAAGCCGAACACCGCTGTGCTGATCCAGGCTTATCAACGGCGCATCCTCACCTACGTACCGTCAGCACCGGACGGCTACAAGGTACAGATGGGCAATATCGGTCAGCACTACTTCCAATGGCGCTACGGCAGCGACCCTGCCCACCCAATTGACTTTCTGACCCGCTGTGGCGCTACACTCAATAATAGTGGAGGGGAGAGTAGCAGCGCGTTCAGCCGTTTGTGGGCGCAGAACGTTAGACTGCATCCGCAGCTCGGCTGCCCGCTGCCGGTCATCGGAGACCCTGCTGGGGATCTCCGCGACAACCTATCAATGCAGCTCTTCGAGCATGGGGCAATGGTGAATGTAATTACCAGCACGACGCAAGGCCAATCCCAGACCGTCAAGCGCGTGTTCGCGTTGTACGATGACGGCACCGTGCAGCAGTTCGACGACACCTTTGTGGACGGCAGCAGTGAGCCAACCCTGAACCCCCCGGCGGGCCTCTATGCCCCGCACTATGGCTTTGGCAAGGTCTGGCGCGAGAATACTGATGTGCAGCAGAAGTTGGGCTGGGCCACTGCACGTGAGCGCAAACTGCTGCTCGGCGAATATCGCTATACGGAACATGGCTTGCTAATCCAGAAGAATCCCGATCTGACCCATGTTTACGCTATGTACGGCAAGGCCGACTTGCAATATACTGGCTGGCAGTTTGTGGATGTCGGTGCGCCATCCGCACGCCAGTGTAACAGCCTACCGGCTGGATTTACCAGCACCAGCTTCGGCAAGCTGTGGACAGCCAATACTATCGTGCAGCAACAACTCGACTGCCCAGCCGACCCCAACGGCAGTGACGCAGTGCAGGCCGATGTCTACATCCAACACTTCGAGCATGGCAATATGGTCTACATTTACCACATCAACCACCCCACCCCGATGTCAACCTCCTCAGCTAACGACTACGCACTGCTCAAGGATGGCACCCTGCTTACCTCGATAAGCTTCTATGACCCCAACGCCAAACCGAACAATGACGCGCCACCGGCGGGCCTCTATGCCCCCGGCGACAAGTTCGACCAATACTGGCGCAGCAACCCTACCGTGCAGCAGGAGCTAGGCTGGGCCACCGCACCTCAGCAGGCAGTCAGCAAAGACGACAGCTATTTCTTCATCAGCGGGGTGATGATCCGTGATGGCGGCAAGCTCTACTGCCTGTACAGCTTCAATTTCTACTACTTCATTTACTCCGAGTTCTGGGCCAGCTACGACGAGCCGCATTAGCTCAAGAGCTAACAGGAGGAACTCGCATACGGCTCAGGAGTAATCCGGAAAAAGAGATGAGCGCACCGCAGTGCGCTCATCACCTATGCTGCCCATCTCTCCAAATCCCTACTCAAACCTCAAACCTCAGCACTCACTTGGTAAGGTACCACTTGTCCACGTTCCACAGCCAGTTGGCTGAGGCCCAGGTGGGGCGGGTGCCGTCGGAGACGGCAATGCGGCTGCTGCCGACCACGAAGAAGCGCGGTGACCAGAGCGGATAGTAGGGCAGCTCCTCGGCCAGCGTCAATTGCAGCCCGGCATCCTGTTGCTTGCGGGTGGGATAATCGTACGTCGCCCGCGCCGCCAGCCCCTGGTTGTCGAAGTTGGGATTGTTGTAGCCAACATAGTTGGGTAGGCCAGGCGCACTCGTAGTCGGTTGCAGGGTCGAGGCCAGCAGGCGATAGGGGTCATAATCATAGCTGAGATCGCTCCAGCCCATCAGCATCACGTCGAAACTGAAGGGCGGGTTGCGGCGCGGATCGATGCGGGCCAGCAGGGATGATTGATAGTCGGCAGGCACAACCGTGACGCTGATGCCGACGGCTGCCTCCTGCTTGGCGATTAGCTGGGCAGCCGCGAGGCGCTCAGGGTCGTCGGCGCGCACGTAGAGATTGACGGCGAAGGGGTGGCCGTCGTGCTCCACCGTACCATCGGGAGCGGTATCTTTCCAGCCCGCATCGGCCAGCAACTGGCGCACCTGGGGCTGATCCTGGGTGTAGCGCGGCGTGTTCGGCTCATACGCCCAGGTGGTAGGCAGTGCGGTACTCCAAACCGGCAGTCCCGCGCCGCCAGTTGCCTGGCTGACAATCTTAGTGCGGTCGAGGGCAAAGGCGAAGGCGCGGCGAAGGCGGTAATCGTTGAACAAGGTGCCGGAGCGCAAGTCGAAGGCGAGGAAGTAGTAGGAATCCTCTGGATAGTCACCGAAGGTTAGCGTGTTGGAGACGGCGCGGCCCGCTTGCAGGTCGGTATACTGCGAGTAGCCTACCTGCCCAGCCAGCAGCGCACCATCGAGCAGCGCGTCAGCGGCCACCTTGTCGCTGGCGGTGATGAGGAAGGCGACGCGGTCGAGGTAGGGCGGGCCACTATAGTATTTGGGGTTGGCATCGAGGACGATGTTCTTGCCTGGGTCGTGTTGCCCCCACTTGAACGGGCCGGTGCCAACCGGCGCGAAGCTGAACGGTGCGGCGGCGAGTTGGTCGAGGCTGACATCCTTGAGCAAATGGGCAGGAACGATGGGGGCGCTGAGATCGGCCAACAACGGGGCAAACGGTTTCTGCAACTTGACCAGCACAGTGAGCGGATCGGGGGCGCTGAAGGTCGCGCCCGCCTCGGTCAAGTCGGCTTGCAGGTGGGTGGTAGAAGGGAGCTTACTCCAGGCGTTGTAGGTGAAGGCCACATCGTCGCTACTGAACACCTGCCCGTCATGCCAGGTTACGCCAGTTCGCAATTTGAAGGTCAGTTGCAGGCCATCGGGCGACACCTGCCAGCTTTGGGCCAGGTCAGGCTGGGCCATGCCCGATGCATCGAGGCGGGTCAACCCGCTAAAGAGTAGACGATTAACCCAGGCCGCGCCCGTGCTGCTGAAATTGACGAGCGGGTTGAAATTGGCGAGGTCGCTGCTCAGGCGCACCGTCAGCAGGCCACCATGTGGGACGCTCACCGGCGTGGGCGGCGGTGGCACAGTGGGCGATGCCGTCACCTTCACCGGCGGCAGGGTCGCTACTGGCCCGGGGATGAATGCGGTGGGAGTGGCAGGCGACTGGCTGTCGCAAGCGGCCAGGAACAACATTAGCAGGAGGAGCAGTTTTGAGTTTTGAGTTTTGAGTTTTGAGTTAGGGGATTGCAGAAGTCTGGTTCTCCTTGTAAGCGATAATGTTGGTATGGGCGCGTGGTACTCACCCTGCACAAGCTGTCAATGCCCGTCGCCAGCGATAATCCTGTAGGGGCGAATCGCATACGCCCTCTCGAAGCGCCTCAGTGCCGACTACTAGGCTTACGATGAGCATTGATGCGTTGCACCGATCGGGGCAACGCCCCCAACCCCAGTAACTCGGCGACCTGTGTCATTATTGCCCCAGAATCGCACTTCAACGCTGCTGTCTACGTTTAGCAGGATGGCGCGGGTTTTGCACTGATGCCTCATTACCAAAACAACGAAGTTTTGATGGTGTTGCGGTGTTTCCCCTCCCATCGGGAGGGGTAGGGGTGGGTCCGAGTCGCGCTGCCACGCCCCACCCCTAACCCCTCCCGATGGGAGGGGAGAACGTCAGAACTTTGTTTACGTGGCACTCATGCCTCTTGCCTCGTGCCTCATACCTAAAGAAGCCTCATACCTGGCTGTAATCGGCATCGCTGGCGTATTCGGGGAAGAGCCAGTAGCGGGCGGGCGCGGCGGGGTCGGCAAGGTAGCGGGCTAGCGGCAGTCCCAGGCTGGAACTGGGAATGTAGCCGCGTAGGGCAGCGATAGGCACGAAACGGGCCACTGCCACTGCCTGCTCCGGGTCGTCCTCCCAACGCAAGTCGGTCGCGCCAGGGTCGAGCAGGCGGACGCGGAAAGCGCAGGTAAGGTAGAGCTTGCCCGCCGCCGCGCTCTTGGCCTCAGCGACGTAGGCTAGCGCCAGCGGCGCAACTTGCAGGCCAGTCTCCTCGGAGAACTCGCGCGTCAGGGCGGCGACCACATCCTCACCCGCCTCGGCGCGCCCGCCGGGCAGGGTCCATAGCAGATCGCTGCTGCCCACAACGCAATTGCCAACCAGCAGCACCGCCTGCTCCGCCGCATCGAGCAAGATACCGTGGGCAACGCGATAGTGGCTCCAGGTTTCCAAAAAGTTACCCCTCTCCCCAACCCTCTCCCGCAAGGGGTGTGGGGGATTTGCTGCTCCAACCTCCTCCCGCAAGGGGAGAGGGGGATTGCTGCTCCAATCCCCTTCCCACAAGCGGCGGCGAGGGGGTGATAATGTGCCAATATTATAGGCATTAGCGCGATGGCTGACAAGGTGGCGCGGCTTGCGATGCCCACCAGGGCGGACACAATCCGACCCTACGCCAGCCATATTTGCAATTCGATGAACTACATCCGCGCAGTTGCGCTTTGGCGGAACTGTGCTATAATAAGCGCGAGCTTGTTCAAGTTAGCCAACAACAAGAAAGGGAGGTGAGCCAAGTTGCATAACGTTATCCATACTTTGCTGCAGGTCAACATCAACCCCAACGCCAGTACCAACATTGATTTTGGCAGGGTCGCGGAGCAGGTGCTACTCGCGCTGCTATGGTCAATTGTCGGCGCAATCGTCTTCTCCATCATCATCGCCCTGGCGATGCGCGTGTTCAGCATCCTGACCCCCGGCCTCGACGAGATGGCCGAGCTACGCAAGGGCAACATCGCGGTCGGCCTGGTCGCCGCTGGTTTCGTACTTACTGTCACGATCGTGGTAATCGCGCAGATTGTGCATCCATAGCGCAGCATCACCTTCGCGGCCATCGAAACAGAAACTGGCAATGAGCAGCAGCAGATGCTGCGTCCGGCAATAGGGCGCGGGTACAAGCCCGAAAGGAGAACCGAGTCGTAATGCACGTTCTATATAATATTCTGGCGCAGGCGATATCGCCAATCGGCACAGCTAGCCAGGAAATTGACCTGGGCAAAATCGCGGTCAACGTCCTGTTTGCCCTGTTCTGGGCGTTGATCGGTGCGTTCATCTTCACCCTGGTGGCTTCGATTGCGATGCGCGTGTTCAGCGTGCTGACCCCTGGCCTTGACGAGATCGATGAGATCCGCAACGGCAACGTCGCCATCGCCATGGTGATGTTCGCCTTCCTGCTCTCAGTCGCTTCAGTGGTGGCGGCTATTCTACTGAAGGCGGGTGGCTGACCCTATCCCTGGGCTACGAAGATCATATGCGCGGAAGTGGCAGTGAGGGCATCCAGTTCGTAGGAGCCGTATAGCTGCTCTAGGCGATAGCCGCAAGCGGCGAGCAAATGCTCCATCTCGTAGCGAAAGGTGTAGCGCAGCGCGAGCGGGGCAAGGGTGCGGCGCAGGCTACCATCTGAGCGGATCTCGTCGTAGATGAAGGTGACATCCTCCACCTGGCTGACCGGGTCGTAAGTCGAGGTGAGCCACTTCTGCACCGTGCTGCCAAAGGGGGCGGCGAAGCTACCTTGCAAGTAGAGGGTATTATCCATACGGGCTGCCTGGTCCGGCCAAATGGTCGGGCCAGGCAGCGCTACGATCAGCCGCCCTCCTTCCGCCAGGTGAGGGCGCACGCGGCGCAGGGTAGCAACTTGCGCCGCCACGGTTGTGAGATATTGGAAGGTGTTGAGCGCGATAATAATCAGGTCGGCGCGATAAGTGGCGGGCAGGTTGACGCTGCTCATCTCGGCGGTGAGCAGGGTGAAATCGCTGAACCCAGCCGCCATCAGGCGTTCGCTAGCAATCGCCAGCATCGCGGGCGCGGCATCCACCCCCAGTACCGCGCCGCCCTCCTGCGCCAGCGGCAGCAGCAATCGGCCAGTGCCACAGCCAAGCTCCAGGATTTGCGATTTTGGATTTTGGATTTTGGATTGGTCATCGCTGTAAATGTGATCGGCGTAGATGCTGGCGTAGTTGAGGTAGAAAGCTACATCCTCATCGTAGTCGGCGTATTCGAGGTCGTAGAAAGCGGCAAAGCGGTCGAGGTTCGCGCGGGGATTGGTGCCATCCATGCTTACTGCTCCTTTGCTTGTGCCACCAGGCGGCTTTGGCAAGTGTAGATTGCGCCTGGATGAACAACGGTTAGCCTCTTCTGAAGTACAGCCAGGGCGAACAATGGTTCGCCCTTACGAATTATAGCTTATAACCGCGAACTAACTTCATTGACTAGCCGTTGCAGCAGCGCGGCTTCAGCCTCGCGGGTAGGCACCTCGCCATCTAGCTTGGCACGGCGCAATTCTTCGAGGATAGCCTTGTACGCCTTGCCCGGTGACAGACCTAGCCGAGCCAGGTAGTCGCCAGCCAGTTCCGGCTTGATCCCCGCCAATTCGCGGCGGTACAGGGTGATTTTGTCGAGCGCCGCAGCCAGCGCGTTGACGCTAGCGCCGCCATAGGGGGCCAGCGCGTAGGTGGTCGCCAGCAGCGCCGCGTCGGGGTAGGGGTGCAGCAGGTTGTAGATGTCACTGCGACGAGCGGCGCGGAGCAGGTCTGGCAGGTGAGCGCGTAGCTGGTGGGCCTGCTGCATCATGGTGCGAGTGCCAACATCGAGGTTGAGCCGGTCGCTGACCCGCTGACGCTCATCATCACTTAGGCGATATGTAAGCAGAAGCAGATAGAGCAAGGGGCGGTTGGCGGGCGACTCGGCAACGGCCACTGCCTCAGTCTGGTGTCGCAGTTGCCCATCCCAGCGTAGGGCAGGGTCTACCGCCGCGAAAATGCCCAGTTCGGCGAGGCGGGTGAAGATGGCGGGGGCGCGTTCCTCATGCAGCACCTTCTCAAGCTCGTGGCGCACGCGGTCAGGGCTGAGGCGTTCAATCAACCCGCCGCTAACCGCATCGCGCAGTAGATTGAGGGTGCCACTTTCGATGGCAAAGCCGAGCCGCTGCTCATAGCGCACCGCACGGAAGATGCGGGTGGGGTCGTCGACGAAGCTGGCGGGGTGCAGCACGCGGGTGAGGCCCGCGCTAAGGTCGGCGAGGCCACCGTAGGGGTCTACCAGAGTGTAGTCTGCCAGGCGCAGAGCGATGGCGTTGATGGTGAAGTCACGGCGGCGCAGGTCGGTGGCGATGTCGGCAACGAAGCTGACTGTGGGCAGCGCGGTTGGCTGGGCGTAGCTCTCCTGCCGCGTAGTGGCAAAGTCGAGGTAGACGAGTGTGGCGGGCGGGTCTGCGCCGGGCCAGGTCAGCTTGGCGGTGCCGAAGGAGGTGGAGACCAGTTTTGAGTTTTGAGTTTTGAGTTTTGAGTTAGCTGGGGGTGTGATGGCAGTCTCATTATCGAGGGAGGCGGCGACGGCAGGGGCGAGGGCTACGGCATCACCCTCTACTGCAACATCAAGGTCGAGGTTGGGGCGGTCGAGCAGCAGGTCGCGGACGAACCCACCCACCAGATATACACTAACCCCGCAGTGTTGTGCCGACTCGATCACAGCGGTCAGCGCCTGCTGATATGGTGCGGGCAGGCGGGTGGCGACTTTAGATTTTAGATTTTGGATTTTGGATTGGGGGTTAGG
>JANXYP010000265.1 GCA_025355955.1 Chloroflexota bacterium
GTATTACAGAATCACTTGCTGGACAACATAGCGTAGTTACGATTGGCTTTGGCATTGGGCGGCATGGCGTATGCGATTCGCCCCATAGACATCAAGTTAAGAAAGTAGGGGATGAGCCTGGGGGTCTGGGGGTTCAGCCCCATAGCTATCAATCTTGCTTATGTACAGTAGCTAATACTAGCTACTAGTTGATGGGCCGCTGGTGACTTCTGCTGCTTGTTTATCTTGTAGTGCAGGCTCACCTCTCGTTGCAACCGCGCTACTACCTTGCGCCATGTTTCCACCCCTGCTTCCCAGTGCGTGATTAGCATCCCTGTGCTGTCGCGCACTAGCTGCCCCAGTTTCAGCATCCCCCGCGCCTCTTCTCCCCAGCACCTCAGCACCACCAGCCAGTGGTGTAGCAGCATTGCAGTTAGCTTCGCGTACATCTCCGTCAGTATATGCCACTCTTTGTGGCTGCGGCTCTCATCTACTTTGCCCTCTTGCTTCCACAGCTTGAACATCAACTCGATTTGCCAGCGTAGCCGGTACAATACTCGTCCTTCACCCAGGCTCATCAGGGCTACGGGCAGGTTGGTGAACATTATCTCCCACTCCACCAATGCTAGCCGCTGCTTACTTACTGGCATACACCGTCGCTTTGCTTCACTGAACAAATCAGCCCTGCGTCGCGCAGCCACTGCGGCGGGCAGCCGCTGGGCCAGCAGCCGACAGGCGAAGCGTTGCCCCCCAACAACACCGCCATTTCCACTCGCTTGCGCTTGCACTTGGTCAGCAATCTAACCAGGTCTAGCGGCTGCCTAGTGCGGCGATAGACTTGGTCTGCGCCCGCCAGCAAGTCAGCACGTAAGCTCCTGCCATCGCCAAGCTGATGAAGTAGGCGACATCGTAGAAGCCGAGGTCGGCCAGACGCAACCAGCCAGCGGGCAAGGGCATCGCACTGAGTTCACTGCCATGGTCGCTGCTGTTACCAGCGCGCAGTTCCACCCACACCTGCCCAGTACGTAGCTCCAACATAACGAAGACCTTGACCGCTGCTTCAGGATGGTCGGGCCGATTGCCCAGCGCGGGCCACTGCTCGGCCAGCGCGGCCAGTAGGGCAATCGTGGTGGAATCAAGGATGTAAATGCCACTGAAGCGTGCAAACAGCGGGTTAGTCAAGGCCTGAGCACGCACCATGATGCCCAAAGCACATTCAAGTACCTTACGCTATCAGTGCCAAGTTAAGGAAATCAGGGATTTGTCAAGTTTTTCCAGCAGCAATAAAGATGCTTGGTTTTGTGCGTGACAATCCGCAACGATGGCGACCCAGCGACAGACGGGGGTGGTGGATGCCCCCTATGATTTCGCTTGAGGTTGCCAATCAGGGCCGCCAAGCAACCATATTACAGATGGTAAACCGAGCATTTGATGCAAAATCGGCCTGATTTGCTCTTGACAAACCTGTAAAAACCTTAACTTGGCACTGATAACCTTAGCCCAGCCGCATCCGACGGTAGGCACTATCGCGCTCGGTGCTGACCCGCTCCTGGAGTTGCTGGCGGTGGTAGGCCCGCTCCAATTGGGAGGTCGCATCGGCATTGCGGTCGGACTGCGCGTCGTAGACTGGCACTAGCCCGAACTCGAAATGCAGGCCGATATGAAGCTTGCGCCGGGCTGTCGCCTTCTGGTTGTTGTTGATTGTTGCTTGCATCTTGTTGCCTCTCATTCTGATTGCAGATTGTAGATTGTAGATTGCAGATTGTAGATTAGGGTTAGGAGCGATTGGGCTGGTATGATTGGGGCTGCATCGCTCTGCCACTCATGCCTCCTACCTCGCGCCTCATGCCTGCGGGCTATTCGCCCTCTTCGAGCAGCCGCAGCGCATCTTTGGCACTCATCTCGTTGCGGGCGAGCTTCTGCAGCACATCCTTGCGTTTCTCCTCAGCGGCGGCGGCATCCTCACTCACCTCGTAGCCGAGCGCCCGCACCGCCTCGTTGAGCCGCGCCACCACGGTTGGGTAGGAGATGTCCAGCGCCACCTCCACATCCTTGATCTTGCCTTTGCAGCGGATGAACGTCTCGATGAACTGCCACTGCGGCTTGCTCAGGTTGTGGAAACGCCCTGGCACGAAGTGGCCCTCGATGGTGACGTCGCAGTTCAGGCAGTGCAGTTTGCTAATCTCGTAGTCGCCACCGCACACTGGACACTGGTTGGGTAGTTCGTTTGTCTTTACTCTCGCCATGATTCCCTCCTGTTTGTTAAGCACAACCTTTACTTTCTAAAGGTTTTGTTGTCTGGTGATGCTATAATAACACATATTTGCGGATTTGTCAAGGGACTTGTTAAGAAAATTAAGGCGAATGTTAAAAATCACCCATAACCTGCATCTTTAGATGTAGGTTATGGGTGCAGGGGGGATAAAGAGAAGCCCACCGAATATCGGCAGGCTTGATGGTAAGGCTAATGTGCGTGGTGCTGCTACGCTGCCTTGTTACCAGATATAATGGCTTGTGCCTGTGATGCAGGCACGTAAAGGGGTGGCACAGGATAGCCATACTGCTCCAGCCCCTCGATGTGGAAGTCAATCGCTTCGCGCATATAGAGTAGGGTTTGCCCATAGGTGGGGCCAGTGGTGATGCAGCTGGGCAGGTCGGGAGAGTAGGCGGACCAGTTGTCGTCAGCCTGTTCGATCACCACTCTATAGCCCCTGACAAGTTCCATCGCTCTGCCTCCTCTTCGCTAGTTGTGATTATATCATGAAGGTCAAGATCGCGTTTGGCAGCGCAAGCATTGACAGTGCAGGGTAAAAGATGGTATGATTAGGGGTGTTTAAGCAAAGAAGCGAACACGCGAGGCCGCAAGGTCAGCGGCACAGAAGTGGCAGCGTGAGTTAGAAAAGGCGGTTCGATGAGCCAGACCCAGCGCACGGTAGATTTGCGTATCCCCAGCGATTATGGGTACGAGAAGGTGGCGATGGATGCGGCTGGCGCGGTGGCACGGCGGATGGGTTTTAGCGAGTCACGAATTGACGACCTCCGCACTGCCCTGGCCGAAGCCTGCCTTAACGCCATGGAACACGGCAATCGCTTCGCCCGCGATACCCAGGTCGGCGTGTTGCTGACGGTTGCGGACGACCACCTGGAGGTTGATGTCATTGACGAGGGGCGAGGCGAAACTGCGCCGCATATCACCGAACCGCTCTCGCTCGGCCATCAGCCCGGTGTAGCGCACGGCAATATGGGGATGTTCCTGATTACCCAGTTGATGGATGAAGTAGAAGTGAGCCACCAGGCGCACGGCAACATGGTGCGGATGGGCATCTATCTGGAGCAACCCAAACCCAGCCTCGCCAAGGTTAGTTCCCAACCACTGTTCCATTCTGCCCGATAAGCGGGTGCCACTTATTTTGTTTGCGCCCTGATTTGCAGGAGGATAGTCTAATGAGTAGTGATTTGCGTGCCGAGGTGCGTACCACCCACCATGCGGCGGTTGTTGACCTGTTCGGAGATGTAACCCACGCATCGGAGGTGGAGTTGACCGCTGCCTACGACCAGGCCAGCGTGACAAACCTGCCGGTCGTGCTCAACTTTGAACACGCTAACTATATCAACAGCGCGGGCATCGCTATCATCATGCACCTGCTCAATCAGACTCGCCGCGCTGGCCGCACCATGGTCATCTCCGGCCTGAGCAGCCACTATCGCAAAATCTTCCAGATGGTCGGCCTCGATCAGTTTACCACCATCTACGACGACGAAAGCGCGGCGCTGGCGGGGGTGTAGCGGGATTTTAGATTGCAGATTTTAGATTGCCGATTGGGGAGCGGGCCATTCGCCCGCTCTCTTCTTCGTTGCGTTTTTTGCTTTAGGGCTAATCTAAGGTTGCAAACCGGGCGCATATCTATGCGCCCCTACGAATGATGAACATCTCTACTTAACTCAGCACTAGTCTTTAAGCCCCAGCAGATAAGCGACAAAGCTGATCGGTTCGCGGGCAACGTACTGTAGCTCCCACCACTTGTCGTACCCGATCGGGCTGGTGCGCGTCGGTGAGGTGTAGGCGACGATGCCGAGGTCGCTTGCCATCTTGTCGGCTCGCCACATATGAAAGGGATCGCTGACCAGGATGGCGCTGTGCCAGCGATATAGCTGCATAATCGCCTTGATATCTTGCATACTTTGCCAGGTGTCGCGGCCCGCATCCTCCTCCGCAATTGCACTAGTCGGCACGCCGTGTTGTTGCAGATATACGGCAGCGACATCAGCCTCGGAATATTCGTCACCATTGCCGGTGCCACCGCTGGTGATGATATGCTGGGCCAGCCCCTGGTGATACAGGTCGAGCGCGTGATCCAATCGCGCTTGCAACACCGGCGACGGCTTGCCGCTCCACTGTGCCGCGCCCAACACAATGATGGCATCGGCGGGTCGCGCATTGTCCTGCGCCCCGATGCGGTAGACCTGCACCACCATGGCGAGGTACACTCCGAATACCGGCATTAGCAGAAGCACGATCACCCGAACGAATCTTCTCCTCGCCGGTCGCCGCTGATGTGGCTGAGTGCCAACCCGCCCACTTCCAGTTGCTACTCTCTGGGTTGTTGCCATCGCCAAACTCCCCCATCGCACTTCACTGTGCTTCTGCCCGCCACCCGCTGCGAGCGGGATGGTGCGCTTGATACACACATTATAATTGTCGTGCTTGTGGCTGTCAAATTATGCCAGAGATAAAAGATTAAAGATGAAGCGACGTGCAAGGAACAACGCTGCGCCCCTTACTTGATCATAACGACCAGGCAAGGGGCGCGGTTGCATTTGGGGTGGTTCGACCTACATCCGCCATTCGCGGTGGGAGGGTAGTTTATCACCGCACTAGCCGCTTCTCCATATCCCCTGTCCGCTGTAGAGCGCAAAGCCGACGCTTTCGTAGCGCGGCAACGCCCTGACGTTCGTGCCCTCCACCCCCAGTTCGACCACCCTGACTCGTTGGCTAGATAGTGGATACCTGTCAGCAGGGTGCGGCCCCGCCTTACGCCGTTGCCGTCGAACCGGCCATAACCTGACGTGTCGCTCCCATCGCAGGCATGAATCGCCTCAAGCTACTAGATCAGTGCAGGGATGCAGGTGACATAATGCGACAGTGGCATGGTGATTGGGTTCTGGTTGGGCATAATTTGGGTGATGGCGTAGACAATGCCAGGGCCGCGCCCCACCTGATAGACGGGTGGGATGGGCAGCGTAGGTGAGGCGAAATGCTGGTAGATGCGGTACGCACCCACAAGGAAGGGCCAACCGGCAACGGTTGGCCCTTAGCTGGGCGATCAAGTGGTCGGCTTATATGCGCGGTACGCACCAACCCTCAACCCTTGCCGGGGGATACATTACTTAACCGTCTTGCTAGTTGTTCTGCACCGGCCCTTCGAGCATGATCCAATGGGGGTCGGGTTGGGTTGCGCCGCCGGGCTTCTCCCAGGTGAGCATCAGCCCATCGTAGCTCTTCAGGTTGGCGGGGGCGTGGGCCATGTAGCTAGCCGACCATCCGTTCATGGTGAACACCGCGATGCTGGTAGCCTGCCCCTTCTTCATCCCCCACAACTGGCAATCCATCGCGGTTTTGGGCGGCGGGCCAGACAGGATGACATAGACGGCGCTCTGGTTGGGGTCATATACCGCACGGCCATAACCTGCCTTCCAATTGTCGGTCGGCTGCAAGGCTACCATATGGGCATTACGATCGGTAATGAGCGCATTTATCGCCGCCTGCTGCTGGTTGATATGCGCCATGTCGCTTTCGTGCTGGGCGTTGAGGCTAACCGCCCAGCTAACGCTGACCAGGCTGACAATCAGCATAAGCGCCATGCTGCTGAGGGCGAGTTGCGGGCGGCTGAACAGCACTACCAGCCTTCGCCAGGGGTTGACGGCGGGGAAACCGTTTAGCGGCGGGCGGACGGGTGCTGCCCCCACACTGTTCGCAGGCGAAGGGCGCGGCGCAAGCGGCGGGGTTGGCGCGGTGGGCTGGAGCGTGGCAGCCTGCATCTGCGGCGCAACTGTGCCACCTGCCTGCGCCGAACGTGGCAGCACTACGGCGGCCGGCTCACTCTGCAGTGCCGCCTCCAGCACCCGCTGGCGCATCATCGCGGGCAACTGCACTGGCGCGGCGGCCAGGGGCAGGGCGGCGATTACCGGCTGCCAGACCGTCGCGTACTCGGCGGCCAGGTCGGGGTCGTGTTGCAGCGCCGCAGCGAATGCTTTGCTTTCAGTTTCACTCATGTTGCCGAAGGCATAATCAGCAAGTTTGTCGTCCAGTTCAAGGTTGCTCATTGCTCGTTCCGAGCTTTCTTTGCTATCGGCCAGGGTGAAACGTAGTACGTCCCGCCAAATCAGGGTGGCTCATCGCTCACTCCTGAGACCTTCCTCTTCGAGTATCACTTTCAGCTTCTGCAGCCCCAGCCGCGTGCGCGTCTTGATGGTGCCGAGCGGCTCGGTCAGCCGTTCGGCGATCTCCACCTGGGTCAACCCGCTGAAGTATGCGAGTTCGATGACCATGCGCTGGGCGGGAGGCAGTTGGGTCAACGCCAGGCGCACGATGTCTAGCCGCACGCTATACCAAGCCTGATCGGCGGGGTCGGGGCCGGGATCCGGTACGTCAATGCTCTGCTCATCCTCGCCATCGTTGGGCAGCGAGTGGCTAATGGTACGTTCATGGTTGCGTTCGCGCTGCAGCTCGTCAATCGCCTGATTGTGGGTCACACCCAGCACCCAGTTGATGAACGCGCCACGCTGCGGGTCGTAGCTGTAGGGCTTACGCCACAGCTTGATGAACACCTCCTGCACTACCTCTTCGGCTCGCTCCGGCTTGCCCATCATCTTGATCGCCAGCGAGTAGATAGGGCGGGCATAGCGGTCATAGATGGTGGTGAGCGCGTTTGCGTCGCGCTCGGCCAACCGCATCATCAACTGCTGGTCGTTGAGGCTCTGGTAGTCCACGCTCTCCATCTGCTTCGGCCAGTCTGGGTCATTGTCCATAGTGTTTACGCCTAGTCTATCGCGCTTGGATGTATAATCAGCCCTGATGCGGCCAGCCGGGCGCGCAGCAGGCAAGCCCGGGTGTGCGTCACGTTCTTGTAGGGCAAGCGTTCAGTAGGGGCGAACCACGGTTCGCCCTGATCGGGTATGCAAAAACGTGACGCGCAGCAGGCAAGCCCTGACCAATCAGTGCAAGTGGCGGGGCAGGGTAAAGCTGAAGGTGCTGCCCCGCTGCGGGTTATTGGCGGCGCGGATTTGCCCGCTGTGCGCCTCCACCACCTGTTTGCAGAAGGTGAGGCCCAGGCCGGTGCCGGTCATCTTACCCAGCTTGCGGTTCTGCGCCTGGTAGAACTTGTCGAAGATGCTCTGCTCCTCGCCAGCGGGGATGCCGATGCCGGTATCGATCACCTTCACCTCCACCTCATCCGCCTCAGCGTGGGCTTCGACCGTGATGCTGCCTTCGTCGGTGAACTTCAGCGCGTTGGTGATCAGGTTGCTGAACACGCGAGCCAGCCGCGTCGGGTCGGCCTTGATCATCAGCGCCTCTGGCACCGCATTGACGATTCTCAAGCTGCGCTCCATTGCCTGCGCCCGCATCGGCTGGATGGCGTTCTCCGCCATCTGATGCAGGTCAATCTCGCGCAGGCGCATTTCCATCTGCCCGGCCTCCAGCTTGTAGACATCGAGCATATCGCCGATCAGGCTGTTAAGATTGTGACAACTGGTCAGCGCCATGTCGAGGAAGCTCTTCTGCAAATCGTTGACCGCGCCGATGGCAGGGTCGGAGAGCAGGTCGAGGCAGCCGACAATGCCGCTGATCGGGCTACGCAGGTCGTGACTGATCATGTGGACGAACTCTTGGCGCAGCGCCTCGGCTTCCTTCAACTTGGTAATGTCGGCCATCGCGGCCACGCAGCCGACCAGGCCGCCCGTAGCGTCATGAATGGCATCGCAACTGACCAGCAGCGGCAGGTTAGGAGCATTGCCCGCCTGCACCAGGGTAGTCTCCACCCCGATTATGCGCGGCCCGCCCGCGATTACCGACGCGATGATCTTGATCAGCCCTGCGGTGGCGGGCAGCGCCGCACTTACCAGTTGACCGACCACATGCTCACGGCGCAGCCCGCCCATCATCACCAGCGCGGCAGGGTTGCAATCGGTGACGCGCATATCCAGGTCAGTGGTGATCAACGCTTCAGCCAGGTTAGAGACGATCGCCTCGGTGCGCTTCTTTTCCTCAAGCACGGTGGTGTGGGTTTGTGCGTTGCTCGCCGCGATCATCACCTGACTGGCGATCGAAACCAGTAGATCGAGATGCTCGTTGCGGAAGTGGTACTTCTGAGGATGCACCAGGGTAATCAGCCCGCCCACTCGGTCATCGTTCAGCATCGGCACGGAGATGGCCGAACCAGACCGCACCGTGTCATCCTTGAAGTGAACCCAGCGGCCATCGAGGTCGGTGTCTTCGACGATCGCGCCCAGCTTGTGCGCCGCCGCCCAACCGCCCAGCCCTACGTTCATAACCTTATCCACCACCACTACCTGCTCCTCGGCGGGCATATAGCGGCGCGAAAGCAAGTGGCGCAGCACGTGCAGGTTATCGTCGAGCAGCATGATGCTGCCGGTGGAGGCATCGAGCGCCTCCACCGTCTTCTCCAGGGTGCGGGCCAGGATCACGTCCACATCCAGGCTGCTGTTCAGGTAGTTGGATACTTCGTAGAGCAGTTCCAGCTTGTTGCGCTCTGCCGCTAGCGCATCCTGGGTCTGCTTCAGCCGCAACAGCGACTTGACCCGCGCCAACAGTTCAGGGTAGTTGACTGGCTTGATCAGGTAATCGTCAACCCCCAGCTCCAGCCCCTTTACCTTATCCTGGGTCTCATGCTTGGCGGTAACGATGATGATGGGGATGAACGGCAGGTCAGGGTCGCCCTTCATCAACTCGGTCACTTGATAGCCGTTCAGGTTAGGCATCATTAGGTCGAGCAGCAGCAGATCGGGCGGCGCTTGCTTGATTATCTGCAAGGCCTCCGCGCCATCGCTCGCGCCGACCACCTCATAGCCAGCCCCCTCTAGTACCATACAGAACAGGTCGCGGTTGTCCGCGTTATCGTCGACCACCATAATCCGCCCAGCGCCATGTGGCCGCGTAGGCAGTGGGCCGGTGCGCCCGTGTGTAAGCTGTGTTCCACCCGCCAGCATGACTTCCACCCTTTGATTGCAGATTGCAGATTGCTAATGTAGATTATAGATTGCAGATTGTAGATTGCTACATTCCCCTCTCGCCGAGAGGGGCTGGGGGTGGGTCAGTGACAACCGCACCATTACCCGTGGGTACCAAACCCTACTTGGCCCCTACGATCGGCACGCCGAAACGGTAGCCGACCCCACGCTCGGTAATAATATAGCGGGGTGGCTCCTCGATGTCGCCCAGCTTGCGCCGCAGGCTGCTCATTCGTACCCACAGCGACTCAATGTCGCCATCGTCCTGATAGTTCCAGCCGCGCCGCAGCAGCGACTCGTTGCTGACCACCCGCCCACCGCCTTTCACCAGGCAGTAGAGCAGCCGCGATTCGATCGGCGAAAGGTGAACGTTCCGCTCGCTTACCACTACCGCGTGCCGCGCAAAGTTGATAGTCAGGTTGTTGTCGACCACTATATCATCGCTGCTCGACAGCGACACCTCATTGGCCCGCGAGAGGATGCGGTTAATCCGCGCCCGCAGTTCGGCGTAGCGGAATGGCTTGTTGATGTAATCATCGGCATACTGTTCCAACCCTTGCACTACGGTTTCCTCATCGGTCACAGCGGTGAGCATAATCACCGGGATCTCAATGTAACGTTGCAGCCGCTTCGACAACTCGAACCCGCTCATCCCTGGTAGCATCAAGTCGAGGATCGCCAACTGCGGTAGGGTGCGCTCGACCTTCGATAGCGCCTCGCTCCCGCTGTGCGCCGCGATCACCTCAAACCCGTCGTTGGTCAGACTGAGCCGCAACGAGTTCAGGATAGTCTCATCGTCATCGACGACCAGGATGCGCTGCTTTGCCATCGTCTCACCCTTTCCTTACCGTTTTCCTTACCAGCAGCGCCATTATACCAGCAATTAAGCACGTTTGCAATAATCCTTTATTCAGCCGGTGCGCGTCACCATCTTGCATACCCGACCAGGGCGAACCGTTGTTCACCCCTACCGAAGGCTTGCGCGGCAAGAACGTGACGCGCAAACGTAAACCCTGGTGGGTTACCAGTTATTGGGTAAAGGTAGAGGCGGGCGGTGGCCCGCCCCGGTGATGGAGCTAACCACCCAATAACTGGTAACCCATCGGTTCACACTCGAAACCTTGCAATTTTAGCGCAATTAGCGTATCATATTGCTGATGAAGCGGATGCTGGTCGGACCCTGAATATTGATCAGTTAGAGCGCTGCGGTTGGACAATCCTGCCTGCCTCACAGCGCAGAATATCAAACTAGCTAAGTAAATGAACATAATACCCGGTAGCCGAGGAGATGGTGTATTTTCTGTAGGGGCAAACAACGGCTCGCCCTGGCTTAATTTATACCAAATAGCCGAGGCGATGCTATAGCTCTGTAGGGGCGAACCGTTGTTCGCCCTGGCTCAATGTATAGCAGCACCATAGCTGATTGGTATTACACCTGCACCAAACGCACAGGGTATAGAACTGCACGCGAAGCAAAGACCCTAACATTACAGCCTCAGTTGCCAGACCAGGTTACGCAGTTACGATTGGTTTGGACCCTGGGCGACCGGGCGTATGCGATTCGCCCCTACACCCTTCTGGCCCTATTATGACAACTGAGGCTGTAATACTAAAACCAGCCTTACTCTGCCGTCTAGTTAGTAAAGCCGAAAAGGATGCCCATGACATTCCTTATGTGTAGTAAACCGAGTACCTTGTTGCCATGAACGACGACCTTAAATACCACCTTGGCTTCAACAAAGTGATGGGCATCGGCCCTGCCCGCATCCTGGTGCTGCGCGACTACTTCGGTAGCCTGGAAGCCGCCTGGCAGGCCAGCGCCGCCGACCTGTACGCCCTGCACCTGCCCAGCCGTGCGATTGAGAGCTTGCTTTCTACCCGCGCCAAACTCGACCTCGATGCGGAGATGGCAAAGGCCGCGCAGATGGGCATCAGCCTGATTAGCTGGGACGACCCTGCCTACCCGGTGCGGCTGAAGGAAATTGCCGCCGCACCGCCGTTGCTCTACGTGCGCGGTGAGATTAGCGCTGCCGATGATTGGGCGATCGGCATCGTCGGCACGCGGGGCGCGACCGCCTATGGCCGCGAGGCCACCAGCCAGCTAGCCCAGGGTTTGGCCGCCAGTGGGGTGACGGTGGTGAGCGGTATGGCGCGGGGGATTGACTCAGTGGCGCATAAGGCGACCCTCGATGCCGGTGGGCGCACCATCGCGGTGCTGGGCTGCGGCGTGGATATTATCTATCCGCCGGAGCATCGCGCCCTCGCCGAGCGTATCATCACTCGCGGCGCACTGGTCAGCGATTACCCGATCGGCACCAAGCCGGATGCGATCAATTTCCCGCCACGCAACCGTATCATCAGCGGCCTCAGCCTGGGCATCATCGTGGTCGAGGCGGGACTGAAGTCGGGTGCGTTGATTACCAAGGATTTCGCTCTGGAGCAGGGCCGCGAGGTGTTCGCGGTGCCTGGCAGCATCTTCAGCGCCCAGAGCGCGGGGCCGAACGACCTGCTGCGCCAGGGCGCACGCCCAGTAACCAAAGCCGCCGATGTTCTAGAGCAGTTGCACCTCACCCAGGCCGAGGAGCAGCAGGAGGCACGTAGCTTTATCCCTGGCGACGAGGTGGAAGCGGCGTTGCTGCGCGTCCTCAGCCGCGAACCGCTGCACCTCGACGAGATTACCAACGAGGCGGGCCTACCTGCCCACCAGGTCAGCTCCACCCTGGTTATGATGGAGCTGAAAGGCATGGCCCGCCAGGCCGGGCCAGGGATGTACGTCCTCGCACGCTAGGAGTTTTGAGTTTTGAGTTTTGAGTTTTGAGTTTTGAGGTGGTGTGACGTAGGGGCGGGCGGTGGCCCGCCCTGGTGAAGCGCATCAATGCCCATCGAAAGCCATCCCGCCGCCAAGCTCGGGCGGCAAAAAGCCTCGCCCCAGCGGGGAAACCCCTTGTGAGTTCCCTGTGGGTAGGTTTGGTGAGGGGAGAATCTCGAAGCGCATCAATGTCTATCGAAAGCTATCCCACCGATGAGCATTGACGTTGCTTTACCGGGGCGCACAGTCATGCGCCCCTACCTCAACATTGTCGCCGCCGATAGGCATTGCGGCATCTTCACCTGGGCGTATGCGATTCGCCCCTACCCCAACATCGTCGCCGCCGATAGGCATTGACCCGCTTCACCTGGGCGTATGCGATTTGCCCCCACCCCAACATTGTCTCTGCCGATGAGCATTGACGTTGCTTCACCGGGGCGCACAGCCATGCGCCCCTACGCCAACATTGTCGCCGCCGATGAGCATTGACGTTGCTTCACCGGGGGCGCACAGCCATGCGCCCCTACGCCAACATTGTCGCCACCGATGGGCATTGATGCACATCATCGGGGGCGTATGTCACGCGCCCCTACCCCTGCATTGTCGCCGTCGATGGGCATTGACCTGCTTATCGCCCCAGAGCGGGCAGGACATTTAGGTCGTGATTTCAGTTAGTAGCTCTTGACAACAGCAGCTTTTTATCATA
This sequence comes from Chloroflexota bacterium, assembly GCA_025355955.1. Lineage (GTDB taxonomy): Bacteria > Chloroflexota > Chloroflexia > QHBQ01 > QHBQ01 > QHBQ01. Next base: position 12,744 of record JANXYP010000265.1, read on the forward strand.
TAATATAACCAACCGACCAGTCGGTTTATTATCTCGGAGGCTTTATGTCACCACGACCCGATGTTAGCGAGGAGCGCCGCGCTCAGATCCTCACCGCTGCGGCTGAAGTATTCGCCCGCCTCGGCTTTGCCAGAGCGCGGATGGACGACATCGTGATCGCCACCGGCCTGAGCAAAGGGGCGCTGTACTGGTACTTCAAGAGCAAGGACGAAGTGGTGCTAGCCCTGCTCAACGGATACTTCGGTCCGGCTTTGAGTAATCTACGCCTGGTGTTGACCACGGCTGCGCCAGCGGGTGAACGCCTGCTGCTGCTCACCCGCCAGTTGGCAACAGTGGTGACAGAAACGAGCAACCTGCTGCCGCTGGCCTACGAGTTTTACGCTGCCGCCAACCACCACGACACTATCCGCGCCTACCTGAAAGATTACTTTACGCAATATCGTGAATTGCTTGCCGACCTGGTGAGACAAGGGGTTGTGCAAGGCGAGTTCTACGCTGTCGACCCGCTAACGGTGGCGATCAGTGTTGAAGCTATGTACGAGGGCTTGACGCTGCTCTGGCTGCTCGACCGCGAGGCAACCGACCTGGGCAAGCTGGCGGAAAGTTCGGTACAGTTGATTCTAAAGGCAATAAAGATAGGAGGGGTAGGAGTATGAGACGCTTTGCAATCACGGGCTTTGTCATCTGGCTGCTGGCAACCGTAGCGGTGCGCCTGGCCGGGCAGTGGTTCTTCCGTGCCGATGAGCTGCTTTGGATGGTGGCGCTATATGCGGTTACGGCGGCGGCGATGTGGCTGCTCACCATGCGGCTATTCAGCAGAATACCCTTGGCCCCCGGCCAGCAAGTTGCCGCAGCCTGCGCCCTTAGCCTACCGGGGATGTTTGCTGACGCGCTCAGTATTGCCTTCTTCGCCAACATCTTCCCCAATATGCCCGCTAGCTACGCCGCTGCTTTCGGTGGCTGGCTAATGTTCGCCTATGCGGTGGTGCTACTCACTGGCTTCGCCCCGGCAATTGCGCGGCGCAGTCCTTGATAGAAATAAGCCCATCGAAAGCCAGCCCACTGCAAAGCTCGGGCGGCAAAAAGCCTCGCCCCAGCGGGGAAACCCCTTGTGGGTTCCCTGTGGGTAGGTTTGGTGAGGGGAGATCTCGAAGCGCATCAATGCCCATCGAAAGCCAGCCCGCCGATGAGCATTGATGCGCTTCACCTGGGCGCACAGCCGTGCGCCCCTACATTAATCTTGACGCTGCCGATGGGCATTGACGTTGCTTCACCGAGGGCGCACAGCCGTGCGCCCCTACATCAATCTTGACGCTGCCGATGGGCATTGATGCGCTTCATGTGGGCGCACGGCCATGCGCCCCTACATCAATCTTGACGCTGCCGATGGGCATTGATGCGCTTCACCTGGGCGCACAGCCGTGCGCCCCTACGCCAACGTTGTCGTCGCCGATGGGCATTGGCGTTGCTTTACCGGGGCGCACGGCTATGCGCCCTACATTAATCTTGACGTTGACGACGGGCATTGGTGCGCTTCACCATTACCCCTCACCCAGCCCTCTCCCGCAAGGGGCGAGGGCTTTTTAGCCCCAGGCGCGGATGTCAACTTCCAGCACACCAATGGTGGGCAACACCTGCTGCAGTATGCTGTGCGTGGTGATGGTTGCGGCGACCTGGATAGTATCGCCCAGTTGCAGGCCCAGCGCTTCGAGTGGCACACTCATCTCCAATACCTGTTGACCGTGCGCCGCCAGCCCCACCGCTCCTTGCATTCGCCACATCCCCTGCCCTTCCGCCTCGCTGAGTATCACCTGCCCGCTGTCCGCATTGATCAACAGTTCGTGGCTGAAGCCGCTGCGTGATACATCCACCGGCCCGCCATAGCGTACCGTGGGGTTGTAGCGCTCCACGCGATGGCTGCGGATATAGAGCGCGACATCGGCGCGAATGTCCTCGTTGGCTTCAAGGCGGAAGAACAGGTTGGCGGGGTTGCTGCCGTAGTAGAGCCGCTTGAGCGGCAGGTAACTGATCTGCATCGAGCCGCTGCTGGCCTGCGGTTCGATGTATCCCGCGTTGCCCCACTCGCTGGCATCGGCGGCCCCAGAGATGCGCGGGCTGATGTAGCCACCCGGCTCACGGCTGAGGGTATGCCTGCTCAGGCCGCGGATTGGCTGCTTGAGGAAGGCTGGCACGGGCAGACCGAGCATAGTGTAGACGTTGCCTAGATGGCAGCGGAACATCTCATCAAACAGTGCCTCCTCCGCCGACGAGTTGTGGCTATAGTACCACCAGAACCAGTCGCTGCCCTCAGCGATGTACAATTCGCGCCAGGCGGCGGCTAGCGCACCCTCTCCTTGCCTCCCCCACCGGGGGATGGATAGATTGTCTCTTCCCCCCGCTGGAGGGATGTTGGGTGGAGGGTAGGTGACCAACTGTTCGCGAGTAGCAGCCAGATACTCCCAGGCACGGTTTTGCTCCGCTTCACCAATCCAGGTCTCCAGGTTACGTCCGATCCAGCTAGCGGTGAACAGCTTTTCGATCTGCTGTGTGGGTGGGTAGGCGGCGAGGTACTCGCTGACCGTGCAAGCGTGCAGGGTGTCGTCGCGCTCAATCGCGCTATAGAGCGCGTGCAAGAAGTCGTTGCCATTGTTGGGGTAGCCCTCCCAGCAATTCTCGCCATCGAGGATGATACTGACCAGTGCGGGGCGGTCGCCGTCCTGGGTGCGGTTACGAATGGTGTGCAGCCGATCCAGCATATCGGCGACCGCTGCATGCGTCTCCATCCCCTGATAGGCGAAGCCGATGCGGTCGGAGAGCAGGTGGTCGCGGAAGATGATCGTGGGCGCGCTCCCCCACCCAGCCTCCCCCAAAGGGGGAGGGGTTGACGCGCTCCCCCACCCAGCCTCCCCCGATGGGGGAGGAGTTAGCGCGTTCGCCCACCCAGCCTCCCCCAAAGGGGGAGGGGTATAGTTGGTAAGGTAGGGCTGATAGAGCAGCCAGGGGTTGGTGAGATGGCCCCAGGGGTCGCGCTCGATGCCATAGCCGACGCTGCTCGCCAGCACCGCCTCGTCGCTGGCGAACCAGCGGATGCCGTGCGCGGCGGCCAGCGCGACCACCTCCTGCGACACCGCCCCCTCACTGGGCCACATCCCCGCTGGCGGGCGACCAAAGGCAGCGCGGTAGCTATCCACTGCCAGCAGCATCTGAGCGGCAGCATCTTCCGGGTGGGCGAAGCGCATCGCGGGTAGGGCCAGGCCGGGGCTGGCGGTGCGGGCATCGTAATTGTCATCGAGCAACGGCAGGATGGGGTGGAAGTAGGGGCTGGTGCTGACTTCAATCTGCCCATCGTTCATCATCGTGCGATGCACCGGCACCACATCGGCCATCATCGCCCAATGCTTGTCGGCCACCATGTTCACGTCGGCCTGGCTGAAGTCGCGCCCCTGCTCTCGCAGTGCGTTCAGTTCAGCATCGGCGGCCACCATCAGCGGGTCAATCCAGGCCAGATTGAACCAAACCTGCAAATCGCGCCAGAAGGCGGGGCCGAACAGCGCGGCATCGCCCTGGGCCTGCTGCTTAAGCGCTAGCAGTTGGTGATAGCGCGGATAGCGGCTGATCACTCGTTCCCAGTTGATGTAGAAGAAGGTTTCCAACATCTCCGCCTTATCCGCATCACTAAGGTCCTCCGCTGGAGTGAGGGTCAGGCGCAGGCTGCGATCCATCACCCCCCGCTCGGTATAGTCGTGCAGTTGCTCGATCAGGCTGGGAACTAGGTTGAAGGTCTGGTGGATGGAGGGGTGCTGGGTGAGCGCCTCCAGCATATGCAGGTAATCTTTGACCGCGTGGAGGCGCACCCAGGGCAGAGCGAAGTCGCCCTGCGGCCCTGGCTGTGCTGAGGTGCGATAATATGGCTGGTGTTGGTGCCAGACGAAGGCGATATAGATGGGCTTCATTGGCCTCGATACGCACGGCAACGTGCCTGAAGAAATAGACCCCCCACCAGGGGAGGTTGAGAGGGGGTAAACGGATTATAACAGATCGAGGTTGGGCTGGCACACTCCTTGCCCTAGAATTGGTGTTCCCATTTTTTGGTGATAAGGCGGGGCGCGGGTATAATTCGTACTCGCGTATCTTTTCATTTTTATCGAGAGGAAGAAACCTATGCACCTAATGCTCACCACCGACACCGTTGGCGGTGTTTGGCAATACACCATGCAGCTAGCGCGGGCGCTGGCGCGGTTCGACATTGGGATAACTATTGTGAGTGTCGGTCATGCGCCAAGTGCGGAGCAACGCACCGACCTGTCGCGCCTCGCCCACCTACGGGGTCACTTCAACCTGCCCTACAAGCTGGAATGGATGCAGGATAGCAGGGCCGACATTGCTGCGGCGCGGGGCGAGCTGTGTGACCTGATCGAACGATTGCGCCCCGATTTGTTGCACAGCAGCCAGTTCTGCTTCGGCGATCTGCCCACCTCCTGCCCTCGTCTGGTGGTCGCCCATAGCGACATTATTAGCTGGCAGCAGTGGTGCGCCGATGCTACCCAATCTGACCCTGATTGGCAGGCGTTTATCAGCGGTTACCAACGTCTGGTGCAATGCGGGCTGCACGGTGCAGATGCGATCGTTGCGCCCTCGGCGTTTATGGCCGCCAGCCTCAGCCGCGATTACGGCCTGACCACCAACCGCATCCAGACTATTCACAATGGCATGAGTATAACCCCGCGCCTGGGGGTCAAGGAGCAAATGGCGGTAATGGTGGGGCGGTTGTGGGATAAGGCCAAGAATGTCAGCCTCGTCGCTGAGGCGGTACAGCAGGCACAGACCGACCCCACTAGTACGATGCGCGTGATCGTCGCAGGCGAGGTGACACCGCCAGACTACAATGGGCCGCTCATTAGCAGCGGTGCGTTGATTAAATACCTCGGTCATCTGACCGCAGCGCAACTATATCCCTACTTCGCCCGCGCCAGCGTCTACATCGCCGCTTCACGCTACGAGCCGTTTGGCCTGGCGGCGGTGGAAGCCGCACTGCATGGCTGCGCCATTCTCGCCAACGACATCCCCACCTTCCACGAAGTCTGGGGCGATGACGCTATATACTTCGCTTACAATGATGCCACCGCCCTACGCCACGCCCTGACTGACCTGCTCATCGACGACACCCGCGCCGCCCACTACGGCGCACGCGCCCACCTGCGCGCTCTCACCCGCTACAGCGCCGAGCGCATGGCCGCCGATTATTATCAGCTTTATCGCCAGTTGCTTCCTTCACACCTGTGGTATAATCAAGGTGTCAATATGACTTATTCCGACACCAGCATACCTTACGGAGTGTGAATGAACTTCGCCATCTTCGGCCATTCGATTCGTTCCGACTGGAATCACGGTAACGCCCACTTCCTGCGCGGCCTGCTGCGGGCGCTGGGTGAGCTGGGCCACCAGGCTACCTTCTACGAGGCGGTTCACAACTGGTCGGTGGACAACCTGCGGCAGGAGCAGGGCGAAGCGGCGCTGCTCGATTTCGCCGCCCACTTCCCTAACCTGCGCTACAACCTCTACAACTCCGCGCTGCTGTCGGACCCCCAGCGGCTACGCTCCTGGCTGCGTAAGACGTTGGCACGTGTGGATGTCGCCATTGTCCACGAGTGGAACGATCCCGCGCTAGTAGTGGCGATTGGCCGGATGCGGCAAGCGGGCGAGTTCGGCCCGCGCCTACGCATCCTGTTCCACGATACCCATTACCGCGCCTATAGCGAACCGGAGGTGATGCGAGCGCTGCAACTGGAGAACTACGATGCGGTGCTGTCGTTCAGCCCGGCGATTACCGAGATTTACAAGCGCGACTTCGGTCTGCCCCACGTCTACACCGTCCACGAGGCCGCCGACCCCGACCTGTTTCGCCCCATCGTACTGCCCAAGGAGCAGGATATCGTCTTCATTGGCAACTGGGGCGACAACGACCGCAACGAGACAATGGAGACCTACCTGCTGCAGCCCAGCAACCTGCTACCCGAGCTGCGCTTCTCCCTCTATGGGGTGCGCTACAGCGCGGAATTGCTGGAACGCTTTGCCCGCGAGTACCATGTGCGTTATCGCGGCTGGGTCGCCAACTACCGCGCCCCACTTGTCTACGCCGCCTCAAAGATGAGCCTGCATCTGCCCCGCCAGCAGTATACCAGTGCGGTATACGGCACGCCCACCATTCGCGTATTCGAGGCGCTGGCCTGTGGCCTGCCCTTGATCAGCCTGCCCTGGCCCGATACTGACGAATTGTTCCGCGCAGGTGAGGATTATCTGGTGGTCAACAACCAGGCCGAGATGGTGGAGGCGATCCGCAGCCTGGCCGCCGATCCCGCCGCCCGCAAGAAGCTGGGTGACAGTGGCCGCGCCCGCATCCTCGCCCACCATACGGTGCGCCATCGGGCGCGGCAGATTATAGAAATAGTGGCGGGGTTGAAATAGGGGTTACTTCGCTTTCACCAATGGCAATACCTCGATGCCCGCATCAGTAATCTCAAACTCACGAATGGTCTGGTCGTACTCGCTGTCGCGCATCTTCAGCACCAGGACGGAGCGATAGAGGTGGCGGTTCAGCTCATTGTAGCGCATCAGCAGCAGGTTCTCAGCGACCAGAGCCATGGCGCTATCGCCCAGGTCGAACTCCGTGCCAGTAATTTTCGGTACGCTCTTGCTGAAGAGCGCCGTAACTCCTTGCCAGCGTAGGTAGGCGACTAGTGCAGCGACGTAATCCGCAGAGCGCTGCTCATTATGGGTAGCTCGTTCAATCTCGTCAATACCATCAATCACCAGCCGCTGGATCTTATGCTGCTCGATCTCATCACGGAGCAGTTGCGCGATTTTGTTCGGCTCAAGCTCCACTGGCATGATGTTGTGCAGGTGGATGAGGCCATCGGCGATGCCCTGGGCCAGAGGCAGATGAAAGTGCGTCGCCCGGTCAATCAACTGCTGACGGGTCTCGCCAAAGTTGAGCATCAAACCTGGCTGACCCTTCTGCGCGCCCTCGTTGAGATAATGTAGCGATAGCAAGGTCTTGCCCGTGCTGGGGCTACCCGCTAGCATGGTCATTGAGCCTTTTGGCACCCCGCCCCTCATCAGCTTATCAATCTCTGGCGCGCCAATGGCGAGCCGCTTATCCGGTTCTACTTGCGTGTCTGGTTGCCCGCTGCGAATCGAAAGCGCCTCCAGCCTAGGGTATACCCGCCAGCCTTCATTGGTAATCTCATAGCTATGTAGACCCTCTAGCTGGGCCACGCCCCGCATCTTGGGTACCTCAATATACTTGACGCTGTGAACCCCTACCCGACGGCGGTAAAGTGCGATGATGCCATCACACGTTGTAAGTAGCTCACCACCGATGCTCTGCCCATAGTCGGCCTCCAGGGTGACGATCAAGGTGCAGCCCAGGAAGCTCAGTTGGGCGGAAAGCTGCGCGAGCAAAAGCGCGGTTTTGGCCACACCACCCACCAGCGCGGCTATTGACCGCATCCCATCAATAACCACCAACTCCGCTTTGCGCTGGCGTACTGTGGTCGCGACTACTTCGGCAGTGTGCTCTATGCCCTGGACGAGCGGATCCTGTAGCGAAAGCAACTCGACCATATCTGAGATAACTGCCCCATTGTAGAAGTCAAATCGGCTGATGTGAGCGATGAGCTTCTCGTGCGTTTCACTGAGGGTGCTGAAGTAAAGGGTTTTACGCTTGTCTTTTTTGTCAACCTGCTGCGCCGCTTGGTTGAAGCATAGCTGCTGCGCCAGCACCGTCTTGCCCGATCCTGGTTCGCCCACTAGCATGATGAATGCCCCCTTGGGAATGCCGCCCGCGGTAATCTCATCCAATCCTGGGATGCCAGTGGGAATCATCTCCCAGCTACTTGCTAGCTCGGTAATCGGTTCGGCGTTACTCCTCTTGCTCACATTGTCTCTCCTGAATAAAGATTAAGGATACCTGTCCGCGCCAATTCTACCACAAAGCAGCCACAATGCCAAATATTGCGCGGGCAACTGGAGGTTGGCGCAGAGTTGTCATACCAATTCCGGTGGCTGGTGCGGTAAAATCGGCATTGTTGGCGCTACACCAGGGCGCACAGCCGTGCGCCCCTACAGATTTAGGGGCGTAATCCAACTCATTTTGTATAACACTAATACCAGCGGGTGGTGCGGTAAAATCGGCATTGTTGGCGCTACACCAGGGCGCACAGCCGTGCGCCCCTACAGATTTACGGCATTACCTGCTAGATTTGGTATAACTTGCAACTTGCAACCTTCAACTACCAGCCCCTAGCTAGCCCCTTGCGGGTTAACCTGCAATTGCTCGGCGGCAGGCACGGGCTGCGGCTTGCTGGCCTGTAGGAAGCCGACGAACATGATGATTACACCGAAAAGGATACCGAAGTAGAGGAAGCCGGTCAGGTGCAGGTCGTTGAGCGTGCCACCCAGCACTGGGAAGAGTGCGCCAGCGGCGATCAGGATGTTGCCAGTCAGCCGGTTGAGCAGGATGCGCTTGCGCCAGAACAGGAAGCCGGAGTATAGCGCGCCGCCGACCAGCGTGATGGTGCCGTAGAGATTGAAGGGCAAGGCGAAGCCTAGCGCAGCAATATCGGGAACGATATAAACGGTTTTACCTGCCACATCTACAGACTTGCCAGAGAGCAGGCCACCATTATTCACCGCCGAAATCATATTGTCATAGTAAGGCTGCTTGAAGGTTCCGGTTAGCATTACATATATTGCGACGATCGAGGTGACAATCAGGATGGCGGCGAGGGCGTTGGCGATCACCTTGCGGCGCACCAGCAGATAGACCGTGCCTTGCCCCAGCCAGGCCGAGGTCAGGATCGCGCCGCTGAGATACCACCAGCGGAAGGCGAAGTCGTGGGTAGTGTCACCCTGCTGCCAGCCGCCCGCGCTGAGATACGCCTGGGTGAACTCTCCAATGCCGTAGAGCAGCAAACCAATGCCCCAGAACAGCAGATAAGGCTGCTGGTGGCGGCTCCAGCGGGCGAACACCATCGCCGCGAATATTACTGTTACCACCAGCGCGATAATTGAGATAAGCAGATTGAAGGTCATGTGCTTTGCCTTTCTAACTACAACACCACAGGGACGCTGGGGTTGGCTCACTCCCCCTCCCAGCCTCCTTTGATTGGGCGAGTGCAACCCGCCCCTACGAAGTCTCTTGAGGCGGGAGTTGGCTCACTCCCCCTCCCAGCCTCCTTTGATTGGGCGAGTGCAACCCGCCCCTACGAAGTCTCTTGAGGCGGGAGTTGGTGAACTCCCCCTCCCTGCTTCCTTTGATTGGGCGAGTGCGGCCCGCCCCTACGAAGTCGCTTGAGGCGGGAGTTGGTGAACTCCCCCTCCCAGCCTCCCCCTTTGGGGGAGGGGTGATCAAACGAACGTACTTAGCATCGCCAGGTTGCCGAGCGGCCCACTTTGCAAGCTGAGGCGGTAACGCTTCTCCACCACCGACTTGAGCGTGGCGGCAGGGAAGCCGGTCAGGTGTACCCCTTTGACCAGCGCCACCGCGTCACGACTGCCAATCGAGATTACCTCACCGGCAAGGTCGGGCTTGAATGCGCGTCGACGCTGCGGTTGGCCCTGGGCCTCGGCGATGATGTTCGCCGCCACCGTGTCGGCCTGCTGCAAGGCGGCCTGGGCGCTGGGCGGTGCGTTTTCGCCCTCAGTCTGCACCCCGTTGTCGCCAATTGCGTAGATGCAGGGGTAATCCACCGCCTGAAGGAAGCGATTAACCGCCAGCCGTCCGCCCTGGCCGGTCGCGCCGCCGCTGCTCTGCGTCGCGTTGGCGGCTTGCACCCCGCCCACCCATACCAGCGTCCGGGTCCTGAGTGTGCTACCCGACTTGAGTACCGCGCAGTCCGCGCCCACCTCGGCCACGCCATCGCCAGTCATCAGCTGCACGCCCGTGCGCTGCAGGGATGCGCTGGTGTAATCGATCATCCAGCGCTCGTAGCCGGGTAGGATGGTGTCCTTCATCTCTACGACGCGCAGGCTGACATCAGCGCGGGGTATCTTGTATTCGCGGCAGAGCCGTGCCACGGCCTCAGCCAGTTCGCCCGCCAGTTCCACGCCGGTATAGCCGCCGCCGCCGATAACGAAGGTGAGCATTTCGTGGCGAACGGGGTCGCTGACGGGCAACTGCGCTGCTTGCTGGAACATGGCAACGATGTGCTTATACAGGCGCTCGGCCTCCCATGACGACTTCAAGGTGAAGGCGTGTTCCTTCAGGCCGGGGATGTGGTAGAAGGCGGTAGTGCTGCCCAGGGCCATCACCAGCCAGCGGTAAGGTATCTTGCCGCGACTGAGGTTGCCCGCACTGTCGCGCTGTTCCACGCGCACCAGGTTGTTGGCGAAGTCGAACTCGGTGACGCGGGCCTGCACGAAGCGCACCCCTGTCCCCTTTAGGATCTCGCGCAGCGGCAGCCGCACCTCGTCCACTGACGTGCGCCCGCCCGCTACCTCGTGCAACTCGGTGATCAGCTGGTGGTAATCGTTCATGTCAAGCAGCACGACCTCCAGGTTCGCCCCTTCGCTCTTCTGCAACGCCGCCAGTCGCAGCGCACTACGCAGCCCGCCGTAGCCTGCGCCGACGATCAGTACGCGCCGCCGCTTGCTTTCAGTCCCATCATTCTCGCTATGTTCCACCATGATTGCGTCAAACCTTGCCTTTTCTGTCATTATAGCAATTGCCCCGCCCCCAACGCAAATTATGCGCCAGCGCAGGCGTTAACTTTGCATATAAAGTTACAGGCAGCCAGGCAGCGCAGGCCGCCCCTACATCAGTTTGTCCGTTTGTCCGTTGAACAGTCCGTTGGCTGGTCTGTGGCGGAGTGCGTAGTTTCGATAGTCATTGATGCGCTTCAAGATTCACCCTTACCAAACACCCACAGGGAACCCACAAGGGGTTTCTCTCTGGAAGGGAGAGGCTTTTTGCCTTCGAACTCAGTGCTTTGTTAACAAAGTTCTGATGTTCTCCCCTCCCGCTGGGAGGGGCAGGGGGTGGGTCTACATCGCGCTGCACGCACCCACCCCAACCCCTCCCGGCGGGAGGGGAAACTACACCCCTCGTCAAAACTTAGTTTACGAGTCCCGCCGGGAGGGGCAGGGGGTGGGTCTACATCGCGCTGCACGCACCCACCCCAACCCCTCCCGG
>JANXYP010000299.1 GCA_025355955.1 Chloroflexota bacterium
ATCAGGTGACGGTGTAAATTGCACCAGGGCGGGCCACCGCCCGCCCCTACGTTTGCACAATCAGGTGACGGTGTAAATTGCACCAGGGCGGGCCACCGCCCGCCCCTACGTTTGCACAATCAGGTGACGGTGTAAATTGCACCAGGGCGGGCCACCGCCCGCCCCTGCGTTACACCATAACCTGTAATACACTCGCGCCCCTATGCACTTATTGCTTGTTCCCGCTGCTATAGTGTACAATAGAAGTAGCTCTGGCCGATGTAGTTTACAACTCAACGGGTGGTGGTAGATCGCCACTACAGTAACTGGCTGGCGCATTAGCGCTAATTGCGTGCAAACCAGGAAAGGAAGTGAACGACATGACCGATAACTATGGCCCCGCACACTGGGCGGCTGCGCCGCTGGGCAACTACGGGGCAGGCCGGCCCGGCGGCATTGACATGGTGATCATCCACGACACCGAGGGTAGCTACATCTCAGCGATCGATCGGTTCCTCGACCCCAGCCAGGGGGTCAGCGCCCACTACGTCTTTCGCTCAAGCGATGGCGATGTTACCCAGTGTGTGCATGAGGCGGACACTGGCTACCATTGTGGCAACCTGCGCTACAACCAGCGTAGCATCGGCATCGAGCATGAAGGCTTCGCTGCCCATCCCAGTCAGTGGTACAACGATACCATGCTCCAGGCTTCGGCGCAACTAGTCGCCGACATCTGCCGCCGCTACGGTATCCCCATCGACCGCCAGCATATAATCGGCCATGCCGAGGTACCCAGCGAGGATGGCACCCACTTTGGCGGCAACGACTTTCACACCGATCCGGGTGCGGGCTGGCCCTGGGACCGCTATATGCAGATGGTGAACGGCACACCCGCGGTCGTCCCGCTGGTCACTTCCCCCGATTACGCGGTTTACAGCAACCCCACCATCAACCTTGCCATATTTAGCAACGTGCTGCGGAATGTCGGCAGCCCTGCATATGATGAGGTAGAGGATTGCTACAACACCTGCACCGATAATGGAGTGAACCCCGCCGTGGCCCTTGCCTTCTTCGCGTTGGAGAGCAACTACGGCACCGCTGCGGGCGCGGTCGACCTCAAGAACTGGGGCAACCTGACCGACCCCAGCAGCGGTCAACTCGCCACCTACGATTTGTGGTCGCTAGGCCTGCGCGACTGGTGCAACCACTTCCGCACCACCGCCTACAACAACGCCCAGACTATCAGCACGATTGTACCTATCTACCAGCCTGGCAGCGCGGGCGGCACCGTCCAGGGCGATAACAGCTACATCCAGCAGTTGCATGACCTGATCAAGGGCTGGGCTGACCAGCTAGCCGCCCAACCCAATGTCTTCACTCCTCACTAATAGCGAAGGGAGCAGCGATGAAGAAAACGCCCAAGCGCAAAAATGCTAATCGAAGCCGGGGTGGGGGCAACAAAGCGGACCGCAAGGACAGGGCGAGTAGTATTCTATCGCCCGCTACCGACTCTATCTCCGGCACCGCTGCCGATACCGATTCATTCTCCTCCTCTACCATCGTTACCCCGACGTCAAACCTTTCCTTTGGCGACGGCGCTGGTACGAGCCAGCGGGTGGCCGACCCCAACGCCAACGACTATGCGCTGCTCGGCCCCCCTTCAATCAGCTTCACTGAGTTCGCCAACGTCTTCCTTCGTCACCCCGAAAGCCCGCTCTGGCTGGAAGCCTCACCCAGCGGCCAGCACCAGGCCGCAGACCTGCGCCCCTACTGGAACAAGATCCTCAGCTACCACATCGACCCACTGATCGCCCTCAGCTTCTTCGCCCACGAATCCACCCTGGGCCGCGATGCGGCCATCGCCCCACTGCACAACTGGGGCAACCTGAAACCGGGCGACCATTACGCCAGCTTCCTCACCTGGCTGGCGGGCCTCGATGCCTGGTGCCAGCACGTCACTGGCCCGCTCTACATCGGCGCGGGCAACACCATGATCAGCCAGATCGTGCCGATCTATGCACCCGCCTTCGAGAACCCCGGTTACTACAGCGATCTGCTTAACCAGTACATCCATCCCTTCCTCCGTGAGGATCCCCAGCCCGTCTACGCCCAGCCCAGCCAACCGCCGTCGATCGTAGTTCCCGACCCCAACTACGCCATCTACGCTAATCCTACTATCAACCTCACCATCTTCGGTGGGGTATTGCGGAACGTGGGTAGCCCCGCCTACGATGAGGTTGAGGATTGCTACAACGCCTGTACCGACAATGGGGTGAACCCCGCCGTCGCGCTCGCCTTCTTCGCGCTTGAGAGCAACTATGGCACCGACGCTGGCGCGATTGACCACAAGAACTGGGGCGACCTTAGCGTGGGCGGCCAGTTGAAGACTTATGCTACCTGGAAAGATGGCCTCACCGAGTGGTGCAACCACTTCCGCATCCCTGCCTATGCCAACGCCCAGACCATTAGCCAGGTCGTTCCCATTTATCAGCCTAGCAGGGCGGGCGGCACGGTAGATGGCTACAACCGCTACATCGCCAGCCTGCATGACCTGATCAAGGGCTGGGCGGATCAACTGGCGGCCACGCCCAATGTGTTCGCGCCACAATGAACGCGCCAGTCTCCCTGATTATGACGCTACGCAACGAGGCAGCCAGCCTGCCCGCCTTGTTCGCCTCGATCGCGGCGCAGAGCCACCCCCCTGATGAGATCGTGGCGGTGGACGACGGCAGCAGCGACGATACCGCTGCCGTCCTCGCCCAGCTTGCCACCCGCTTTCCGCTGCGTATCCTGGACGGCGGCGGGCGCGGCATATCGCATGGTCGCAATATGGCGATTGCCGCCGCTCGTGGCCCGCTGATCGCCAGCACTGATGGCGGCACTACCCTCGATCGCAACTGGCTGGCCGCGCTCACGGCACCGTTTGCCGACCCTGGCATGGATGTAGTCGCGGGCTTCTTCGTTACTGACCCGCAAACTGCGTTCGAGATGGCGCTGGGCGCGACGATTATGCCCGACCTGCGCGTTGTCCAGCCCGACAAGTTTCTGCCCGCTGGTCGCAGCATGGCTTTCCGCAAGGAAGCATGGCAGCGGGCGGGCGGCTTCCCCGAATGGCTCGACTACTGCGAGGACCTTGTCTTCGATCTGACCATGAAGCAACAGGGCGCACGCTTCGCCTTCGCCCCCGCTGCCATCGCTCACGCCCACCCCCGCGCCAATCTGCGGGCCTTCTGGCGGCAATACTACAACTACGCACGCGGCGACGGTAAAGCCGACCTCTGGCGCAAACGCCACCTAATCCGCTACCTTACCTATGCCGCGTTGCCCGCGCTGCTGCTTACCCCGCTGCGTCGCCGCCAACTCGCCGCCCCCTGCGGATTGCTGCTCGGCCTCGGTTTCGGCGCGTACACCGCCACACCCTATCGTCGCCTTGCCAA
>JANXYP010000317.1 GCA_025355955.1 Chloroflexota bacterium
ACACGCCGACGATAACCAATACGCCGACAAATACGCCGACCGTCACCAACACGCCGACCATCACCAACACGCCGACAAATACGCCGACGATAACCAACACGCCGACAAATACGCCGACGATAACCAACACGCCAACCAACACCAATACGCCGACGAACACGCCGACTGTCACCAACACACCGACGATAACCAACACGCCGACGAACACGCCGACCGTCACCAACACGCCGACAAACACGCCAACGATAACCAACACGCCGACGCGCACCAACACGCCGACGAACACGCCAACCATCACCAACACGCCAACGAATACACCGACGATAACCAACACGCCGACGAACACGCCGACGAATACGCCGACGAATACGCCGACGAATACGCCGACGAATACGCCGACGAATACGCCGACGAATACGCCGACGAATACGCCGACGACCGTGCCTAGCAACACGCCTACCCTATCCAGCACCGCGACCAGCGTGCCTAGCAGCACACCTACCCTATCCAGCACCGCGACCAGCGTGCCTAGCAGCACACCTACCCTATCCAGCACCGCGACCAGCGTGCCGACCGTCACCAGCACCCCAGCGGCGACTAACACGCCTGGTGGCCCTACCAATACGCCCGCTGCGACTAGCACGGCAGTGGTGGCAACCAGCACGCCGATGGCAACCAGCACCCCAGCGGCGACTAACACGCCTGGTGGCCCCACCAATACGCCCGCTGCGACTAGCACGACAGTGGTGGCAACCAGCACCCCAGCGGCAACTAACACGCCTGGTGGCCCCACCAATACGCCCGCTGCGACTAGCACGACAGTGGTGGCAACCAGCACACCGATGGCAACCAGCACGACAGTGGTGGCAACCAGCACGCCGATGGCAACCAGCACGCCGGTTCGCCCAACCAGTACGCCGACCAACACACCGACCGGCCACCGCCAACCGACTCCCACTAACACGCCGGTACCACCGACCAACACGCCACAGCCTGGGCCGACCAACACACCGTCCAACAACCCGACTCCGACCACCACTGCGCCGACCCCGACTCCGACCACACCCGCTGCAGTGCCAAGCGACACGCCGACTACGGTCACTGGTGGGCCAAGCCCGACTCCGACATCCACCAACCAGAATGGCGGGCCAACCCCAACCCCGTTCACCCAGACTGGCGGCGCAGGCGCACCGAAGCTGCCCAAGACCGGCGGAGCGGATAGCTCGTCCAACAATGCACTGCCCATCTACATCCTGCTTGCGCTCGGCCTCATCTGCGTTGGTTCGGCCCTACGTAAGCTCACCCCCGGCAAAGTGCGTAAGTAGCGCCTGACCGCACCGCCGTAACGAGAAGCCGCCCATCTAGGGGCGGCTTCTCACTGCTCTTCACTTTACCAGATGCTTACCGATACCTTACCAACCCGCGTAAAGTCGCCAAAACTGGCCGCAAAGCTGGCATTTACAACTCTTGCGCCAGTCACCCGGCGGTGGTAGAATAAAACCAACGCCATTTCGTAATGACATCGTAGCGTTATGTCGTCGCTTTAGCTGCATCGGAGGATTATCGTGCCTGCCAGGATACTACTTGTAGATGATGACCCCAACCTGCTCAACGTACTGAAGTACCGACTGGAGTTGCAGGGCTATAACGTGAGCATTGCCAGCAATGGACATATGGCCGAGCAACGCGCCGAGGAGGAGCAACCCAACCTCGTGCTGCTCGATGTGATGATGCCGGGCATGGACGGCGTAGAGGTCTGCTCCCGCCTGCGCCACAACCACAAGCTGCCTACCAACCTGAAGATCGTGATGTTGAGCGCCATCCTCGACCAACGCACCATTGATGCCGCCTACGCCGCTGGCGCAATCGGCTTCATCAACAAGCCG
Source organism: Chloroflexota bacterium (assembly GCA_025355955.1). GTDB lineage: Bacteria > Chloroflexota > Chloroflexia > QHBQ01 > QHBQ01 > QHBQ01. Next base: position 1,887 of record JANXYP010000317.1, read on the forward strand.
TTCAACTTCAACAAACTTATCGAGCAGGTCGCCACCTACCTCGGCGACGATGGCGTAGCGATGCGGGCCAACTAGTTCCAATTCGCTATGATGATGTATTTCGTAGGGGCGCACGGCGGTGCGTCCTGGCCCTATTAACCCCAACCGCCTGGCGAATTGGTATAATCCGCTTAGTATTACAGCCTCAGTAGGCATATTTGCGCCAGATTGATGTAGGGGCGCATGGCACACGCCTTGCCGCCCAGTGTCCAAGCCAATCGTAACTACTTCATCTTGCCTGGCAACTGAGGCTGTAATACCAACTAGTCAAGGAGGTGCTATAGTTCTATAGGGGCGAACCGTTGTTCGCCCTGCCTCAATCTGTAGCGGCACCACCGCTAATTGGTATAATATTAGGATCACACAAAAGCCCCCAGCCGGGGGCTTTTTGCTGCTTCTTAGCTATCCGATATGCAGGAAGCTGTTGCCCATGCCCACGAACGCAGTAATGATCAGGCTGGCAATCAGCAGCAGGCCGATGTTGACATCGGTTTTGAAGGTGGCCGCCATCAGCGCACCGTAGCCCGGCACCGCCTTGATTTGCCGCGCCGTCCGCAAGCCCTTCAGCATCATCGGGATGGTGAGCAGCGCCAACAGCGCATACCAGGGCAGGTAGCCGAGCGCCACGTTCAGCCCAATTGCCACGTAAGCCGCCCCAATAATCAGTGCGCTCACGGTCAAAGCCCGCTCCGGGCCGAGCGCGACTACTGGTGTGTTCTTATGCACCTGCTTGTCAGCCTGCCACTGTAGGAACGAGTGGTTGAACAGGATGGCGGTGGTTAGCAGGCCAATCGGCAGGCTGGCGAGGAAGGGTAGCCAGCCCACCAGCCCGGTCTGCACGTAGTACGAACCCATCACCGGCAACACCCCAAAGCTGAACAGCACACCAATCTCGCCCAGGCCATGTCCAACGTAGCCGTAGGCAATCGGCGGCGCGACGTAGAAGTAGGCCAGCAGGAAGCCCGCGACGGCGAAGAGCAGCACCCAGGGGCCGACCAGCAACGCCAGGGTGATGCCGCAAGCGAGGGCGACAGCAAACAGCATGGCGGTGAGCAGCGCTACCTGCCGCAGCGTCATCACCCCGCTGGTCAGCACGCCGCTGTGGGTGCCAACCCCGCCCTCGACCGTATCGGCGGCAGTGTCTGCGCCGCTCTTGTAGTCCCAGTAATCGTTGACCGTGTTGCTCGCCAGGTGGGCCGCGCCCGCGCCAATTACGGTCAGCAGCAGCAGCCAGGGGTTGAAGGCGTTGTGGTTGAAGGCAAATGCCAACGCCGCACCGAACAGCACCGGCAGCGTCATCACCAGTAGCACACCAGCGCGGGTCGCCTTCAGCAGCAGCTTGAGCTGCTCGTTGAAGCTCTTGCCGCTTACCTCCTCGTTGACCCAACCCATGCCGCTGCCCTTGCCCAACTCGGCCACCTTCTTCGGCCCAGCCGGGGGAGCTGTCGATGTATCAGCGGGGATTTCCGTGGGAACTATGGGCGGCAAGGACTTCGCGGTTGCTTTGCCGGATTTAGCAACGGGTGGGGGAGTCGCATTAGCGGCAGCCGCCTCGATCGCGGCGCTGGCATCAGCCGCCTGTTGCGGTGCGGGCGCGGGGGTGGGGAAGGCGGGCGGCGTGGGCAGGCCAGTCATAGCATCCACCCAGTAGCGGCGGTTCTTGGTCTGATCCCAGTAATTCGCCAGCTTGATCTCGGTGGGGCGCAACCTCACCGGCGTAACCGGCAGGTTGTCAATGAACATCTGCGCGGGTGGCGCTTTCGTCACCAGCACCTTGACCGCATGGGGTATCTCCGCCTCGTCGGTGATCACCTCCATCACGCCCATGCCCTGAATCACCTCGGTTGGCTCCAGCGGCCCGATGTAGAAACTGACCACCGGATTCGCCTTCAGGTTCTGCAACTTGCGAGTATCGTTCAGCACCGTGCAGTAGATGACCATCTTGAGATCGTCGCTGCCCTCGGCCACCGGCACGAACTCCTCGCCGAAGTATACGCCGGTAATCCAGGGTTTGTCGTCGTTGGAAGTGGCGATAAAGAAGGTATTGTGCTGATCCAGCACCCGCTTCAGTTCGTCACGTGCCTGAGCATCCATCTTGCCAACTCCTTTGGTTGCGCCAGCTTGCGGCTGGCAATCATCGCCTACGTTTCATTCGTCTTTGTCCCGCATCCTGTGAAGAATATCACAATACGGTCTATGTTATTTTAATCACAATTACACCAAATGTCAAGTATTTGCCAGGTTCTTTTAAGGCAACTGCAATGCTGGTACAGCGTTGCGCTGGTTTGCCCCACTACGGTACCCAGATGCCGGTAATTGCCAGCAGCCCCGCGATTATAGTTGCCAATTCAATCACCAGAATTATTACGTTGTTCCGCCGCGATGTCCACGTCACTCTTGCTTCAAATTGGCTAGTAAACCACGCCATTGCATTGAACACTATCCCTATAGCGGCAACGCCTACCGACCACCACATAATATGGTGCAGGAAGGATAGCCCCAGAAACATATCATTGGGGTCTCGAAAGCTGACAACGAAGTAGATGTAAAGGCCAGCACCGAAGAGGGCAGCCATAAACCCCATTCCTGCCAGCCTATCCAATTCCCTGTTTACATAACTTTCTCGCAGAGGCGGGGCAAACCCCCGCTGGTAGACGGTAGGTGGCGGCGTGCTTAGGTAGTGTTGCTCCGGCTCATCCTTAACCTCTGGCAGCAGCGGCAGACCCGCTCCATCTGCTAGCGGTCCCGGCCCTATCATCGGCCCGCGATATGGCTCGATCGGCACGCCCTGTTCGGGCTGAGGTTTTACATCATAACGCTGCTCTGGTTCTGTATACATATCGCTGCACCTGTCTCGGCTGCGGTCTACCGAAAAACGATCATCATCAAGCAGATGAGGATGACGACGAGATCAACCGCCGCGACGATGAACCCATCAGTCCGATCCACGCGACGAGGGTCTACTTTGCCCGCAACCATGTAGATACCCGCGATCAGCAAGCCGATCAGCGCGATTCCCAGCGTCCAAACTGGCGATGGATAGGTGGCTATTCGCGCCCCACCGCCAAGGGTGAGGTATAGGTTATATAATCAAGAATGCGGCTACACTCACCGGAATCCGACTAATGATTGCCAGAGCATCACCTAGACCACCGCCCTGGTCACTCGTTCGCCGCCATGTTTGATTGCCGATTATGCCTTGCACTGGCAGTGTGATCAGGAGACGCTCCGCTGGCGCATCCTTAAGCTCCGCCATGTCTGGTGGCGCGTCCGTCAACAACCCCGACCCCACCATCGGCCCGCGATAAGGCTCAATCATCACCGGCGCATCACCGCTGCTGCCTGCATAATCATCCTCGCACAGCGCCCGCCGTCCATCCTGCCGGATACACTGGGCGCACAGCGGTCTGCTACACACCGCGCAGGTGGTCAGCGCAAACCTATCGGGGTGCTGGTAGCAACTGGCGTTCATGCAATGATTATAGCACTACCGGCAACTTGAGTGCCAGTCCCGACTTTTCGACTCGCAACTTTCACCCTCTAGGGCGGTTGCAAAGTCGGCCAGGCTGCAATGAGATTGCGCCCCTACAAGCACAAACCCATGTAGGGGCGGTAATTTATCACGCCCAAGCAGCCGACTTTGCAACCGCCCTACCCAACCCGGCCGCGCTTGACACCCCTCCGCCCACGCTGTATAATAGCAGCACACTGCGCGACTACGCGCAGCATTTGATGCTGCCACTTGTAAGGCGGGGCGAGAGGGGGTTGGTTGAATGGCAGAAGTATTGGTTGGCGATAACGAGAGCTTCGAGAGCGCGATGCGCCGGTTTATGAAGAAGGTGCAGCAGGATGGCACCCTCGTAGAGGCTCGTCAGCGCGAACATTACGAGAAGCCCAGCGTCAAGCGCAAGAAGAAGGAAGCAGCCAAGCGGCGCAAGTCGCAGCAAGCCGACAAGGCTACCGCTCGCCCCCTGGGCGTAGGACGAGGGCGTAGCCCACTGCGTAGTGGCCCCGGCGGTGGTAGTGGCGGCGGCCCGCGTAGTTAGGCGAACCGCTTAACTGGCAGCCAACCTTGAGTCTGGGTCCTACATCATCCTAAAGTTTAGTGTAGCAAAAAGGCCCCAACGGGGGTTGGAGGAGAAATCTCGCCTTACGTAAATGCCGAAGTGGGCAGGGTTGCGTGGCTACCTGAAGCATTATCACGCTAAGAGATTCTCCCCAACCCCTCGCTGGGGGCTTAGATTAGTCGGTTCGAACTCAACTGCTATACCGCCGCGCTTGTCCGTAGCATTAGCGTAGGGCAAGATTTCTCCCCCAACCCCCCGCTGGGGGCTTCGTAATTATCTCAAAACCTTTGTTTAATCTATGCACTGCTATATTCTGCGCTAGATACGAACCCCGGCCATTTGAGATAGTTACCTGGTATGTCCCGCTTCAGCCATCTCGCTTACACCAGGGAGTCCCAACCATGACCCTCGAAGAACAACTGAGAGCCGACCTTAACGTCGCAATTCGCAGCGGCGACGAAGCGCGCAAGACCGCCATCCGCACCCTGCTGTCGGCGATGCGCTATGCCGCCATTCCTGCCCACCAGGAACGTCCCGATGGTGAAGTGGCCGATGAAGAAGTGGCCGCTGCTCCGCCGCGCACCCTCGACGACGCGGCGGCGCTGGATGTAATCCGCCAGTTGGTCAAGCAGCGCCGCGACTCGATAGATGCTTTCGAGAAGGCGGGCCGTGCCGATCTGGTCGCTAAAGAGAGCGCCGACCTCGCTGTGCTGCAAGGCTACCTACCCGACAAACCCTTCAGCGAAGCAGAACTGCGCGAAGTGGTGGCCCAGACCATCGCCGAGGTGGGTGCCAGCAGCCCCCGCGAGATGGGCAAGGTGATGGCCGCGCTGCTGCCGCGCATCAAAGACCGCGCTGATGGCCGCCTAGCTAGCCAGCTTGTGCGCGGTGCGCTAGAAGCAGATAAAAGATTAAAGATTTTAGACCAAAGGCATGAGCGTATATGTGCTGCGCTGTAGACACCTGGACCGATAATCTCTAACCTTTAATCTTTAATCTTTAATCTCCAAGAGGATGCCTATGCCAGAGCAGCGCAACGGCGCTGCCCCGCCTCTCGGCGAGGATAAGCGCTCCACCAGTTCCCACCTCAACTTGCCCCTCCGCAACGATGATGATGATGAGGGTGAGCCGCCTCATGCCAGCCGTGAGTGGCGGCGCACCTTTACCTTCCTTGTCTTCAACCTGCTGTTGATCGCCTCAGTCAGCCTCATCCTACTCGCCCAGTATCTGCCCTTCAGCGCCCTACCCACCAGCGAACCAGCCATCGCGGTCGGCCAGCCCGCCCCCCAGACGTACTACGCGGCGCGCAGCACCAGCTATGTCAGCGACGTGCTTACCAATCAGGATAAGGATGCTGCCCGCAAGGATCCTGCCAACCTCGCCTACGATGTCAATACCGAGCTAATCAACCAGCAGCGGGCCGCGCTGCAATCCGCCCTCTTCACCATCGGCAGCGTGCGCGCCAACCCCGGTACGTCGGTTGTCCAGAAGGCCGAGACTATGCACGCCTCCACCGCGATCAGCCTGACCGTTGATGTCGCCCAGAAGCTAGCGGGTCTCAGCGAGTCGGCCTGGCAGGACGTTGCCAGCGACAGCCGCCGCACCTTTGACACGCTAATGACTACCCGCGCCCTAATCAACGATGGCGATGCCGCCCGCGCCTTGCAGGATGTCTACCAACTAACTCCGCGCGGCTTTAGCGACGACCAACGCGCTGCCGAGCTTGCCATTGTCAGCAACTTCGTCAAGCCCAATCGCCTGCTCGACGACGAGCGCACCAAAGCAAACCAGGATACTGCCATCGCGGCGGTCAAGCCGCGCACCGTCGACGTGTTGCGTAACGAAGTGGTGGTCACCAAAGGGCAGCTCGTCAGCGCGGAGGATGCGGAGAAGCTGGAACACCTGGGCATCAAACCTGCCAGTGTGGGCTGGGAGGATATCGTCAGCGTCATCGGTCTAGTGACCATCCTGCTGCTGCTAGCCAGCGTTTACCTGTTCCTTACCCAGCCCGACCTGTGGTATCGTCGCCGCCCGCTACTACTGCTCGGCCTCAGCCTGGTGTTGCCCACCCTGGTCGCCCGCTTCACCACCGACCATCTGCTCTGGCCCTACGCCCTGCCTTTCGCCGGGGTCAGCATCGTTATTGCCGTGTTGCTCAACGCCAACATCGCGGTGGTCTACACCTTCGTCCTCAGTATGCTAGTCGGCCTGCTGGTCAACAACAGCCTGGATCTCACCATTTTCTACTTCACCACCGGCCTATGCGCCATTTACGCCACCTGGCGGGCGGAACGCAGCAGCGATTTCGTCCGCGCCGGTCTGTATGTGTCGCTGATCAGCTACCTTATGTTGCTGCTGCTCCGCCTTGCCGCCCATGCCCTGGACAGCACCGCGCTGTTGGAGATGGCCGCCGTCAGCCTGATCAACGGCAGCCTCTCCGCCACCTTCAGCTTCGCTACCTTCAACTTGCTGGGCAACCTGTTCGGCACCACTACGCCGCTGCAACTGCTCGAACTGGCCCACCCTACCCAGCCGTTGCTGCGCCGCTTGATGCGCGACGCGCCCGGCACCTACCATCACAGCCTGGTGGTCAGCAACCTGGCCGAACGCGCCGCCGAGGTGATTGGCGCGGACCCACTGCTCGCCCGCGTGGGTGCCTATTATCACGACATCGGCAAGGTGACGAACCCGCCCTTCTTTGTGGACAACCAGGCGGGCATGGACAACATCCACGACAACCTCGACCCCTCCACCAGCGCCCACATTATTGCCGCTCACGTGCGCGACGGTATGGAGCTGGCGAAAAGGTACCATCTGCCCCGCCGTGTACGCGACATTATCCCCCAGCACCACGGCACCACCGTGATCCGCTACTTCTACGAGAAGGCGGTAGCTGAGGATGGGGCGGACAAGGTGGATATCAACGATTTTCGCTACCCCGGCCCCCGCCCGCAGAGCAAGGAGGCGGCCATCGTGATGCTGGCAGACTCGGTGGAGGCAGCCACCCGCGCCGCCGCCCAGGCGGGCAGGCTAGGCTCGATCGAACAATCTTCACGGCAGAGCGAACGCTTCGATGAGGACGCGGTCAGCGCAATCGTCCACAAGGTTATCCGCGACAAGATTGACGAGGGCCAGCTTGACGAGTGCGACCTTACCATTCACGACCTGCATGATATCGAGGTCGCCTTCCGGGCCATGCTGCGCGGCGTTTACCACCCGCGTGTCACCTATCCGGAGAAGACGGTACCACCTCCCCCACCCCAATTCTCCTCCGCCATGGTGGATGGGGTCGCAGCCACCCCCGCTCTCAGGGAGGGGGTCGCAGCCACACCCACTCTCACTATGGAAGCGAACGAGGGTGCGTCACGCCCCACTACCGCGCCGATCCCTGCCCACGGCCCGCCCGCTGCTACGTTGGTTGTGCCACCTTCACCTAACGGCGCTCACCCCCAGGAAACTGCTACTTATGCCCAACCGCCCGACGATGCCCGTCGCTGATCCGTATATCGTCAACGTCGAACTCGACCCTGCCTACGCAGCCTCCGGCCTGCGAGGCAGCGCTGAACTGGCGGGCGATGCGGATTACTTTGCCAGCGTGATTCGCTACGTGCTGGTCGCTGAGGGCGCGCACCCGCCGCTGGAGGTCGGCCTGCGCGTCGTCGCCGATGCCGAAATCCAGGCTTTGCACTATCAGTTCTTCGGCCTGGATACGCCCACCGATGTGATCGCTTTCGGTCAGCAGGAGCAAGACCTCGCCGCCACCGCCCAACCATTCGCCACCGATCGGGTAGAACCCGCAGGTTTGCGCTACTGGGAACACGAGGATATACAATTGTCCTATCATGGTACTCAGCACTCAGCACTCAGCACTCAGCACTTCGTTGCCCCCCCGAGTGAGCGATCATACCTCGGCGATATCGTAGCCTCGTTTGAGACGGCAGCGGTGCAGGCTGTCGACTACGGCCACACCGCACTTGAGGAACTAACGGAACTGGTCATGCACGGCACTCTGCACTTGCTCGGCTACGACGACCACGACCCCACCAGCTACCACCTGATGCACAGCCACGAGGATGCTTATATGGCCGCCTTCCTTGCCACCGTGCGTAATGGTCACGCCGATGCGTAGCCCCAACCTATGGCGCAGCTTCGGCTACGCCTTCGCTGGGCTGGGCTACGTGCTACGCACCCAGCGCAACTTCCGCATCCATCTGGCGGTCGCTGGGCTTGCGGTAGCGGTTGGCCTCTATCTGGGTCTCGGGTGGCTTGAATGGGCGGTTGTCATTATTTGCATCGCGCTGGTATTGATTGGTGAAATGGTGAACACGGTAATCGAGGCGATCGTGGGTCTGGCTTCGCCTGCATATCACCCGCTGGCGAAGATCGCAAAGGATGTAGCTGCTGGCGCGGTGCTGCTCACCGCACTCGCCAGCGTGATCGTCGGCCTGCTGGTGTTGGGGCCGCACCTGCTGCTCCGCCTGGGGGTTAAATGAGCAAGCTACACACGCTATTTCTCACCCCACAACTACCCTACCCACCCCGCCAGGGCAGTGCATTGCGTAACTACTATTTGATCAAGGGGCTGGCCGAGGTCGGTGTTCAGGTTGACTTGCTCTCCTTCGCCACGCCGCAGCAGGTTGCCGACTCCACCTCCGGCGGGCCGTTGCGCCAACTGTGCCACCAGATTACCCTCGTGCCGCTGCCACCGCCTCGCTCCACAATCGCCCGCCTGCTAACTATGCTGCGCGGCCAGTCGGACCTGGCGGTGCGGCTAGCTTCGCCGCAGTATACGGCAGCGCTGCGCCATATACTCACTGACAACCACTATGATGTAATTCAAGTCGAAGGTCTCGAGCAGGCCCGCTATGGATTGCTAGCCCTTAGCCATCTGGCAGGCGGACCAGATCACCCCCGCCTCATCTTCGACGAGCATAACGCCGAATATTTGCTTCAGCAGCGAACTTATCAGAGCGATATAAAGCAGATCCGCACCTTCGCCAAAGCAGTATATTCCTATGTGCAGTATCGCCGACTGGTTGCCTACGAGCGGGCAGTTTGCCGTAGTGCCGATGATATAATCTCCGTCTCCACCCTCGATGCTGCCGCGCTTGCCAGCCTCGATGTTCGCCTTGCGCCGCGCATAACCATCATCCCCAACGGAGTTGATAGCGCCGAGTTTGCCCCGATTGTCAACCCCACCCCGCCCCTGGCCGACTGGCCCGCAGATAGTCTAGTATTCACTGGTCTGATGGCTTATCGCCCCAATGAGGACGGGGTAATCTGGTTCGTGCGTGAGGTGTGGCCGCTGCTGCGCGTCCGCAAGCCGCAGGCGCGCTTCTATATCGTTGGCGCACATCCCAGCCGCGCAGTGCAGGCGCTTGCCACCGTTCCGGGCGTGGTCGTCACTGGCGAGGTCGAAAGCGTCCAACCGTACATCGCTGCCGCCACGCTATACCTGGTGCCACTGCGGATCGGCGGTGGGATAAGATTGAAATTGCTACAGGCGATGGCAATGGCGAAGCCGGTGGTCAGCACCAGCCTGGGGATCGAGGGCGTGGATCTGGTCGGCGGTCGCGATGTAGCGGTGGCCGACGATGCCACCAGCTTTGCCGATACTATCATTGCTCTACTTGACGATGGCGCAAGGCGCGTCCGCCTCGGGGTGGCCGCACACCAACTGTCTATCAAGTATGATTGGAATAGCCTTTTGCCTATGCTAGCCATTCTTTATGGCAAAGCTGCTAAATAAGTAATAGTAGCCCCATATTTGCACTTTCGGATTTTGACACTATTGCTTGCATCTTAACCTCACCAATCCTACAAGATATGGGCGTAAATGGCAAAAGTGCAAAGATAGTGATAGTAGTAGGAAAGGATAATCTGGTCGATTAGTGGAAAAGCCCTTGACTTATTACGTCACTTTGTTATATAATTAAACGTGACGGAAGTTGAGCTATGCCCCAAGTGTAACGTATATAGATGATGAATAGCAGACGCTGGCTCAACGTGTGGATATAGTAGTATAAGAGTTTGTTTGAAAACGAGTGGATTTATCCGTAGCGCGCACGTCAGTGCGCCCTGCTGCCAAGCACAGTCAACTGAATTATCAGACTGCTCTAAACCATCACATTAGAAAAAGGAAACAGAAATGACCGAAAAACCCAACACCACCCTGGGTTCGCGGCTGCGTGATGCGCGGCTGGCTCAGGGTATGACCCAGGACGACCTGGCGGCAGGTCAGTTCAGCAAATCTTACGTGTCGGCGGTAGAACTCGGCAAGATCCGCCCCTCCGTCAACGCCCTGCGTACCCTTGCGGGACGTTTGGATCAACCAATCTCCTACTTCCTTGAGGAAGAAGACGTGATCAGCGAGGAAGAGCGAGTAGCGACCGAACTGGCCGATGCCCGCTATCAATTGCTCGCCGGTAAGCCCACCGAGGCACAGCGTATCCTCGAAGGTCTGGATACCGACACCCTGCGTAGCGTGGAGCGCATCAACGCGCTGCTGCTGCTGGCCGAGATCAGCCTCGCAGTAGGCGACCCCCTCAGCGCCACCATGGTGCTGGATAAGGCCAACGCCAAGGCTGGCCCGCACACCCCCAGCGAACATATCGCCCGCCTCCGCCACCTTACTGCCCAGGCGTACCAACACCAGGGTAAGTCCAACCTGGCTGTAGAGTTGGAGCGCAAGGCGCTTGCCGCGTTGGATGAGGCCGAAGTGACCGATCCCCATCTCAAGCTCGAGATCCTCGGCAGCCTGAGCCGCGCCTACTCCGCGCTGAACCGCCCCGATGAGGCCAAGGCCCTTTACGAGGAGATCAGCAAGGTTAGCGAGAACGCAGTAAGCCCCCGCCACCTGGCGAAGACCCACCGTGAACACGCCGATGTAGAGAGGGTTGCTGGTCGGATGATCGAAGCGCGTCGCTACATCCACGAAGCCACCTCGCTGCAGCAAATGCTGGACTCGATGCGCCTGGCGGCCGAGGCGGCGGCTAGTACCGCCCGCCTTTACACCAGCGCAGATGATGCCGACAACGCTCGTCGCAGCTTGGAGCAGGCGCTGCACTATGCCCAGTTGAGCGGCGATCACAACCTCATCGTCAGCGCGGCCAATAATCTGGCTGGCTTTCACCTCAAGAGCGGCGATAGTGACCGCGCCGAAACCCTGATGAACCAGGCGCAGGGCATGATCAGCAGCGGCAAGGTCAGCAACGAACTGCACGGCCAAACCGCGCTGAACATGGCCCGCCTCCACCACAGTCGCGGCGACCACAAGCGCTCCGACGAACTATTCCTCCAGGCGATCAAGCAACTTGAGGATAGCAACCAGCGCGATTTGCTCGGCCAGGCCTACTTCCAGTACGGCCAGGCGTTGGTCAATCGCGGACAGGCCGCCGAGGGCGCTGACTACCTGGAACGCGCCTACACCGCCACTCGTGGCCGCGACATCTAGTAGCAACCCAGCTCCGCATTCGCAGCAGCCCCCAGCTGGGGGCTGTTTGCTTAGTACAATTTTCCTATTTGCATCAAGTACCCGCTAATGCTATACTGTCGCTAACGCAGTAGGACGTGGCGTTACCGACGTTGTGGCGGGTGCCATATGCAGTCGAGGAGGAGCAAAAGTTGAGGCGCAGACCCCCAGAGCCAGCGACGCGCAAGAGTGTGTACACCTACCCACGGCAGATCAGCTGGTTGCTGCCCCTGGTTAGCTACTTCCTGATCATCGTTTCTCTGTTCACCCTCTTCTATCGCGCCATCATCTACCTGCGTGTGAGTCCGCTGCCCCACTGGGGCATCGTTCCTGGCGGGCTATCCTTCATCAACGATTTTACCAGTAGCTTCAGCACCCCCACCGTCTTCCCCCCACCGATACTCTGGTGGATGATACAGGGCATCATTGGCTTGATCTTTGCCCTCGTCTTCATTACCTTCTACAACAACCTATTGCCTAGCTTGCGCGTACTCGATGACCGCCTGGAGGTGCGCTACGGTACCCGCTGGCTACAACTGCCCTGGACCGCGATTAGCAAGATCCGTTCGGCGGAGTTCACGGGCAGCAAGTGGTTCGTGGTGCTGATTGAGGCGGAAGAAGGATATTTGAAGCCGATCCACAACCTGTACTCGCTACTGTTCGGCTCGACCGCCGGGCCGGGCGTGATTGTCACCTCGGACATCAAGGGCTTCGAGGATTTGATCAAGGATGTGCTGGCTCACCGCCTCGACCGCTACGCGCCGGTGCGTACCAGCATTGGCGCTGCCGCCGCGCCAACCCTCGGGGCGGTGCTGGTAGAGGACTACTTCGCCGCGCCGCTCAAGGTTGCGCTGGAACCGCGCCTCAGCATGGGGCGGCTGACCGGCGTGAATGAGGGCGGCACTGTACCCGAGGCTCCTGACGAGAACGCGCTGGAGGAGGTAAAGGAAGTCGAGCAACCACCAGAGCGCCTGCCGATCACCCGTGGGCAGGCACTGGGCGCGGCTGCCACCCTGGCCGCCTTCCCCGCGCTAATCTATCTGGTGGACGCGCTGATGTTCGGCCCCTACCTGCTAGCCACCGCGACCATTGCCCTGCAGCTATTCTTCAACGCGCTCACTCTGTTCGTGATGGCTCTGGCCGAGCCGCTGATTGCTGCCGGAGTCATCTTCGCGGTTGGCGAAATCCTCACTGGGCGCAGCGACCGCGCCTTGCTCACCCAGGAGTTGCAGGCCTACCCCTTCGTCCAGCTTCCCCGCATCCTTGCCCTCACCGTCGCGCTCACCCTGCTGGTTGCCCACGTTGGCTGGTTGGCAATGCTGGTTTGGCTCGGCTCAGTAGTTTGGGGCGCGTACCTGGCGGTGTTGTTCACCATGCGCCTCTATCCGCTGAAGATTGACCGCGCCATCCTCGGCGGAGTCGCCACCCTGGTTTACGGTTGGCTGATCATCCTCATCTACAACACCTTCCACTTCTGGCCCGGGCAGTAACCCCCATGTATGTGATTGGCACTGCCGGTCATGTCGACCACGGCAAATCCACCCTGGTGCTGGCCCTTACCGGCATCGACCCCGACCGGCTGGAGGAGGAGAAGGCCCGGCAGATGACCATTGACCTCGGCTTCGCCTGGCTGAAACTGGGTGAGCGCGAGGTCAGCATCGTTGATGTGCCAGGCCACGAGCGCTTCATCAAGAATATGCTGGCCGGGGTGGGCAGCATTGACGCAGCCCTGCTAGTAATTGCCGCCGACGATGGCCCCATGCCCCAGACCCGCGAACACCTTGCCATCCTCGACTTGCTGCAAGTGCGCCGCGGGGTGGTTGCCCTTAGCAAGCGCGACCTGGTGGACGACGACTGGCTGGCGCTGGTGGAGGCTGACATTCGCGCCCTGCTGGCGGGCAGCAGCCTGGCGGATGCGCCGATCGTGCCGGTCAGCGCCCGCACTGGCGCAGGGCTGGATGAACTGAAGGCCGCGCTGGCTGCTGCGCTGGACGAGTCCACCCCTCGCCCCGACCTCGGTGCCGCCCGCCTGCCGATTGACCGCGCCTTCACCATCGCTGGTTTTGGCACGGTCGTCACTGGCACGCTGCTGGACGGCAGCCTGCGGTTGGGGCAGGAAGTGACGATTGCCCACGCGCCGCTTGGCCCGCTGAAGGGCCGTATTCGCGGCCTGCAAATGCACAAGCAGAAGCTGGAAGTCGCCCCGCCCGGCAACCGCGTGGCGGTCAACCTCAGCGGTGTGGATGTGGCGCAGCTACGTCGCGGCCAGGTGCTATCCAGTGTGCCGATTGCGCCAACCGATCGCCTCGATGTCAGCCTCAAGGCGCTGCCCGACGCGCCACCGCTGGAGCAGAACGCCGCCCTCGATCTGTTCGTTGGCGCGGATGAAACTGCCGTCCACGTCACGGTGCTTAACGCCGAGCGCATCATGCCCGGCGAACTGGGCTGGGCGCAACTCCGCCTCGCCACTCCCATCGTTGCCCAGCGCGGCGATCGCTTCATCCTGCGCCGTCCCTCGCCCAGCGATACCGTCGCGGGCGGCGTGATCGTCGAACCCCATCCCCGCCGCCACCGTCGCTTCCAGCCCGGCCTCGTGGCCCAGCTTGAAACCCTGGCAAAAGGCAGCCCCGCCGACCTGCTACTCACCGCCCTCGGCAAGCCGCTAACCTTGAAGGCTGCTGCTGCTGTCGCGGGCCTTGATAGCGCCAGCGCAAAGAAGGCCGCCAGCGAATTGCTCACCAGCGGCCGGGCCATCCTTATACCAACCCCTCCGCCAAAGGGGGAGCCAACCACAGCCCCTCCCCCACCGGGGGAGGCTGGGAGAGGGAGTACAATAACTCTGCCAGCGGCACCAACCCTGCCAGCGACAACAACCCCTCCGCCAAAGGAGGATGCACCCACAACCCCTCCCCCACCGGGGGAGGCTGGGAGAGGGTTCGTGCCATCCGACAACATCCCATCGGCTAGCTTCCTCATCGCCACCCCCGCCTGGCATACGTTGCTGGCCCATATCGGCGAGATTGTCTGCCAGTATCACACGCAATATCCCCTGCGCGTCGGCATTGGCAAGGAGGAGCTGCGCGGGCGGCTGGCGTTGGAGAGCAAGCCGTTCGCCGCCGTCGCCATCACCGCTACCATTGCTGGCGCAATCGCCGAAGCCGCAGGCGGCATCTACCATCGCCCCGACTTCCGCCCCACCCTCAGTCCGGCGCAGGAAGCGAAGGCCGCCCGCCTGCTGGCCGCCCTCAACGCCGCCCCCTACGCGCCACCCGCGCCCACCGAACTCGGCCTCACCGATAAGGATGAGGAACTACTCGCCGCGCTGGTCGAGCGCGGCGACATAACCCGCGCTGGCGACATCTACTTCAGCCGCATCGCCTATGAGCGCATCGAAGCCGAAATCCTCGCCCGCATCGAACGCGACGGCAGCATCACCATCGCCGCCCTACGCGACCTCACCGGAGCCAGCCGCAAATACGCCCTCGCCCTGCTCGAACACATGGACGCGCAGAAGCTGACCCGCCGAGTAGGCGACGTGCGCGTGCGCTGGCAGTAGCAGTGCTGAGTGCTGAGTGCTGAGTGCTGAGTG
>JANXYP010000333.1 GCA_025355955.1 Chloroflexota bacterium
GGGGCGAATCGCATACGCCCTGTTGCCTCCCTCGGCGCTGGCGTAGGGGCGAATCGCATACGCCCTGTTGCCGCGCATCACGGTCCGTCGCAGACAACCACGCTGACGGTAGGGTGGGGCTGGGCTACACTCGTCCAGGCGCGACACGCCAATGCAGGTCGTTAGCAACCAGGCTGCCCCGCCCAATCTGTTTATCCGTTGTCACAATCCGTTGGCTGACACCTCCCTCTCTATGAACATTGATGCGCCTTGGAGAGGGCGTATGCGATTCGCCCCTACACCAAGTCTGGCGCTTGCGATGGGCATCATTGGCGAGCGGCAGGGCGGGCAACCGCCCGCCCCTACGGTTGGGTGTTCATTCATTTTCCGCGTTTTCCGCTTCCTTCCGCGTTTTCCGCGATTCAAACACCTCTGCCCAACCACCCTGCCCACTTTAACTCGCAACAATAGCGAAGGGCGGTGGTGCCACGCACCACCGCCCTTCAAGTTCTCAACTAAACTTTCAGAAAGTGTCTGATACCAAATAGCCGAGGCGATGCAATAGTTCTGTAGGGGCGAACCGTGGTTCGCCCTGGCTTAATCTATCGCGGCACCACCACTACTTGGTATGAAAGCTGTGCCGTTGTTCATAGGGGCGAACAACGGTTCGCCCTTTTCAGGCACTTTCTCAGCGCAGCGTTATGCCGCGCGGCGCACGCGGATGACGCGCACCGCTGCGATTACGCCTACCAGCCCCAGGCTGAGGAACAGCAGCCACAGCGGGAACTCGCCGCCGGTTGTCGGTAGGTGAGGACCGCCGGTAGGTGTGGTAGCGGGCGCTGGCGCAGGCCTGCCGGAGCCGCCGGTAACGGTAACGCTCACGCTATTTGATGGCAGCGCAGTGCTGGATTGGTCGTAGACTGCCCGCGCCTGGTTGGTCAGTACATTGCCAGCGTCGGCGCTGATCGCGATGTAGATAGTGATGGCCGCGCCCTGGTGTCCGTTAAGCGCGGGGATGGTCGCCATCACTGTGTTGCCAGTCGCCTTGATGCTGCCCACGGTGGTCTTGGTGTTGAAGATGTCGAGCGTCTGCCCGGCCACCAGTGGGAAGGTGATGACGATATTGGTGAGGGTCGCGTCGCTGTTGTTGGCGACGGCGATGCCGTAGATGAGGGTAGTACCCGGTACGCTGCGGGTGGTGTTGGCAGTCAGGCTAAGTTTCAGAACGCCGTTGCCACCGACTCCCGGCGTGATAATCACGATCGGGCCACCCACTGTCAGGCTGAAGTGGCTGTTGGCGAAGCCATAGCCCGCTGTGCTGTCCACTACCTTGACTATTCCCTGGTAGCGGTTAGGTGGCAGCAGGGTGGTATCGAGGGTAAGGCTATTGCCGTTGCCGAGACTGCCCGCGTCGAGGGTAGTCGAGCCAGGCCGATTCCAGGGGGCGAAGCGCAGCAGGTAAGTTTCGCTAGCGTAGCGGCGATTGATGCTGAACGCCACCCGGCCGCTAACATCACCCTTCGACTGATTGGGCAGGGTCAGGTCGGCAATATCGAAGGTGGGCAGTTTGATTAGTTGCCCGCCGCTGTAGGCAGCCGGATAGGTGAACCACTGCGCTAGATCGCCTGCCTGATTGGAGGCGAAGTATACATAGTAGCCCGCGCCCGCCGGGGTAGCAGGCATTCCGCTGAATGAATACTGTCCGTTTGCGTCGGTGTTGGCCGTTGCAACCTGGGTATCGCCATCGCCACTCTTCAGGTGCAGGGTAATCGGCACATTCGCCGCTGGCCCCGCGCCGCGTGTGATCACCCCGAGGATGGTGCCGATCGGAGCGGGCGGAGCGGGCGGGGTGGTGGGGGTGGGGCCTTCCCCGCGCTGATGGCCGCCACCCGTGTTACTGCCGCTGACTCCACCGCCGCCATGGGCATTCGGTATCGCGGTAGGCACGATTGGTATGGGGGTGCTGGTCGGTGCAGGAGGCAGGGTCGGTCGCTGTAGCGATGCCGTGTTGGTTGGCGCGGCCAGCACCGCCGTGTTGGTTGGCGCAGGCGGCACCGCCGTGTTGGTTGGTGGCACAGCCGCAGTGATAGTAACGCTTACCCCACTGCTAAAGGCGGTGCGATCGCTATTGTCGCCATCAAGCCGAAACACGATGTTCGCCAGGTCGGTGGCGATATCGCCGGGGGTAGCATTAGCATGGACAGTAGCCGAGAAGCTGATGCGCTGGGTTTGCCCTGCAGCGATGCTGCCGTTGCTGCACGACAGGTTACTGCCGCTCGCCGGATCGCTGCAGCTGATCCACCCTGGTGAGGTGGGGTTGGTTGTAATATCCGTCGCGCTCTGGCTATACAAATCGGCGAAGCTGCTAATGTGAATGGTGCCAGTCATCCCATTTTGGATTGTCACTGTGTACTGGATGTTGCCGCCCTGCCGCACCGAGTTGGCGCTGACCGTCTTGGTCAGCGAGACGGTTCCGCTCGCCGGGCGGGCCGAAGGCCCACTTGTGGGCGCGGCGCTGCTGTGCTGGTAGGAGGCGAGCAAGCCGACTACTAGCACACTTACCATCAAGCCGAACAGGGCAAGACTGGTGGGTCGCTTGGCCCCTCCCCTGCGCCTTAGTCGGTCACTACTCCATTGGTCGTTCATGACTTCCCTCCTAGCTTGTAATTGTTGGCAACTCCGCTCCTTTGATCAGGTGAGGTTGCTTGTAAGCCCCCCGCTACGGCACCGCGCCGCGTGGGTTACCGTTATGTTTACTACTGGTCGCCGCCGATAACCGGCACATCGCTGCTGTCGAGTTGGGCAACGACGATGATGCGGTGGCTGGCGATGCCTATTGGTGTGCAGGTAATCAGGGTCAGCCGATAGTCGTTAGTCTGCGCCATCACCTGCACATCGGTAGGCGCGACAATGTGGCTACTGCTCACGATATAGCGGAAGACCTTGTTTTTGGTGTAGACCAGCACTACGTCCTTGGGCTTGAGTTCGTTGAGGCGGCGGAATACTGAGCCGCGAATGTCGCGGTGGCCCGCCATCACCACGTTACCCTGTTGCCCGGGCAGGACACTGATCTCATGGTGTCCGACCGCATAGTTGGCAACCTGCCAGGTATCCATCTGCAGCGCGACTTCTTTGACTACGCTATCCACTTTGATGCTGGGAACGACGATGCGTATCGGCAGCAAATCGGTAATCGGGGTCGCTGGCAGCGGCGTGTTGGTGGGGGGCGGCAGGGTAGCAGTGGGCAGGTTAAGTTGGGCGCTGGCACTAACCGGCAGGGCGGTGGGGGCAATCGGGCGGGCTGGCACTGCAGTAGGTGTGGCGCTGACGATAGCCTGCGCCGTAGCCGTAGCCGTGATCGGCGTTATGATCACAGCGGATTGCGACTGGGCAGTGGGGGTCGGTTCGCTCTGCGCCACCGCGCTGTTGCCGCCCTCGTCAGAGTTCCACTGGGTATAGGCCCACTGTCCCAGGATGAAAACGATAACCAAAGCGCAAGCCCACTCCACCGTCAGCAGGCCACGATCAAGCCAGGGGTTAGAGCGGGAGAGGCGCTGCGGCGGGCGTACTTTTGGCGGGGTGGGGTCGGCCAGACTGGGGGCGGCGGCAAAACGGCTGTTTGCTGCTGGCATTGCCACGAGCATATCGGGCAACTCCGGCAACCTCGCTGTGTCGCGACGAGGCTGCGCCGCCTTCGCCAAACTGCGATCGTGGTAGGTCGGCTCCGCTCTAGCGTTGTCATCGCTGCGCGACAGGTTGTGCAGCAGCCGCACATTGCTGCGGTAGTGGCCGCGCGCCTTCAGTTCGGCCAGTTCCTGGGGCGTGAGCAGTTCCGCCGCCTGGCTGGCAATGAACGCCTTGCGCTCGGCAGCGGGCAACTGGTGCAGCATCGCCTTGATTTGCTCAAGGTCGGCAGGAGCAGGATTATTCTCCGGCTTATGCTCCAAAACACACCTCATCTTGACATAACTTTGAATGTTATGTCGTGTTGGCTACAGTATACCACCGTGTTGTGGACAAGTCAATAGGTTAGACCCTCAAGTAACTAAAGAGATGCCCGATTTTGCTGTTTTTGCCCCTGGTTTTTGACAGCGGGCCGCCGAACGTGATATAAAGGGTTGGTTATCGAGATCATGCCATCGAAAGTGAGCATCCCCCTTGTCCACAGTGGAAGACCAGGTGCGGGCCAAAACTGGCCCGATCACCCGGGTGCGCCGCAGTTTCAGGCGTAATGCGCTGCCGCTGCTGCGCGACTATCTGCTGATCACCATCGGCGTGCTGTTGATCGCACTGGCGATCGAGTTGTTCCTCACCCCTCACCAGGTGGTCACTGGTGGGGCGAGTGGGATTGCTATTTTGCTGAACAACCTGCTCGGCACGCCGATTGGGCCGGTCATCTTCGCGGTCAACGTGCCGCTTTTCTTTGCCGGGTTGCGCTGGCTGGGCGGAGCCTCGTTCGCGCTGCGGACCCTCTACGCCATCGTGTTGCTCTCAATCGTGATTGACCAGGTTCGACCCTTCATCCACCAGTTTCCCGATCTAGAGCGCGCCCTCACCGTCAACGATCCGCTGCTCTATATCCTCTACGGCGGCGTAGTCAATGGCATCGGCACCGGCATCGTTTTCCGCGCCAAAGGTACGACTGGCGGCAGCGACATCGGCGCACGGTTGCTGCATCGCTTCACCCCGCTCAGTATCGGCAATGCCTTCATCATCCTCGATGCGGCGGTGTTCGCGGTGGCGGGTTACTATTTCGGGCTGGAGAAAGTTCTGTACGCGCTGACCGTCTCATTCGCCTCCAGCCGTATGGTGGACTTTATCCAGGAGGGTATAAACTACACGCGCATGGCGATGATCATCACCAGCCAGCCGACCGAGGTGGCCCAGGAGGTTATGACCCGCACCGGCCATGGTGTAACTATCATGCCCGCGACTGGCGCGTATACAGGGCAGGAGCGGCCCGTGCTGCTGGTGGTGGTGCTGCCTAGCGAAGTCAGCGTTCTCACCGACATCATCCACGAGACCGATCCTGCCGCGTTCGTGATCATCAGCCAGGCGCAGGAGGTGCTGGGCGAGGGCTTTCGTCCTTTGCAGCCGCGTCAGTGAGGCGCAACCATCGGCCCATTCAATCGTTATGCAATCAGCAGCAAAGTCGCAGTTACCCTAACTCCGAAGGTTTGTATGTGGTACAATATGCCGCAGTCCAGCATTGTTATACCAACTAGCCGATGCGATGCTACAGTTCTGTAGGGGCGAACCGTTGTTCGCCCTGGCTCAATCTGTGGCGGCACCACCGCGAATTGATATTAGCTAAACGGTTCTAAGAAAGGAATCTCAAATCCTATGGATCAAGCGCCCAGTCTCCCCGTTTCTTCCGACCGCCTCTCCAGCACCGAGCGGCTGTTGCTGCTAATCCCAATTATTAGTGCGGCGGTCTTCGGTCTATTCCCCTACATTCTGACCGGCACTTTCGCCTCGCTTGCTGGCTTCTCCGGCCACGACCGCTACATTTATCGGCTGCTCGGCGCGGCTACGTTTGGCTACGCTGTCGCCCTGGCGGGCGGCTTTATGGATAGCACCTGGCCCGCAGTGCGCCTGCTGGTCATCGCCAACCTTACGTTTGGACTGGGCTTGATCTACGTATGCGCCCGCGCTATCCTTGCGGGCAACCCCTCGGCCCTCGTTTATCTGGTTTTGGTTCTCGCGCTTATCAGCGTGGCGATCAGCGCTTACCTGCTCTACAACCACCGCACCCCCGCCGCCCCGCCCGATGTAGCCCAATGGGTGCTGATCATAACTGGGATTGCTACCGTGCTGGCGTTGATCTTCGGCCTGGCCCCATTGCTTGCCAGCGGCACCTTTGGCAGGCTGTTCGGTTATCGAGTCACCGATGTACCGATCTTCCGGGCAGCGGGCGCGGCCACCCTCGGCTATGGAGTGATGGGTATCTTCCAACTAATGTCGCGCAACTGGCGTGAGTTCCGCTGGCCTACGGTGATGGCGGTGGTCTTCAACGGCATGGCCTTCGTCGCCAGCGCCTACTCCATCTATCGCAGCGCCGAAAACAGTTATGCTGACCCCATCGGTCTGCCGGTGCTGGTTGGTCTCGCCAGTCTGACGGTGGCAATCGCCTCCCTACTGGCGCTGCAGCGCAACGGCAAGTAGGCGGGCAGCGGGCGAACGGAGTTTACCCCCACACTACGGGGTGTCCAATGCCTTTAGAATTACACCATCAAATGACATATGTGCGCCAAATGGGGTGGCGGCGAATCGCATACGCCCCATAGGCATCAAGCTAGCAAAGTAAGGGATGAGCCATCATAAGGCGCAATTCAGTATGATGTAGGCTACTGTTTCCTAAGCTTGATGCCTATGCAGCGAATCTTATGCGCCGGGCCGCCCAAGATCCAAGCTTATCCGAAAACGGCGAGCTGCGCTTCACCCTTACAAATCAATGGACATATTTTCGGGTGAGCACCTATTTAATCTTTCACCTTTTGCACCGCTATTGCTAAAATCGGCAACTTGCGCTAAACTATACATAACATAACCAAACATCAGCGTAAGGAAGAGGGGCAAGAGGATGAGCGAGGTGGACGCGAAGACGAAGGACATCAATAGCTATATCGAAGAGAACGCCCCCCGCTATGTAGCGTTGCTGGGGCGGCTGTGCTATTATCTCAGCCAGCCGGTGGGCGGCCTGGCCCTGATCGCGCCGATCATCGAAGAGGCAATCCGGGTTGGGATGCACGTCACCCTCTACCCTGCTGGCGGTGGGTTGCCCCTGATCTATGCTGCGCTAACACCGCCTGCCGCGCCAGTCAAGGAGATGCTGACATCGGCGGAGGAGCAACCGGCGCAGAGCAGTGGTAGCGCCACGTTGGGAGCGCTCGGCTACGAACGCGCTCTCGCCGCCGTCAGCCCTTTGCCCACCTTGCTGCTTTACCATGAATGTGAGCTGGATAGCCCCCTGCCACCGCCTCCCGATGGTGCGCTCTGCTCGATGGCCGCCGCTGACCGCGCCAGCCTGGCCGCTCGTCTGGCCGCGATTGACGCGATTATCGCGGTGCGCGGCGCGTTGCCGGTGCAGATCAAGATGTTGGTGGACTCCAGTTCCGTACCCGACAGCCCCAGCGATGCGCCAATGCCTTCGGTGCTGGCCGACTTCGTGACCCGCTACGCTGAGGGCCTGGCAGCAGATGCCTGTATCTGGGATGTGGGTAGGCTAGGGCTAATCGGCGGCAGCAACTTCGCCGGGCAGCCGGTCATCTACTGCGGGGTGAAGGGTAGGCTGGCGGTGGAACTGCAGGTGACCGGCGCGAACCAGGATTTGCCCTCGCAGTTCGCTACCAGCGTCGCCAATCCTGCCTGGCGGTTGATCTGGGCATTGAATGCGATTAAAAACGACTCGGAGGAGATCCTGCTCGATAGCTTCTACGACGAGTTGAACCCGCCCGGCCCTGAGCAGAACCGCTGGTTGCGCCAGCAGGTTAAGCAGGATACTGCTGCTGCCGATGCCGCCGACGATGCCACCCTGGCGGCAATCGGGGTAGATGCCTTCCTCATCGGGCTGCGTGGCTATCAGTTGCGCGTCACCGACTATCATTCGCCGTCGGTCAGCATCACCGAATTGAACGCCAACGGTGGCGGTGGCTTGCCTGCCAACTCCAGCGCCACCCTTGAAGTGGCGCTCGTTCCCAACCAATCGCCCGCTACTATCCTGGCCTCGTTGCGTAAGCACCTGAATGGCGGCAATTTCCCCGATGTCAGCGTAATGGCGCGAGGCGTAGCCCACAGCCCCGCCCTCACCGATCCAACTCACCCGTTCGCCAGCCTGGTTGCAGCCGCGACTAGCCGCGCCTATGGGCAGGAGGCGTGCATTGTGCCAGTCGCGCCAATTAGCGGGCCACTGCATCCCTTGGTGGAAACCCTTGCTGTTCCCGCGATTGGTCTGGGGTTGGGGCCACAGCCGGTGCTGCGGGCGGCGGCGCGGACCATGCCGCTGACCGAAGCGCAGTTCATCGCCGCTGTGAAGCAGACAGTGGGGGTGATCGAGGAGATGGGTGCATTGGGCCAGGCCGCTAACTGGGGGGCGCAGGCCCGCCTACGCCTTGTTGCTGACACCTCTAGTGGCTGGACTGAGGTCAAGATCGCCGTTGCCCCGCCCGACCAGGTGGAAGACCTCGACCACATTGCCGGAGTGCCGGATTTCACTCACGAAGAGCTTGAGGCAGTGATGCAAGGCAACGATGAGGTCATCACCCTGCCGCAAGCCTGGACTGCTGATCTACTCACCGGCCTGCCGTCGTGGCCCCCTGCCGACGATCAGGCCATCAGCGTGGATATCGCCCCGTTTAGTCCTGACGACCTGTCCGACCCCAGCAACGGAGCGTCCATGCCGCCCGCGCCACTGTCAGTTGCGCCCGCGCTTGCGGAAAGCGGCGACGAACACATGGATGTGGATGAGGCAGTCGCCGCACTGATGGTTGCCAGCGGACACCCCGTCACCCCACGCCCCGCCCGCCGACCTCGCCAGACTGGACCGCTGGGAGGACTGTAGATTGCAGATTGGGGGCAACAGGCACCATCGCTAATTGGTATAACACACCCTCCCCAGTGAGGGTTTGGGGGAGAAATGCTGCCTTAGCTTTAGGCAAAAAGCCCCCAGCGGGGGGTTGGGGAGAAATGCCGCCTTACGTCAATGCTGAAGTTAGCCAATTACAATGGCAAAAAGCTCCATTTAGCATTGACACAGGTTCG
>JANXYP010000337.1 GCA_025355955.1 Chloroflexota bacterium
CCGATCTAACGGTTCGCCCCTACATATTCCGCCAACCTGGGCGAACAACGGTTCGCCCCTACATATTCCGCCAACCTGGGCGAACAACGGTTCGCCCCTACATATTCCGCCAACCTGGGCGAACAACGGTTCGCCCTTACATATTCCGCTTCTAACTCAGCACTCAGAACTGGGTTCCCGTTCCCATCAGCAGGTGCTCGACGATGGCACCGAGCGACCAGGCGGGGAAGAAGGTGAGCGCGCTGACAATCACGATCACGCCGATCAGCAGGCCAACGAACAGCGGGCCAGTAGTCGGGAAGGTGCCAGCCGTCTGCGGCACCACCTTCTTGCGGGCAAGGCTGCCTGCAATACCCATCACTGGTACGATGAACAGGTAACGACCAACCAGGGTGTTGATACCCAGGGTGGTGTTGAACCATGTGGTGTTGCCATTGAGGCCCGCGAAGGCAGAGCCGTTGTTGCCAATGGTGCTGGTGTAGGCGTAGAGGATCTCGCTGAGGCCGTGCGGCCCCTGGTTAGCCAAACTGGTCAGCGCATCGGGGTTGACGATGGCAGCGGCAGCCATGATCAGGATACCGCCTTCGAGAACGAGGATGCCAAGCATCACCAGCTTCATCTCATGGCTCTCGATCTTCTTGCCCAGGAACTCCGGGGTACGCCCCACCATCAGCCCCGCGATAAACACCGCAAGGATGACAAACATCAGTACGCCGTAGAGACCAGCGCCCGCGCCGCCGAAGATGACCTCACCAACCGCGATATTAAACAGCGGCACCAGCCCACCGATGGGGGTGAAGCTATCGTGCATCGAGTTGACCGCGCCCGTGCTGGTAGCAGTGGTGACCGCGGCAAACGTGGCGCTATTGGCGATGCCGAAGCGCACCTCCTTGCCCTCCATGTTGCCACCCGCCTGCGCGTTCGGCCCATCCTGTACTGCGGTAGCGTTGACTCCATGAAGGTTGGGATTGCCGCTTGCCTCTGCGGCATAGGCAACAAAGATACCGATGAGTAGCAGCGACAACACCGCCGCATAGATGGCCCAGCCTTGTCTACGATTGCCGACCATCACCCCCAGCATATAGATGAGGCCGCTGCTGATTGCGAGGATTGCGAACATCTCCAGGAAGTTTGAAAACGGGGTGGGGTTCTCATAGGGATGGGCGGAGTTAGCATTGAGGGTGCCGCCACCGTTGTTACCAAGCTCCTTAATCGCCTCCTGCGAGGCAAGTAGGCCCTGTTGCAATCCCTGGGTGCCACCCTCCACGGTCGTCACCTGGGTGTAGGAGTTGAGGTTCTGCACCACGCCCTGGGAGAGCAGCAGGGTAGACAGCACAATCGAGATGGGAACGAGAACGTAGAGGATGGTGCGGGTCATGTCCACCCAGAAGTTGCCAATGGTATTCGCCTCGCGGCGGGCAATGCCGCGCACCAGGGCGACGGCCAGCACAATGCCGACCGCCGGGGAGACGAAGTTGTGGAAGTTGAGCTGCAGCGTGGTGGTAAAGTAGCTCATCGTCGTCTCAGGGTAGTAGTTCTGCCAGTTGGTGTTGGTGGTAAAGCTGGCCGCTGTGTTGAAGGCCAGGCCGGGCGACACCGCATCCAACCCCTGGGGATTGAGCGGCAGCGCCTGCTGGATACGTTGCACCAGGTATGTCACCAGCAGCGTCACCGCGCTGAAGACGAGCATCGAAACGGTATACTGCTTCCAGTTCTGCTCTTTGTTCTCATTCACGCGGGTGAGCCGATAGATGAGCCTCTCGATTGGGCGCAGCACCGGGTCGAGGAAGGTGCGCCCGCGACTGCCCTGCTGCGGGTCGGGGCCGAACACTGCCGCCAGGTAAAGGCCCAGCGGCTTGGTGATAAGCGTCAGCGCCACAACAAGGATAGCTATCTGTAGCCAGCCGTTAAGTGTCATAGGTTACCTCACGATTGAACGCGCCTCATTGCTGGGCGCAAGCCTGTTACGTAAAGGCTAGAACTTCTCAGCCCTAACTAGTGCGTAGATCAGATAGATTGTGATGAGCAAGCTGATGATACCCATCACCAGATATTCGATATTAATGGCCTACCTCCTTACAGCTTGTCGCAGGCGTAGGTGTAGCCCACGCAGATGGCGAAGAAGACGATCACGATTGCCACATACACGATGTCGCCAATGTCCATAGCGGTTAGCTCCTTTCGCTAATAGCTTCACCGACCTCTATTTGAGCGCGGGCAAGCACCCCGGCGATGTCGCGGGCAGCGGTCGGGTTTAGCGGCGCGATATCGTCGTCAAAATCGGGGATGTCGTAGTGAAGATTAGTTGTCTGCGGGCTGCTAGCGCCGCTGCTGAAGACGAAGCTGTAGAGCAGCCAGACGACGAAGACGGTAATCATAATCAGGGCGGTCATTTTCTTTCTCCTTCTATCGATGCAATTGTGTGCAATCATTCACAAACTACTGGCAACTCCAAGCATAGCAAAAGCCAGCTAAAAGCTGGCTTAAAAAGGAAGGGCTGGTCTTAAAAGATCCTAAAATCGTGAATGTCAGGACTTGGCAACATCGCTAGGCGGAGCCTTGACCCCCTCAGCCTTAGTGCTGCTGATTGGCTTGCCGATGTGGTAGGGAACGCTGGTAACTACGATGCCAGGGTGGAAGAGCAACGCGCCCTTCAGCCGTAGAGCGGTCTGGTTGTGCAGGATGTGTTCCCACCAGCGTTGCGCCACAAACTCTGGTAGCACCACCGTGATCTGTCGATCAGGATACTTGCGCTGCACGTCGTCAACATAAGTCACCAGCGGGCGCACCAGAGCGCGATAGGGCGACTCCAGGATGATGAGCCGAATGTCCGAGCCAATCATCAGTTTCTCCCATCTCTGCTGCAGCTTTTCACCTTCGTCCTCACTGTCGGTAACGTATATCGCTTGCACCTTGCTGAATACGCTACGCGCATAGGCCAATGTGTGTATAGCCACACGGTTGAGCGAGGAGATAGGAACGACGGCCAGATGGCGTAGCTGCTCGGCCTCTTGCATCACCTCATCCTCATCGGGGTCAGCCGCGCTGAGTTCGCTGGCAACGCGATTGTAGTGGCGGTAAATCCCCTTGAACATTGCCACCATCAGCGGGATGATAATCATCACAATCCAGGCTCCCTCTTTCACCTGGAAGTCGCCGATTTTGAACAACGGCTTACCTTCGT
>JANXYP010000360.1 GCA_025355955.1 Chloroflexota bacterium
TTGATCTGCTCCTCGTGATGGCCTTCCAATCGGGCGAAGCGGGCGGCCAGTTGCTCGACGATGGCCGCCTTGGCATCGAGTTGCTGTTCCAGGGCCAACACTGCGTCGCCAGTTTCGCGGGCGCGAATGCGTTGCTCTGGCAATTCGGCAATCTGTTGCTCAAGCACGCGCAGGTGGTTGTCAATGTCGCGCAGCCCCATCTCCGCCTTCTGCCGCTGCTCTTTCGCCTTTATCTCCAATCCATCGTAGTAACTGAGACCCAGGATCTCGGCCAGCACCTTCTTGCGCTCACCGGGGGCTTTGCGGGCGAACTCGTCGGCCCGCCCCTGCATCAGAAACGCCGAGTTGATGAAGGTTTCGTAGTCCATGAGCAGGGTTTTGTCAATTTCCGTCTGGGTGCGACGAATGTTCGGCTCGTTGTGAGACATCCATATCCCCGTGTCGGGATTGCAACTCTGGAAGGATAGACGACTCTCGCCATTCTTCACCTTGCTGCGCTGGCGTAGCACGCGGTAGAGCTGATTACCCAGCGCGAACTCGAAGTCCACCGCCATCTCCTGCGCTCCGACCGCGATTAGCTCATCATCGCTGACCTTCTCGCGGGCCTTACCCCACAGCGCCCAGGTCATGGCCGCCAGTAGCGCGCTCTTGCCCGCACCGTTCTCACCGCACAGGCAGGCCAGCTTGATACCGGCGAAGTCGACCTCTTCGGCATGGTAGGACAGAAAGTTGGTCAGTTTCAGCTTCAGGGGAATCATGAGGGATTACGCTTCCTTCACTAGGTCAGGTTCAAGAACAGGGGATTGCACAAAGTTGCCGCCCGTTTGAATTGATGAGCGGCTGGTAAGCATAATTATACCCTGTGGGGGTGTAATTTGGCAACTGTAGGCGCGTCCTCAGCCAGCGCATACGCCACCGCCGCATCCAGCGACATTGCCGCGCCTGCGTCCCATGCGGCGGCGAACTCGGTTGGATGATCAAGCCTGCCGCTTTCCGCCAGCATCTGAGTGTAGGCACTCTTGCCACCTTCAGTAGGCGATGCGCCGATACTCGTGCGTAGCATCTCGCCAGCAGCTTGTAGTCGTGCGGCGTGCAGCCACTGCCTCTCGATTGCTGCATAGCCCGCCATCCGCACGAATGTATCCGCAATCCCAGATTTGTCACCAATGGCGTGGTACAGGCGTAGCCCCTGCTTGCCAGTATCTACTGCACCGCTAAGATCATGCTGTTGGGCGTAGCTCTCGCTCAGACCGCTGAGAGCGGCAGCTACCCCGCGTTGGTCACCCAACTCCCCAAAGGTGGCAACCGCCTCTTGCAATAGCAAAGCCGCTTGCGCGTGTTGATCCTGTTGAATGACGACGAACCCCAGGCTAGTGAGAAGGCTGGCAATGCTACGCTTGTCGTCCAGCTTGCGGAAGGTGGTCAAACTCTCTGCGTACAGCGCGTTGGCGGTGGCATAGTCCTTTGTAACCAGGGCAATCAGGCCAAGGTTGTTGAGTGAGGCTGCTACACCCCACTCGTCGTCCGCCACTCGCTGGATTGCCAGGGCAGCTTCATAGTGTGCGCGGGACTGTGTGTAGTCGCCCTGCGACCAGGCCATCCCGCCTAGCAAGGTAAGCGAATCGGGAATACTGTGCTGATCGGCGATTGCATACTTAATGCTCAGACTCTCTTGCACCAATGGTCCGGCGATAGCATAATCCCCCTGAATCCAGGCTAGCCGCCCTGCTACAGTGAGCGCCTTCGCCCTAAGCTGTGTGTTAGCCGTCTGACCCTTCAGCGCCGCATCCAGCCAGTTGCGCCCTTCAGTTAGGTAGTTGCGAACGTACCAGAACCGCCCCATCGCCCCGGCCAGCCGTAGCGCGGCTTCAGCCTGATTGCTCTGCAACAACCAACCAAGCGCGGCCCTGATATTATCATGTTCCTGCTCCAGCTGGGCTAGCCACTCGGCCTGCCGCGCACCGCGCAGCTTCGACTCGGCCAGCTCCGCCAGCGCGGTGTAATACTCAGCATGGCGGCGGTTTAGCCCATCCTCCTCACCGCGCTCGGCCAGCCGCTCGGCAGCGTACTCATGGAGCGCCTTCTGTACCGTATAGCGCCCGGTCTGAGCGCCTGCCAGCCGCTCGGCAGCGTACTCGCGGATGGTTTCCAGCATCATGAAGCGGGCTTCGCCCCCGCCCCAGCCCTCCCCCATCTCGGGGGAGGGGGTTACTGCACGCAGTAGGCTCTTGTCCACCAGCGAGGCAAGGACATCGAGTGCTGAGTGCTGAGTGCTGAGTGCTGACTTGCTTTCTTCCCTCGCCCCTTGGGGAACACTGGGGTCGGTAGGGGCGAACAACGGTTCGCCCTCGCCGCATACCGCTTCGACCGCATCGGGGGTGAAGCCGCCCACGAACACGGCCAGGCGGGCGAATAGCTGCTGCTCCGCAGCGGTGAGCAGATCGTAGCTCCAGTCAATCGCCCCCCGCAGGCTGCGCTGGCGCTCTGGTAGGTCGCGTGCGCCGCTGGTCAGCAACTTGAGGCGATGGTCCAACTCGGTGAGGATACGCTGGGGAGTGAGCAGCTTGATGCGGGCGGCAGCCAACTCAATTGCCAGCGGCAACCCATCGAGGCGGGCGCAGATACCCGCGACGGCGGCGGCGTTGGCGGCAGTGAGGGCGAAATCGAAGCGGGCGGCAGCGGCACGGGCAGTGAACAGCGCGACGGCGGCGTATTGCCCAAGCCGGTCGGGCGGTGGCAGCTTCTTCAGGTCGGGCAGAGCCAGCGGTGGCACCGCGTACTCCTGTTCACCGTAGAGGTGCAGCACCTCGCGGCTGCTGACCAGCAGCTTGAGGCGCGGCGCGGCGGCCAGCAACTCGTCGAGCAGCGGGGCGGCGGCTACCACCTGCTCAAAGTTGTCCAATACCAGCAACGTCTGGCGGTCGCGTAGATAAGCCTTGAGCGCATCGCGCAACGGCTGATC
Source organism: Chloroflexota bacterium (assembly GCA_025355955.1). Taxonomy (GTDB): domain Bacteria; phylum Chloroflexota; class Chloroflexia; order QHBQ01; family QHBQ01; genus QHBQ01. The sequence goes on from JANXYP010000360.1 coordinate 2,963, forward strand.
CGCTTCTTCCTTCACACCCAGAGTCTGGGCAATCGCCGAGGCGACCAGGCTGGGGTCGCTGATTGCCGCCAGCGGTACGAAGTAGACTTCCTCGAACTCATCGAGCAAGTCGGCGGCGGCTTGCAAGCTGAGGCGGGTCTTGCCGCTGCCGCCCGGCCCACTCAGAGTGAGCAAACGCACGGCAAGGCGGCGCAGCAGCCCTAGCACGGCGGCCAGCTCCTGCTCACGACCCACAAACGAGGTGGCCTGGGCGGGCAGGTTGTTGCGGCGCAAGTCGAGAGTGCGTAGCGGAGGGAACTCGGTGGGCAGGTCGGGGGTGATTAGCTGGTAGATATGTTCGTGGCTGGTCAGGTCTCTGAGCCGCCGCTCACCCATGTCGCGCAGCGATACACCGGCGGGCAGATGGTCGCGCACCAGTTCCTGCGTCACCTGCGATAGCAGGGTTTGCCCGCCGTGCGCCGCGCCAAGCAAGCGGGCGACGTGGCTGAGGGATAGCCCCAGGTAATCACCGTTGTGTACCTCCGCCGCTCCCGTGTGCAAGGCGATGCGTACCTTGATTACGCCAACCTCGCCCCAATCGGCGGCGCGCAGCGCCCGCTGCCCAGCTAGCGCAGCGGCCAACGCAGCGCCAGGGTAGGCAAATGCGGCGCAGAAGGCATCACCGACCGTGTTGAAGACGTAGCCGCCGTGTGCCTCGATCGCCTCGCGCAGCAGCGCATCATGCCGGGCTAGCGCGGGGCGCATCGCGGCAGGGCGCTGTTCCCAAAGGCGGGTGCTGCCCTCGATGTCGGTGAACAGGAAGGTGACGATGCCGGATGGTGGGTTGGACATAAACTTTCTCGTGAGGTAGCCACGAAACGACAAACGGTTAAAGCTGGTTGAATAGATTGGATTATAATAGCTTCTGGGCAATCTGACAACCATCAGCGGGCGCTTGACGCTACTTCACTAAACCAACCCCAACCGTAGCTTCCAAACCATCATCACCGCCTCCATGAAGATCTTGCGGCTCATTTTGCTCTGGCCCACCCGCCGGTCGACGAAGATGATCGGCACCTCCACGATGGTCAGGCCTAGTTTGTGGACGCGGTAGGTCATCTCGATCTGGAAGCTGTAGCCGTTTGACTTGATCCGATCAAGGTCTAGCCGCTCCAAGGTGCTGCGCTTGAACGCCTTGAACCCGCCGGTCAGGTCGTTGACTGGCACGCCGAGAATGAGGCGGGCGTAGAGTGACCCAAAGCGGCTAATCAGCTTACGCGGCAACGTCCAGTTGCGGGTGCCACCACCACGCTGGTAGCGCGAACCGAGCGCTAGGTCGGCTCCACCCTCCAGCGCGGCAAGCAGACGGGGCAGGTAGGCGGGGTCGTGGGAGAAGTCGGCATCCATCTCGCAGATGGCCTCATAATCCTGGGCCAGCCCGTACTTAAAACCGGCGATGTAGGCGGTGCCGAGGCCTAGCTTGCCTGCACGGTGCATCACCTCGACGCGGCCAGCGTGTTCCACCTTCAGCCCATCGGCCACCGCGCCGCTGCCGTCCGGCGAGTTATCGTCGACCACCAGCACATTGATGCTGTCACTCTGCTCCAACGCTCGCGCCACTATTTCGGGCAGGTTCTCGCGCTCGTTGTAGGTCGGAATAATTACCAGCGTCTTCAGCAAGTTGTTTTGTCCTTTTCTTGTTTATGATGACGTAAAGCCAGAGGCCGACACTGAGCAGCAGCGGCAAGGGGTAGACGAAATAGAGCGAACCCCACTCCACTTCAGGGATGGTGCGGTAAACCCAGAAGAACAGCATATCCCAGACCACGTAATTCGCCATCGCGGTGACGCAGAAGACGTAGGTACGCAACTGCACCCCCCCGTCGGGGATGAGCGGGGCGAGGGCGACTAGCCACATTAGATACCACGGCTGGAACCAGAGAATGCTGATCAGCAGGTAGAAGAACAGCACCTCGAAGCCTGCCCGCACCAGGGTGGTGCGCCCTCGCCACAACTGGGCCATCTGCCATAGATAGAATACCCCCAGCAGCGCGAGTGCCAGATTGCGGGCGACCGTAGCAGCAAAGGTCGCGTCGAAGCCGCTACTCTGCAGCCCCATCTTCACCGCATTGGGAACGCTGGCGGTGAACATATCGGCGCGCCGCGCCGCGCTGAGGATGTCCACTCCCGGCTCGTAGAAAGGCAGATAGAAGGCAACCGCCAGCAGCAATGCTACTCCTACGCCAATGGCAATCACACTTACCCGCCGACTGAGCGACTGCCCGTGCAGCTTGCGCCAGCTATCCACCCAGAGCAGAGGCAGGAACGGCGCGGCCAGAAACTTGACCAGCGTGCCGAGCGCGAGGAAAGCGCTGGCTCCGGCATAGCCCAGGGCGCGGCGTCGCCAGTCGAGCGCGGCGATCGCCGCCAGCACGCCGGTCATCATCAGCATATCGTTGTGACCGTTGGCGGCGATCTCGAAAAGCACCAGCGGATTCCACAGGTAGAAAACCATCGCCCGCCACAACCAGGCGGGGTTGTGCCGCCGCACGATGAAATAGATGAGCATCGCGTTGATGAAGTAGCTGAGTATCGCCAGCGCCTTGAAGTAGAGCAGGTTGGCCCACAGGCTGTCGCCGCCCAGCCAGCCAGTTACTGCCGCGATTAGCTCCCACAGCGGGCCATAAGCCGAGGTGGTGTAGGGCCAGGCGATGTAGTGCAGAAACGGGTCATTCGGGAATTGCACCGGCAACACCGTAAATGGGTTTGCGCCATAGATCGGCAGCAGCCGTGCGTGCATGATGTAGTCGAATATGTCCGCCGCGCCGACTGGATAGACAAAGGTGAGCGCCACGATAAACATAGCGGGCAGCGCGATGATCGCCAGCCCTAGCCCCCAGCCGATATGGGGCAGGCGCGGCATCAGCAGCCAGACCACGCCATAGATGAGAAACAGGGCAATGAACGCGCCAATCAGGTTCTGCCCGCTCGTGTAGGTGTGGTTATTGATCTTCGCCAAATCCAGTAGCGGCGTGGCATAATACTGGGATAGTGAGTAGGGCAGCGTGAGGGCAAAGTAGTAGATCGCCAGCGAGGCCAGCCCCAACGCCCAGACGATGATAGTCCGTTCGCTGCCAAATCCGCTGTCGCTCTGCACCTTCGGTATCTCCCCGATCGCTGCGCTTGAGCTACTGCTCGCCATCTGGTAGTATATCGTTTTGCTCATGGCACTGGCGGGCCAGATACGACCCGCATATGGCCCGGGTTTTCGGGGTCGCGTTGGGCAATGCCAATGATTTGCGCTGCTTCGCCCGCCTGCTGCAACGCGAGGCGCAGCGGTGTAGCTTGCTCGTTGGCGACTGCGATCAGCAGCCCACCGCTGGTTTCAGGGTCGAATAGGATTGACTGCCAGACCTCACTAACATTACGGAAGCTGACTGCCGCAACGCTCCCTTCAATCTGGCCGAGTAGGAAGTTGCGGTTGCGCCCCATCCCGTCCGGCAGGCTGCCCGCTGTCGCCAGCCGCATCACCTCCGGCAGCAGACGGATGCCATCAGTCCACAACTCGAAGCTAACTCCATCGCTCTGCCGTGCCATCTCCGCCGCGTGGCCGAGCAGGCCGAAGCCGCTGATGTCGGTGACGGCATGAACCGCCGCTCCCCACTGGCGCAGCACGCGGCTGGCAGCCATGTTCAGGTGCAACATCGAGGCCACCGTCGCCTGCATCGCCTCGCTATCGTCGGTCAACAAACCCCGCTTCAGCGCAGTGGTGATAATGCCACAGCCAAGCGGCTTGGTTAGTATCAGGATGTCGTCATGCTGCGCCCCACCCTTGTGCCACACTTGCGCTGGGTTCACAATGCCGGTGACGCACAGCCCGTACTTCGGCTCAGGGTCAATCACGGTGTGGCCGCCCGCGATGATGCCACCGCCCTCGGCCAGCTTGTCCATCCCACCCTGGAAGATGGCGGCGACGACCTCGCTGGGCAGATCCGCTGGCATGGCCGCGATATTCAGGGCAAACAGCACCTCGCCACCCATGGCGTAAACATCGCTCATCGCGTTGGCAGCGGCAACCGCACCGAAGGTGTAGGGGTCGTCCACCACCGGCGGGAAGAAGTCCACCGTCTGCACGATAGCCTGCTGGGAGTTGAGGCGATAGACTGCCGCATCGTCGGCCAGCCCCTCGCCAATACCAGCAAGCAGATCGGGGTGGTTATGTTGTTCGCTAAGAAGCCTTAGCACCTGCGCCAGGTCGCCCGGACCCATCTTGGCCGCTCAACCGGCGCATGAGGCCAGGCTGGTCAGCTTGATGCGCTGCCACTCGCTCATTGTCATCACCCCCATCCTGATTGCAGATTGCAAGGCTGCGGCTTATTTTACCACAAAAACAGAGCAGGCGGCAGGGAATTGCAGAAGGGCGCACATCAGTGCGCCCCTACGTTGTTGTTAATCTACAATCTACAATCTACAATCTGCAATCTGCAATCTGCAATCTGCAATCTGCAATCGCTAAGGTGTGGTCACCCCTTTGTAGACGATCTGGCACATCTGGTCGCGCTGGATGGCCTGGTTGGGGCGGAAGGTGTTGTCGGGATAGCCGTTGATCACCGCTTTGGCGTGGGCAGTCTCGATTGCCAGGTAGAAGACGTTGCTGGGCAGCACGTCGCTGAAGGTCTGCGCCCCCGGTGTGACCAGTGTGTAGTGCGCGGCATTGACTACTAGCTTGGTGAGTTGCCCGCGGGTTATCGGCCGATTGGGCAGGTAGCAGGGCGGGGTTGCGCCAGCAGCAATGCAGGTGGCATTGTCGAAGCCGCTGAGGATGCCATTATGGAAGCCGGTTTCGATGAAGGTGTAGGCATAGTAGTTGGCAGCAACATCGGTGAAGTCGGGGCCGGTGGACGGGGTGTAGGGCGGCAGGCCGAAGCCGAGGACGACCACCTTGGCGAACTGGCCGCGGGTAGAGGTGCCATGTGGGCTGAAGTGGGAGGCATCGGTGCCGTTGACCACGCTGCGGCAGTAGAGGTAATGGATAGCGGGGTAGAAGATGTTGCCACTGGTGTCCACGAACGGGTTGGCGCAATCGGTGGGGGTTGGCCCGCCGGGGGTGCGCGAGGGAGCGGGCGTGTTGGTTGGCGCGGGGGTGTTGGTCGGCCCGCCGGGTGTGTTGCTTGGCGCGGGGGTGTTGGTTAGCGCAGGCGTAGGGGTTGGCGTACCACAGCCGTTCGGCGCATAGCGCTGGTTGTCGTTGTAGGTAGTAAAATAATCAGCGTTTAGACCACCGACCACGTATAGCGCATTGCCGAGGGTATCGCCCGCGCCTGCGAAGCGAGGGGCAACCATATTGGGCAGGCTCAACCAATTGCTGGCCGGGTCCCAGGTGATGACGCTGTCACTGCCATTGCTGCCATCCACATTGCCACCGGCCAGCACAATCTGCCCATTGACGATGCCAGTTGCGCTGCTGCCGCGAGTTTGGGGCAAATCGGCGATCGAGCCATCGTCCCAGATGTGCGTGGCGGGATTGAAGCGATAGGTTTTGGCGCTAAGTGAGCCGTTGCTAACTTGACCACCCATCACGTAGATGTAACCATTCAAAGCTACTGCTGCCGGGGAGAAGATGGCGATGGGGTAGCTGGTGTCGGTCGTCCACGAGTTGGCAGCAATGTCGTACACCTCGACGCTGCTCAGAGCGCCGCTTGAGCCATAACCGCCGATGCGGTAGATTTTGCCTCCCAAATAGACCGCCGCCTGGTAGCTTGTCCCTTCGAGAGGGTTAGCGAGCAAGGTGTAGGTGTTGGCCGCGACATTGTAGCGGTAGAGGGTGTGGGTATGCGACCCGCTTCCCGGTACTGCCCCGTTGAGGATGTAGATATTAGTGCCGTCGCTAACCGCGCTGTCAGTAAAGCGAGCTTCGGGCAAGGGCGCTAGCGGTGTCCAACTAGCGCCGTCATACTTATAGGTTGCGGTTACGCCAACGCTGTTAGCCCCACCGAAGCTGTAGAGGCTACCCCCCTGCGCCGCCATTGCCTCGTCAGCGACATTGATGGGATAGGCAGCCTGTTCGCTCCAGCCCACCGCACAGGGGTCGGGGGTGGCCGTGGCGGTCGGGCCGGGCGTGAGTGTGGGGGTAGCTGCTGGCGTGCTGGTGTTGAGTAGCACCGACACGCTGTTATCATCATAGTTCGTGGTGATCAGGTCGAGCTTGCCATCGTTGTTGAAGTCGCCTACTGCCACTGACGTTGGGAATGAGCCTACTGCGAAGTTGGTTGCCGCACCAAAGGAGCCTGCACCATCGCCGAGCAGCACGGCAACGGTATTGGCACCGGCATTAGCAATCGCCAGGTCGAGTTTGCCGTCGCCATTGAAGTCGCCCACCGCGACCGCATCGGGGTGACTGCTCACCGCGAAGTTGGTCGCTGTGCCGAAGCCACCGCTGCCATCGCCGAGCAGCACTGAGATGTTGCTGCCATTGTAATTTACGGTTACGAGGTCGAGCTTGCCATCACCATTGAAGTCGCCCACCGCCACAGCCTGGGGAAAACTGCCCACCGAGAAATTGTTGGCGTTGCCAAAGCTGCCGGTGCCAGTGCCGAGCAGCACCGATACGGCATTGTCATTGGCATTAGTGGTCACGAGGTCGAGCTTGCCATCACCATTGAAGTCACCTACCGCCACTGAGTAAGGGTTAGTGCCGACCAGGTAGGGAGTGGCTGCGCCAAAGCCGCCATTGCCATTGCCTAGCAGCACTGATGCGGTGTTGTTACCAGAGTTCGCGGTTACGATGTCCTCGTCGCCGCTAAAATTGCCTACCGCCACTGCGTAGGGGTTGCTGCCGACTGGATAATGGCTCTCCGCGCCAAAGCTACCGTCGCCGTTGCCGAGCCGCACCGATACGCTGTTGCTATCGCGGTTTGCAGTTACTATGTCGGCAATACCGTCATTATTGAAATCGTCCAGCGCCACCGATTGCGGGGTGCTACCAACTGGATAGCTGCTCTGCGTGCCAAAGCCGCCGCTGCCATCGCCTAGTCGCACCGATACGCTGTTGCCGCCAGCGTTCGCGGTGACAAAGTCGGAATTGCCGTTGTGGTCGAGGTCAGCTACCGCCACCGAGAGCGGCCCATTGCCAACTGGGTAGTCAACGTGGGTGGTGAAGCTCACGTTGTCAGTGACCTGAACGTTACCTGGCTTGTTTGATGACGCAGGCCGCGCTGCTTGTTGCGGCGCGGGTCTGCTGCTAGTAGCGGGCGCTGCTTGCCTTGCTGGAGCGGCCTGCGCTGCATCGAGGGTCGAGATGACGCTGAGAACCAGCATAGCGACTATTGCGCCTGCCAGCCAGCGGGGTAGCGGACGATTGTTCACTTTGTTTTCCTTTTCGGGGGGCTTATTCGCACGCCCCAGGTTATTGTTAATCTACAATCTACAATCTGCAATCTGCAATCTGCAATCGCTAAGGTGTGGTCACGCCTTTGTAGACGATCTGGCACATCTGGTCGCGCTGGATGTTCTGGTTGGGGCCGAAGGTGTTGTCGGGGTAGCCGTTGATCACCGCTTTGGCGTGGGCGGTCTCGATTGCCAGATAAAAGACGTTGCTGGGTGGCACGTCGCTGAAGGTTTGCGCCCCCGGTGTAACCAGTGTGTAGTGGGCAGCATTGACCACCAGCTTGGTGAGTTGCCCACGGGTGATGGGGCGATTGGGCAGGTAGCAGGGTGGGGTTGCGCCAGCAGCAATGCAGGTGGCATTGTCGAAGCCGCTGAGGATGCCGTTATGGAAGCCGGTTTCGATGAAGGTATAGGCATAGTAACTGCCTGGCACATCAGTGAAGTCCGGGCCGCTCGGTGGGGTGTAAAGTACGATGCCGAAGCCTAGCACGACCACCTTGGCGAACTGGGCGCGGGTAGAGCTGCCGTGCGGACTGAAGTGGGAGGCATCGGTGCCGTTGACCACGCTGCGGCAGTAGAGGTAATGGATGGCGGGATAGAAGATGTTGCCGCTGGTGTCCACGAACGGGTTGGCGCAATCCGTGGGAGTGGGGGTAGTCGCCGATATGGTAGTGTTGAGCAGCACCGATACGTTACCGCCACCGGCGTTCGCGGTTGCCAGGTCAGGCTTGCCATCGCCGTTGAAGTCTCCCACTGCCACTGATTGGGGGCGGTCACCCACTGCGAACGCAACCGCTGTGCCAAAGTTGCCGTGACCATCGTTAAGTAGCACCGATACGGTACCACTGAAGTTCGCCACCGCGAGATCGGGGTAGCCATCGCCGTTCAAGTCGCCCACCGCCACTGAGTAGGGAGCGGGGCCAGCGGCGTAAGGAATCGCCGTGCCAAATCCACCCGCGCCGTTGCCGAGCAGCACGGTTACGGTAGCGTCAGGCTGGTTTGCGGTCACCAGGTCGAGCTTGCCATCGCCGTTGAAATCACCCACGGCCACTGAGTAGGGATGGGTACCTACCAGGTAACTAGCGGACGCGCCAAAGCTGCCCGCGCCGATACCCAGTAGCAGTGATACGCTACCGCCCCCATAGTTTGCAGTCACCAGGTCGAGCTTGCCATCGCCATTGAAGTCACCCGCCATCAGCGATATAGGCTGGTTACCAACTGCATAGTGACTCTCAACGCCAAAGCTACCACCACCGTTGCCGAGCAGCACCGATACGCTATTGTCACCGTAGTTTGCGGTCGCGATGTCATCGTCGCTATTGAAACTGCCTACCACCACTGACTTGGGAGCGCTACCAACTGCGTACTGACTCTCTGGGCCAAAGATGCCCGTGCCGTCGCCGAGCCGCACCGATACGTTATTGTTACCGTAGTTCGCGGTCACCAGGTCGGCGTTGCCGGAGCCGTCAAAGCCTCCCAACGCCACTGATTGTGGGCCGCTACCAACCGAGTAATGACTCTCCGAGCCAAAGCCGCCCGTGCCGTCGCCAAGCCGCACCGATACTGTAGCGTCATTCTGGTTCGTGGTCAACAGGTCAAGCTTGCCATCGTGGTTGATATCGGCTACTGCCACTGAGTTGGGTTGATTGCCGACTGCGTAATCAACGTGGGGGGCGAAGCTCACGCCACTTGTGACCTGGACGTTGCCGGGCTTAACTGGCTGCGCTGGCCCGCTACTGCTAGTGGGGGAGAGCGCTGTTTGCCTGGTTGAGGCGGCCTGGGCCGCGTTGAGGGTCGAGATGACGCTGAGGACCAGCATAGCGGCAATTGCGCCTGCCAGCCAGCGGGATACCGGATAATCGTTCACTGCCAGGGCCTTTCTACTTATACCAATTAGCCAGGGAGATGCTATAGTTCTGTAGGGGCGAGCCGTTGTTCGCCCTGCCTCAATCTATAGCGGCACCATCGCTAATTGGCATTACTTGGGGGTGACTTTGATGGTGTTGGGCTGGACTGCCCCTTCAGCGGGGCGGGCCATGACCCGCCCCTACGGAAAACCTACTGTCACCCTAATGAATTGGCGTTACTTTGCCCTGCATGGACTAGCAAGTGCAGCCTGAGGCGAACACATCGTAGCGGGTCGCCTTGCCAGCGAGGTCACTCAAGGTGACGCTGAACTTCTGCGTACTCTGAGCTTTGAAGGGGATGCCTGAATCATTGGCGTTGCCTGCGTTCGCGCCGTTGCCTTTGCCGGTATCTACAACATTGCCGCTTGCGTCATAGGCAATGACATTGACCGACCACAGGTCGGAAGACTTGGCGCTGTCGTTCTTTACCGTGCCTGTAAGCATATGATGGCCGTCTGCCGAGGTGCTTGCTTTCTGGCTGAGGACGGTCATATTGGCGTACAGCGACGCGAGGCCAGCAGTGGGGTCGACGGTGAGTTTGAACTGGGGGTTCTTAATCGGCGCTCCGAAATACATCATGTTAAAGCCAACGCTCTGACCGGGCGGCAACTCGATAACCTCGGCCAGCAGCGACTCGTTCGCGCCGTCGTTCACCTTGCCACTGTCGTCTATAAGCTGCATCGTAGGCTGCGATACGGTAACGTTGCTGTCGTTCCTGATGATGCCCATGTAAATGTAGTAAGTGTCTCCCGCCGCGCTAGCCAGTTTCAACGGCACGTACTTGACCAGGGTGAGCTTGCCATTGCCTGAGCCTGAGCTGGCGGCAGGGTTGGCGGTGGCGCTGTTGCCACTCGCAGCGGGGATGGCGGTGGCGCTGTTTCCGCTGCTGGGTGGTGGGTTGCTGGCGGTGGAGGTGGTCGGTTGGCTGGCTGCGCCGCTGCCTGGGTTGCCGGTGCTGCTGCTGCTATCGCAGGCCATCAGGGTAACGCTGAGAAGCATGACGAACAGCAGGGTGGGTAGCATCTTTCGGGTATTCACGGTTTTGTTCCTTTCGGGTGGGGGCATACATCAGCACGCCCCATATTGTGGTTAATCTACAATCTACAATCTACAATCTACAATCTACAATCTACAATCTACAATCTACAATCTACAATCTACAATCTACAATCT